>CAZAHB010000358.1:0-2537 GCA_964484945.1 uncultured Armatimonadia bacterium | reverse complement strand
TGGGCGCTGGCCCGCGGGCGGACTGCGGGCGATGGCGGCGCTCGGCTAGGCGGCGGCGTTCTGGTCTCAGAATACGAGCGACTGGACCAAGCCCAGCCCCGAACAGATCGTGCGCAACGCCACCGAGGGCCTGCAGGCGGGCGACATCATCCTCATGCACCAGGGCGACATGTGCTCGGTGAAGGCGCTGGGTGGGATCATCGACCGCGTCCGCGAGATGGGCCTGGAGCCGGCGACGCTCTCCGCGCTCGGCCAGAACGGCGGCACCGTCGAGGACGATCCGGCGACCGTGAGCGAGCTTGTGAACGGGCAGATCAGTCCTGAGTAGCGACGAGCGACGAGCGACGAGCGACGAGCAACGAGCTACGAGCTACGAGCTACGAGCTACGGCCGGTCGTTCAGGAGGGGCGGCCCTCGTGTCGCGTCGTTTGCGACACGAGGGTGAGGAGCGCGCGCTGTCGTGTAGCGCCGCGACGAAGCTTCCCTGCCCGCCCGCCGTTAGCGCGTTTGCCGTTCCCCATCCCCGCTCCCCTCTCCCCACTCCCCCTGCCGTTCAAAACTGCGGATATCCGCTCGGCAGGAAGTGCTCCACGTAGCGGTCCCGCGCGAAGCGGTCGGTCATCCCCGCGATGTAGTCGCAGACCGTCCGCGCTCGCATCTTCGTGAAGCCCGGCACTGAGCCGATATCCGCCTCGTACGCGCGATCGTCCTCCATGTAGAGTTCGAAGAGCCGCTCGATGATCCCGTAAACCTTCTCCCGCGCGGGCATGATCGGCGGGCCGAGGTAGATGCGGTCGAAGAGGAAGTCCTTCAGCTCATCCATCGCCTCGGTCACGCGTTCGCTCATCGCCAGAGTCGGCTGGCCGTCGCTGCGGGCGATGACGTCCTCGACCATCGTTCCCACGCGGTCGCTGTGGCGTTCACCCAGCACCTCCGGGCAGCTCGCGGGCAGATCCTCCAGCGTCAGCAGCCCCGAGCGCAGGCAGTCGTCGAGGTCGTGGTTGAGGTACGCGATGCGGTCGGAGATGCGCACCACCATGCCCTCGAGCGTAATGTCGTCGGGGGGCGCCATCGACGGCCCGGTATCGGCCTGCCCCTTGGAGTGCGCCTCGATACCCTCGAGTGTCTCGGCAGTGAGGTTCAAGCCGCGCTCCTCGCGCTCAATGACCGTGAGCACGCGGATGCTGTGCTCGGCGTGGTGGAAGCTCGCATCGGAGTCATAGCGCCGGTAGGCTTCATCCAGCGCCGCCTCCCCCGCGTGGCCGAAGGGCGTGTGGCCGACATCATGGCCCAGCGCGATCGCCTCGGTCAGGTCCTCGTTGAGGCGCAGGGCCTTCGTGATGGTCCGGGAGATCTGCGAAACCTCCAGCGTGTGGCTCAGGCGCGTCCGGAGGTGATCCTCGCGGGGGGAGATGAAGACCTGGGTCTTGTGCGCGAGTCGCCGGAAGGAGCGGCAGAGGTGGATGATCCGGTCGCGGTCGCGCTGGAACGCGGTGCGGACCGGATCGGGCTCGACCGGGGTCGCGCGTCCTCGCGATTCGGCCGCGCACGTCGCGTACGGCGAGAGCTGCTCGCGCTCCATCTGCTCGAGTTGCTCGCGGATACTCATGGACTTCTCGGGTGGCGTCATCGTCTGGATCTGCTCCGTGTGCGCGGTCTGTACAGCTTCGCGGACGCCTGCCGGGCGTCCCACATCTGTTTGAGCATCCGCGTCAAATGTCCTTCAACTGGGATCGTGAACGTGCGGATAGATGACGCAGTCGCGGAAGATCGTCCGGCAGCCCTCGCAGCCGAGGCCCACGTGTCCGCCGCCGCTGAGCGGCTCGGGGTCGGTCCAGGTCAGCGCCTCGATGCCGTTGAAGCTCAGCGAAAGCCGATTCCCCGCGCGCTTCGCCCGGATACGCACCGCCCGCGGCGAGTTGCAGTGCCCGCCCATAATGATCCGGAAGCGCGCATCATCCCTCGAGGCGACCTCCTCACCATCGCGTAGCAGAACCGTGCGCTCGCCCCCGTCCGCGCCGACGACGAAGCGGTAACCGCTGTCGGGATTGCCGGGCGCGCCGCCGAGGATCACGCTGACGTCGTGATACGGGAAGTGCTCATGCGCGCCGGACTCGTGCCCCTCCGTGAACTCACCGGCGGAGATCTCCACCGCAACGTTCTCAGGAAGCTCGTGGCGGTTCCAGGTGAAGGCCGGCTCCTCGCGGCCGTCGCCGGTCATCCAGTAGTCCCACAGGATGCAGGCCATCCCGGTGTGATCGCTCCACTCGCCCGAGCGCGGCTGCCAGTCCGGCTCCACGCGGTCGAACGTGTACGCCAGCGCGGAGTCACTGCCGAGGGTGATCGAGGAGAACTGCACCTCACCGCCGGTGGTCGTGACCTCCGCGTAACCGTCAGGCAGCGGATTCGGGTCGCGCCAGGCGTACACCGTTTCCATGTCGCCCCACACGCGTCCGCTGATGACAACGCGATCTCCATCGCGCCGGATCTCGCCCGGCTGACAGGTCTCATCGCTGCCTCCGCCGCTCTCATAAACG
>CAZAHB010000357.1:0-2704 GCA_964484945.1 uncultured Armatimonadia bacterium | reverse complement strand
GCCGTATGCACGGACCGCCCGCCGTCATCGGCAGGTGCCGCGGCAGCCTACAGCCAGGTCCAGTCGCTCGGGCCGAAGTCCGCCTCATAGTAGGGCACAAGGCCCTCGCCGGGATCGACCAGTTCGTCGATGCGCTCGCGGTCCTCGTCGGTGACCTCGACCTCCAGCGCGCCAAGGTTGTCCTCAAGCTGCTCCATCGTGCGCGGGCCCATGATCGGCGCGGTCACGCCCGGCTGATTCATCACCCACGCGAGCGAGAACTGCGCCGGGGTGCAGCCCTTCACGGAGGCGATCTCCTCCACGGTCTCGACCACGTCGAAGACGCGGTCGCGGAAGTGCTTCTCCTTCCGCTCGCCCGAGCGCTGCGCGAAGCGCGTGCCCTCCGGGATCTCGCCATCGCGCGAGTATTTCCCGGTGAGAAAGCCGCCGGCCAGCGGCGACCACGGGATGATCCCGAAGCCGTAGCTCTGCGCGAACGGAATCAGTTCGCGCTCAATGCGCCGGTCGAGTATGTGGTAGGGCGGCTGCTCGCAGACGAAGCGGTTGAGGCCAAGCTCGCGCGCGGCCCAGATCGACTCCATAAGCTGCCACGCGGCGAAAGTCGAGGTGCCCACGTAGCGCACCTTGCCCTGCGTGATCAGATCATCCAGCGCCCCGAGCGTCTCGTCTATCGGCAGCGACGAGTCCGGGCGGTGGATCTGATACAGGTCGATGTGATCGACCTCCAGCCGCTGCAGCGACGCCTCGCACTGGCGCATAATGTGCTGGCGGTGGTTGCCCTGACCATTCGGGTCATCGGGATCCATCGTGGCATGAACCTTCGTGGCAAGCACCACGTGATCGCGCTGACCGTTGCGCTTCAGCGCCTGGCCGACGATCTCCTCGGAAATGCCCCGATTGTACACGTTCGCGGTGTCGATGAAGTTGATCCCGGCATCGAGGGCGCGATCAACAATATCACAGGCCTCCTCGGCGTCCGTGTCGCTGCCGAAGAGCATGGTTCCAAGGCACAGCGGACTGACCTTACATCCGGTGCGTCCCAGGTTGCGGTAATCCATATCCGACCCCTCCTCCAGTATTCTCATGCGAACCGCCCTCCGTGGGCGGTGGTATGGGATTCGCGGCACGGTACGGGAGTTCCCCCTCGGGGCAGGCCGCCGGAGGAGATGTTTCACGTGAAACATTTGTTCGAGCACAGGCCGTGTTTCACGCACAGAGGTGCCTGCGTCAATGAGGCGAATACCTTCACACGCGTCGCCGCATTGCCGTCCGACAGGGGGCGATGGCGATGGATCCTCAGGATCCGGGCCACGAGTACATCGACAGGATGCGCGAAGAGGGCTACACCGACCTCGAGATCACCGAGGCGCTGCGTGACGCCGGGTGGACGGATGAACAGATCCGGCGGGCGCTGGCCCCGGACGAAGACGGCCGTGCCCCACCTCCACCGGATGAGCCCCCGCCTGACCGTGACCGCCGCGAGAAGCGCGCCCCCATCCGGTCGAAGTCCGATGATGGGACCGCGGTGTGGCTGATCGTGGTGGTGGGCTGCCTGGGGATGATCGTGATCGTGGGCGCGATCCTCGCCGCGATCATGTTCCCGGTCTTCGCCAGGGCCCGCGTAAGTGCGCGCATGGCCGCCTGCATGTCGAACCTCCAGCAGATCGGCCGTGCGCATCGCATGTACACTCAGGACCACTCCGATGCCCTCCCGCCCGCGCAGCGATGGCCAGACAGGCTCCAGCCCTACCTCAACAGCAACGAAATCTACTCCTGCCCCTCCGACCAGCGCACGAGTCCCCCGACGTGGCAGGGCAATACGATCAGCTATACGCTGAACGGAGCCGTCAGCGGCCTGTCGGTGAAGGCGATGCAGCGGCCGAACGCGGTGCCTCTCAGCTATGACGGCCTCTCCCCCGTCGGCAGCGCCGGCGCCGCGGCCTTCCGACACAATGAGGGTGCGAGCTGCGCTTACGTGGACGGGCATGTGAAGTGGGTGCGGGATTCGGATTGGAAGTCAAAGTGGACTGCACCGGCGGTCGGCCCGGCGCCCGCTCCTCCGCCACCACCGGAACGCCAGCCGGCGCGCCCCGACCAGGCGCCCACCGGGCCGGAGCCAACGCCATCAGAGCCGAAGGCGGAAATGACACCACGGGAGAAGGCGCGGTCCTCGGCCTGTCAGAGCAATCTCAAGCAGGTCTCACTTGAGATGCTGATGTACGTGGCGGATTACGATGATGCGGCGCCGCCGGCCGATCGGTGGCCGGAGGTGCTCGATACCTATATCCACAACACGCAAATCTACATCTGCCCGTCGGACGACGATCCGCATCCCAGCGAGCTTGAAGGCTGGGAGATCAGCTAGACCATGAATGGTGCGCTGAGCCGGCAGATCTTCCCGGGGCGCCCGCGCCCCGCGCAGGGGTCATGTTCTTCGACGGGAGCGTGCTGTCGGGAGGCGCGGACGCCGCGGAGTTCCGCCACGTGGGCGGCCTGAACGCGGCCTTCCGAGACGGGCATGTGAGCCGGGTTGTGGAGCGCGATTGGGCGGAGCAGTGGGGCGAGGAGGAACAGTAGGCGACGCGCCGGTCAGGGGGCCGCTCCCGGTTCCCCGTTCCCGTTTCTCGGTTCCCGACGCCTACTGCCGCCACGTGCGCGCGGCGTCGATCATCGCCTGCACGTTCTCGGCCTTTCCCTCGGGGAA
>CAZAHB010000356.1:0-2771 GCA_964484945.1 uncultured Armatimonadia bacterium | reverse complement strand
GGGTGAGCCCGCCGAGCGTTTCGGGCGCGCCGAGCCGCTCGGCGAGGTGGTCGTGGTGCTGCCGCCGGGAGAGTCGCCCACCGGTCACGAGGGCCCGTCCGACGAGCAGGTACGTGCCGCCGCCGAGCACCTGGCCGCGATGGGCGCAAGTACGCGCGACGCGGCCGATCTGCTCGCTGAGCTGACCGGCCGCGCCCGAAACGACATGTACGATTTGATGCTTCAAGTCCGCGACGGTTAGTTCGCCACAGGCACCGCCCCGGCCGCATCTTCAAGCATCTGCACGTCAAGACCGCCTCCGAATCTCCGGAGCATCACCCTGGGGCCATCCCCGCCGGCGTATTCGATTGCGACCACGTGCCCAACCGGTGAGATCCGGACAGTGGCGGCTTCGAGCCGCTCCATCTCAACACTGCTGCTCACGCCGCCGCCCCAGGTAATCCGCTCCAGATAGGATGCTTCTGCGTCCCCGACCATGGCGGCGACCCACTCCTCGCCCACCGGAGCATCCGCGGAGGATACGGTCGGCTCTCTCGCAAGTACGCCCGTCTCGCCCTGTCCGGGAACGAAGCTCGCCAGCACCTCTTCATTGTCTTCAGCGCGTCGTATCAGCAGCGCCCGGGTGCGGGGTATCCAGCCCAGAGCGACGAAGTTCCCAAGCTCCTGCACTCCGCCATCCTCCGTCCAGTAAAAGGTACGAGCCCCGGTGTCTGTCCTGACAGTCACCGCCAGGCCGTCCTGGGTCCACACCAGGGGCCCCGGAGAGAATTGTCTGGGCGCAACGCCCGGCAGATCCGGCTGGATGGGCATCTCGCTCCGCTGCCAGGGCTGGGACCGGATGCACAGTACCGGTCCGCGCTCAGAAAGAGAGGGCCTCGCCCAGTACGCCAGCATCTGTGCGTCGGCGCGCAGTGCCATGCCCATGAAATCGAAGGCCCCTGCAATCTCCGTCGCGGCGCCGTCAGGCCCTACATGCAGCAGCGCATGACTCGAGCGTGACGTCCGGTGCTTGATCAGAAGGTCGCGCCCATCGGGTGTCGGCACGAAGTCGGATACGAACCTGACGACTGTCTCGCGCTGCTGTGTGCGTGGGTCGATCCGCTGCAGGTGGAAGAAGTTGTTGCCATCGGTGGGTTCGGTGCGGCTCATTGCCAGCACGGAAACCTCGGCGTCATCCGGGTAGGCGATGCCGGCATACCGAACCGTCGCCTGCTCGCCGCGACTTGCCGAATGATACTCGTAGCTGCGATGAGCCGCGCGGAGGACGATTCGGTGTCCGGGCACCACCGCCATCGTATACATCATACCCGGTTCGGGCAGGCCCAGTGCGCTGTTCGGCCACTGGACCTGCTCGACATCCTCAACCACTATGCCCTCCGCGTCCATGCTCAGGCGCGCCGCCAGATCGGAGATCGCCATGTCCACCGCGGGCGCCTGCGGCGCTCGCGCAGGCGCGCGCACCTCATCGGTTTGAGATCCGACGATGCCGGCAGGCTGCACCTGCCCGGCCATGTCGGTGTGATAGTCATAGAGCGTCTCCCGGGCCTCCAGCACAAGCCGCAGGCCGGGTGTCTGGACCTGCGCATAAGCCTGCTCCGGCTGCTCTACACCAGGGGCAGTGCTCGGCCAGGTCCGCTCCTCAAGCGCCGCGAGATAGATGTCATCGCCATCGATCCCGAGGCGGTCGGCGAGCGCCCGCTTCGCGTTCGCGATCACCGCCAGCCGCCGGCGAGTCTGCTCTTCGCCGTTCTGGTCCGGTTGCATGACTTCATCGATCTGCTCCGATCCAACCATCGTGACGCGCGCGCGTCGATCAGTGTGGTACTCGTACCGCTGCCCCTCCGCCTGCAGGAAGACCCGGTATCCGGGCGTCTGGACCTGTGCGTACACGCGACCGGGCTCAGGATCGCCCAGCGATGCGTCCGGCCACGTTACCTCTTCGAAGCTCGCCACGGTAACCGCGTCCTGCGAGATGTTCAGCCGACCGGCCAGATCCTCGACAGCCGTCTGAACCGGCTGCGGCAGATTCCCCTGCGCGCATGCAACCGTTGTCAGTGCGACTACGATCAGCGCAACCGCTGTTACCGTCTGTGCCATCCTCATCTGATCGTGATTCTCCCCTCACGCTCCGGTGAGATCGTGTCATACTTGCTCAGGTACTGGACGAATGCCGTGTCCAGCTTCGTCCCTACGTAGTATTGCTTACTTCCCTCGGTGAACGTTTCATAGCCGTCGCCCCCCTCCATCAGGAAGGCGTTGGTAGCGACGAGGTAGTTGTTCGCATCATCGAGCGGCTCATCGCCTGCCATCACCGAAGTGAGGTCATTCCCGTCCGCGACAATGGTCAGCCCGGATACATGCAAAAAGCCGCCAAATGGCCTCGGTTCCGCAATGCTCCGCGCGAGGATCTGACGCAGTTGCGCGCCTGTCAGTTCCACTGTCGCCACTTCGTTGCCGAACGGCAATACCTGCATGACCTCCTCGAGCGTGATCGGGCCGGCGTCAATCGACGCTCGGATGCCGCCACCGTTGTGCAGGGCGATCGGCGCGCCGGACACAAGCCGCATGGCATCGGTGATCGCGTTCCCGAGGTTCGTCTCGCCGCTTCGCACATTCTCTCGCTCACCGTCGAGGGGAACGTCGGCGTATCCGACCACGCGCTTGATCTCATCATCAAGCCGCTGCTGATACTCAGCGACCACGCCCGCGACCTCATCATCCACAGGGACGGAACTGTCCACTGGGATCAACCGGTACTCATGGTCGGTTAC
>CAZAHB010000355.1:0-2878 GCA_964484945.1 uncultured Armatimonadia bacterium | reverse complement strand
CCCTGGCGAACACTGGGAAGAGGATTGCCGCCAGGATCGCGATGATCGCGATCACCACCAGCAACTCAATAAGTGTGAAGCCCCGGCGCTTCATGCTCTTTCCTCCTTGAACTTCTCGGATTTGCACTGGAGACAGCACCTCCGGCACATGTATTGAGAGGCTGTTGCCCGTCGCGTCAGCACTGACCTCCTCCTCAGGCAGAAAACTACAAGTTTCTTTGGGGGAAATCGACCGTTCAACTCATGTCCCGCTGCTGAGCGTGGCAATCGACAGAAGCTACAGGGCATGGAGGGCATACGAGGGCCTCCCGATTGGTGTCGGGAGCCCCCCGAAAGACGCGCCTGGAGCGCACTTTGCCCTGTGAGTTGGCGACCGCCGCAGGTCGGAACGGTCCGGCCCGGCGGTCACACAGTCCCGCCGGGCCGAAGGTCGGACACAGATTGCGATATGTTCAGGGCTGTCGGTTAGCGTAGAAGTAACCCCGCCAGTTTCCCAGCACGTTGGTCGAGGCGAGCCATTTCACGTGCCCGTCGCAGAACGCGTAGTTCTCACCATTGTTGTGTCGGGAGTTGCTGTCACTGATCGGATCACCGTTCCGCGTGCCATCCAGCGACGTGTCATCCGGCCGCCCACCGTCACAACACTGGTTGGCGTAGATGATCGCGCCGCGTCCCCCGTATGTATGGTGGGAGTCGGCGATGGCGATAGTCTCGGCGGGATATTCGATGGCTGCCAGCTTATAGGGAGTTGTGCGGCTGCCGAAGACGTAGTCAGTCCACGCATATGCGTCGTCGTAGGGACCCGGGTAGTGGAAACTGTGGTAGCTCGGCCAGGTGCTGGGGTCCTCGGTCTGATTGGCACTGACCCCGTCACCGGACGGGCAGGCGAAGACAGCCAGATTCTTCACGTAGGGGTAGATTGCCCGTCCCGGGTGGAGCGGACTGAGGCTTTCATCGTCGGTGTCGCGCTCCCAGCAGGGGAAAGCCTCATCGTAGTCTTGAGCGTACATGAGTGTCCCGGTGATGAGCTGCTTGAGGTTACTTTCACACGACGCCTGTCGCGCCTTCTCTCGCGCTCGGGCGAAGACGGGGAAAAGAATTGCCGCCAGAATCGCGATGATTGCGATAACGACGAGCAATTCGATCAGGGTGAAGCCGACCTTTCTCATCGTGCATTCTCCTCTCAGCAAGGTGACGACCGAAAAATGCCGACGCATTGGCTGTCGGGCGTATCAAGGCATCAAGGGAGACGTTGATTTACCGCAGTATTATAGCAGAATTTCGTTCCGAGCGGGTATATCTTTTCACTATACCGGGTCTGACCAAATTCTGTAGGTAGACCCGAAGGGCAACCTCCCCCGCCCCCGCACACGTCGCTCGGGCCCCCTCGACCCCTCCGGGGTTAGTCCCACCCCATGGGTGGGATGGCGGGAGGCGGAAGTAGTCGTCGCAGTCTATCAGCCGCAGCGTGTAGCCTCTGCGCTCACTGTTGTGTTCTCCCCCTCTCCCGCCTGCGAGACGTTGCTTGTCGAGCAGGTCCTAACCCCGAAGGGGTCGGTGAGGCCGTCGTTGAGCCGTCAAGCCTGAGCAACCTGCAAAACTCGGTCGCACCCCACTATACCCATGTCGGGCCGCTCCCATCGCCCGAGTGCACACCGAACAATAGGCCTCATGCAGATCTTCACAGTTTGCGCAGGCGGTTTTCGTGAGTGTGGGTGACTTCGCCAGAAGTGACGCATGTCCTCCATGGAATATCAGTTCTTGGGGGGCGGACCGTTGCCAATATCCTGTGTCGGCGTTCGTTCACCATCCAGTAGTTCCTGTGCGTTCCGCGAAAGGAGGACACGAGCAGTCCTCGCGCGAATATGCACTCCGTCGCGCAAAGACTTGAAGGCTGGAGACGATAGCCATGTCCGAGAAGAAAGTCGCTCTTGCGGTTGGTGCTCATCCTGATGATGTCGAGTTCCTCATGGCCGGGACGCTGGCGATGCTCGGCGATGCCGGGTATGAGCTTCACATCATGACCATCGGCAACGGCAACTGCGGCACCGCCGAGCACACCCACGAGGAGATCATCCGCATTCGCGGGCGCGAGGCCCGCAACGCCGCGGCGCTGATCGGCGCCGAGTATCACCGGGGCCTCGTCAACGATATCGAGATCTTCTACGAGGAGGAGCTTCTGCGGCGAGTGACCGCGCGGGTGCGCCAGATCCGCCCCAACGTCGTCCTCACGCAGTCCCCGCAGGATTACATGGAGGACCATACGAATACCAGCAGGCTCATGGTCAGCGCCTGCTTCACCCGCGGGATGCGCAACTGGCAGTCGATGCCGCGTGAGGACCGCACCTTCCAGGACGTCTACCTCTACCACGCCCAGCCGCTGGGGAACCTCGACCCGATGCGAAACCCCATCATCCCCTCGCTGCTGGTGGACGTGACCGAGAAGATGGACGTCAAGGAGGCCATGCTCCGCGAGCACAAGTCGCAGAAGAACTGGCTCGATGTCTCGCAGGGCAAGGACGCGTACATCGATTCGATGGTCGAGATGGCCGAGGATGTTGCGGACATGAGTAACTCGTTGGTGGAGTACGCTGAGGGCTGGCGCCAGCATCTGCACGTGGGGATGTCGGCCCATGACGGCGATCCGATCAGCGAGGTCCTCGGCGAGAAGGTCGAGCGGATTCGGCAGAGTGGGGGGTAGCGGGACGAAGTGAAAAGTGAACAGTGAGAAGTGAAAAGGGAACGGCCAATGCAGTCGTTCCCTGGCACGGACACTCCTGTCCGTGCGCTGTTCGCCGACCTCTGGGAGGCCCTGGCCCATGCTCACACTCATCGTCGCTACCTTTCTGCTCCCCCTCGCCGGCTGCGTGGCGCCCGC
>CAZAHB010000354.1:0-2956 GCA_964484945.1 uncultured Armatimonadia bacterium | reverse complement strand
CGGCTCGTCACCTGTCGGGAGTTCGAACGTTCGCTCCTGTGCCTGGATTAGCTCGGGGTCGCTCTCCCCCACCCGGATCGCGAACACCTGGTTGCGGCCCGTGCTCGCCGTCAGCTTCGCGGGCGCGTCAGGATCGGTGCGCGTCAGCCACAGCGTCTGCTCGCCGTATGCGCTGCGGTAGAAGAGCCGGCCGCCCGCACCATCCTCCCCGCGCGTGGGGAAGGCGAAGTGCTCGTTCATCACCTTCACTCCATACCACGCTTGTCCGCCGGCACCGCCGGTGACCCAGAGAGCATAGGTGCCGGTCTTCGGCGCATCGACGGACCACTCCGCGGTCGCGCCGGGTGAGACGGCCTCATTGCGCAACACGTCCCCCTCCGGCCCCACCAGCGCATACTGCAGCGCCAGCGGCCGCGCCTGCCCCGCCAGGTGCCGCAGCGCTACGGCAATCTGCTCCCCGCCTTCCGCGTGGATGAGGAACTGCTGCAGCTCGCGCGTGGGGATCCACTGGTCATCACCAGAGCCATCTCCGACCGGCTCGAGCTGCGGGACCCGCTGTGTGCAAAGGGCGTCCACGTCCATCTTCGCCACCATCGGCTCCACCGGCTCGAAAGGAATCGACGGTTCCTCGCGCCCTGCCGCGATGTCCGCCAGCGCCGCCTCATTCGCCTCCGCGTATGCGCTCCAGTACGCCTCATAGCCCCACTTCTCCGACACGTCATCGCGCC
The DNA here is from genome assembly GCA_964484945.1 of uncultured Armatimonadia bacterium. Classification (GTDB taxonomy): domain Bacteria; phylum Armatimonadota; class Zipacnadia; order Zipacnadales; family UBA5352; genus UBA5352. Next base: position 2,228 of record CAZAHB010000354.1, on the reverse strand, counting down.
CGCCGGGGAGCATCATGCCGATGTGCCAGTTGCAGTAGCCCGCGGTCCTGCGCAGCGTGTGATAGGCCTGTACGCGGATATCCTCCGGCCGGTAGCTGTCGGGCCGGAACCAGAGCACGTAGCGGTTTTGCGGGTTGAGTTCGTGGACCTCCTCCTGTTCGGCGAGAAGCTCATCGGTCAGCCCGCTCCCGTTGTACATGCCCCAGTCATCGATGATCGCCGGGGCGCGCTCTGTCCCGGCATGCACGCAAAACGGCTTCGTCATCCTGTGCGTATGATGGGCCGGCATAATGCAGATCGAGACATCCGGGTTGATCGCATGGATCTCCTCACACCAGCGCTCGATGACCGAATCCCAGCGCTGGAAGTACCATTCGGTGTATTCCTCGGCCAGCCCCTGCTCTTTCGCGAAAGGTCCACGTTCCTCGGCCGGCATATCCGCATCCAGGTCGTGCTCGGCGGCGAAATCCGCCCACGCCTCATCGTCATAGGAGGCCGGGAAGCCCATGAAGTGCTCGATGTCGATGCCCACGCACGCGATCGGCAGCTTCGTGCTTGCCTCAGCCAGTTGGAAGACCTCATCGGTGATGTAACGCCACGCGTCATAGTTCGCCAGTGCAAAGCGATCCTCGACGACTGTCCCCGAGGCCATCACGAGCGGCTCAAACTCACCGTGCTTCTCGAACTTCTGCGGCCTGCGACCGTGGTGGGGATGGTGGTAAGTGTATGCCACGAGCGCCAGATCGCGCTCCGCGCACGCCTCGGCGACGAGCTTCACCCGCGCGAACTGTTTCGGATCCGAAAGGTCGAATTGACGGTCCCCGACGCCCTGGAACTTGGCGTAGAAGGCCGTGAAGTGGGCCTCATCGAGTGGATCGAGCATGGTCTCGACCACGGATTGCTGCAGGTCGCGGTCTTCCTGATTGGGCGCGACCCAGCCGCTGTACATCGCGGCGATCCTGTCCGGCAGCAGGTTCTCGGCATGTCCGACACTGGCTACCGCGAGACAAAGTATGAGCGGGCAGATCGTAAGGTAGTCACTCATTGGGCTGGCTCCTCGCTTTCGGCCGGCACGGCATCAGGACCGTACACATTCTCGTAGACTTCGGTATCCCCGACCGCGCGGACGGCTGCGGCCGGGTCGTCATGCTCGACGAACCAGTTGTGATGCACCAGGCAGACGTCCTCGGGCACGCCCCGTATCTTCACGGGCAGTTTGGGCGCGCGGAAGGTATTGTTGTATATCTCGATGCGCGTGCCGGCTATGTCGGTACCATCGCCCCGATCGCGGCCGCCGTGCATGTCGAAGCAGTGGCTCAGCGAGGTACCCAGTTCGATGTTATTGCGAGCGATGTAACCGCTGGGCGTCCTGCCGGTTCCTGCGATGGAGTGGCGGTTCCAGTCGAAGAGGTTGCATTCGATGATCGAGCTCGCGGTGTTGTGAGAGATGCCGTAGCCGAGGCCGTTGTACTGACAGTGGTGGATGTAGTTGTGATGGACGTGGTGGCCGTCGCCATCGCCCAGACGGATTCCCGAGTGGCCGAACGCCGAGATCTCGCAGTTGTCCACTTCCAGACCATCAAACTGGGTGCTGATACCGTTCTGTGTCGGGAACTTGTAGTAATACGTATGACCTCCGTAGTCTTCCCGGAAGGCCCGCCGGTGATGGTCGAGGTAGCGCTTCGGGTTCGGCCCGCGGATGCGCAGGCCGGTGATGCGCACGTCCGGGCCCAGCGCACGGATCATCGGGCGGGTCTTGAGCGCGTCGCTGGTGAGTATCGCGCCCGGTGAGCCCTCGTGGCCGCGATTGCCCGCGAGAGTGACCCCCTCCGGAACCTCCAGCACGAACTGGTCGATGTAGATGAAGGTGGTCAGGTCGATCTCGGTATCCCCGGGGATGAAGACGATCTGCCCCGACTCCGCCTGCTGGAGCGCCTCGATGAGGTCCTCAAGCCTCTCGACCGTGAAGTCGCCCTCGGTGACGATGGCGGCGTAGCCCTCCCCACCACCGATCGGCCCGCGCTCATCGGGCTGCGCGCCGTAAACGAACCCCTCGCGCTCAACACAGGCGACATCGCCCTCCTGTGCGCAACAGCACACAGCAAGCGAAACCGCCAGCGTTATGATCGCCCATCTTGCGCGCATCGACATCATCCTCATCACACAGGTGTCTTGTAACTACTCACGTTGCGGCTTGTCTCGTGGGTAGAGTATACCCCCCCCCGCAA
>CAZAHB010000353.1:0-3012 GCA_964484945.1 uncultured Armatimonadia bacterium | reverse complement strand
CGGGCACCCGCCGAACTGTCGCAGAGCGCTGGCGCTGAACGTGTGTTGCGGCCCGAAGCGCTGTGTGACCGTGGCCGCGGCCTCCGGCCCCAGCATCCCGTCATACGCGTCGAGCGGTCGCCAGTCCGAGCGCCGATCCTGCAGTTCGATCATCTCGCGCAGATGTGGCAGTGCATCGAACGCCCCGCCCCATGCCTGCAACGCGGCAACGGCCTCATCCCGGTGCGCCGGCCAGAGCAGCACGTCGTAGCCGAATGCGCCGAATAGCGTTGCCTCGAGCAATTCGCGCGGGCTCGCCGCATCACCCGGTGCCGGGACGTGATCCGCAAGCCCGTACTCGGCTTTCGGCACCGGCCCCGCAAAGCAGCGCTCGACCTCCTCCACGAAGTACGATCGCAGCGCCTCCTGCCCCTCCGCATCGCTCCCCGGATAGCTGAGAGTCAGGTGCTCGCGCGCGGCGACCGCTATCGAGTAGAACAGGAACGCGTCCTCATGCACCGACTCGCTGCGCTGGTCCAGCGGCACGCCGGCCCGGGCAAGTTCGCGCCTGCGGTCATCGCCAAACAGCGCGTCCTCAGTCGGCACCCGCGGGAACTGCCGCTCAGTCATGCCCAGCACGAAGACGTGATCGAATGCAAGCTGGCGGGCCTGCCCGGCGTCAATCACCGTCACACCCGCCGATGCGCCCGGTGGCACGAAGCTTACGCTTTGTGCCACGCGGAGAAGCTCGTCGCGGAACTCCGTCAGGGTCATCCGTGGCGCAATCCCCAGTGTCTGCTCGACATCGTGAAGCTCGCGCAGCGCCGGGAGGAAGGCATGCACCGCCGCGAGGTTGGCCGCCGCCTGGTGCGAGATCGGCTCATCCGCGCCCGGCTCGGAGCGCGTCAGCCCGCCGAGGGTGCCGAACTCGCTCATCACCTGCGCAAGGACCTCCACGAACTCGGGGAGCGTCACGGCATCGTGCAGCGGCTCGAACCGGTCGAAGACCCGCGTGAGGGCTGCTTCTATCTGCTCGACAAGCTCCAGTTCGTCTTCAAGCTCATCGTCGCTGCCGCGGAACCATCGGCGCTCATCATCCCCGTTGCCCCCGGCCTGCAGGTCCTGCTGCTCGCGCAGGCGCCGCCGATAGCGCCCCAACCGCTCGCGCCAGTGTTGGACGGCGGTTCCGTCCTCGCCCACACGCCCGCCGACGATGTCCCCCACAGCACAGAGGCGACCATCTTCATGGGGCCCAGGCGGGGCGTCGCCCGCCACACTTCGGTCGAGGTAGTTGGACTTGAGCAGCCGCATCACGTCATCGGCGCGCAGGTCACCGGCGGGGACGCGCACGACGTCGAGGATCGCCTGCACCGATGGCCGCGAGCCCACCGGCTCGCTGGCCTGCAGGTTCAGCGGCACGCCCAGTTCCGAGGATATCTCCGCCAGCGCCCGGCGGTAGCCGCCCGGATCGCGCGCGATGATCGCGATCTGGCGGGCGCTGACACCGTCCTGCAGCAGGCGCTTGACGCGGGCCAGGACCTGGCGCACCTCCATGCGCTGGCCGCCCGCCTCCACGACCTCCACAGCCTCACTGCCCTCCGCAAGGCCCGGCTCGCTGCTCTCGGCGAAGAGCCGCTCACCCATCCGGGCCAGTGATCCATCGGATCGGCCGGCGTCCATCCATCGCAGCGGGATGTCGCCCAGCTCATCACGGATGCGCTCGAGGGTGCGACGGGGGCGCTTAAACAGTTCGGGGCGACGCTTCTGGTCTTCTTCGAGGCACAGCGTGATGACCAGCCGCTCCACGCCATCGCCGTCCGCCAGTGCCTCCAGCACCTGAAGCTGCGTTGTCGTGAAGTCGTCGAAGCCGTCCACGAGGATCAGGCGCAGGTCCTCGAAGGGCCGTCGGCGACCATCGCGCAGCACATCACGCGCCTGCCAGAAGCGCCCGGCGTCATCGAATAACTCGCGCTCGACCAGCCGCTGCTGATACTCGGCGTAGATCCGCGCGAACTCTCGGCTGCGCGCGGTGCCGTCGCTTTCCTCGACGATCCGCGCGAACTGCTCGGGCCGCATGGCGGTGCGCTTGATCTCCCCCACGTCTTCCCGCAACACGTCGATGAATCCCGGGAAGTCGCACATCGGCGCCAGCGCCTTCAACTCGCCCTCTGCGCACAGGTCTTCGGCAACCTGTCGCATCAGCAGGCGCTGCTGCAGTTCGTTGATGCGCGTTACGTTCGCGTGATTCGCATCGAGTATACGCTGCGCAAAGTCGGGGAAGGTGACGATGCGCGGATCGAGCAGGCCCCGGATACGGTCGTCCACGGCCAGTTGCATGCGCAGGCGCTCACAGGCAAGCCTCGTCGGAAGCACCAGCAACGCGGCGTCCTCGCCCTGTTCGGCGACCGTTGCGACGTACTCATCCACGACCGCCCGGGTCTTGCCTGACCCGACCGGCCCGCACAGGATCTGCCTCGACATGGCCTTGTCCCCCCTCAGGCCCGGTAGCTGAAGTTCGACGTCAGGATACCTCCGCGCGTGTGACGCGCAACTCGTGCGACCCGTCCTCGCGCGTCCACTCGTAGTAGTAATACACCGCGTCACCGGCCGGCACGGCCTCGATGTAGCGGATGCAACCATACGGCGATTCGACCCACGGCATCGCGCGGGTCACACGCTCCCAGTTGCGCAGGTCGTAGCTGACACACAATCCCGCGCGCTCCTCGAAGTTCTCCTCCACGCTCTTCGAGCCGTCGTAGAAGCCGACGAACCCCGCTTCCGTGTGGACCATCGAGCCGATACGGGTGCAGTAGCTGTCCCAGCCCTCATCAGGCGGCGACAGGATGTCGCCCTGCCAGTGCCAGTTGAGCCCGCAGCCACTGGTGGCCAGACCAGTGTGCGACTTGACGATGCCGGTGTTGTATACGTCCGCGCCACCGTGCTTGTCCTCGGCTGAGGCCTCGGGAGCGCTGCTCGGCGCGTAGGAGACTATCATGTAATACATGGGACCGATCCTGTACACCGCCGGATCCT
>CAZAHB010000352.1:0-3107 GCA_964484945.1 uncultured Armatimonadia bacterium | reverse complement strand
GGGAAACGGACTGCGCGGAAAACACAAGCCGGTTGTTCAACAGTCAGATGATCGCAATGACCACCAACAGCTCAATCAGGGTAAACCCTCGGGTGAATCCTCGTCTCATGGCATGTCTCCTTTTCCGCGTCATTTTTTACGCTCGTTAATATAGTATACCCACGATCCGTGCCGACAGTCAACGCATTGGACATACACCACTATCGTTACACGCAAATCACAACCGCGACACAGTTCGGGGGTAGTCGATCGGTTGATAGCGTACCGGGATGTCAGGCAATTGCTCATCGAGGTACTCCGCCAGTCGCATCATGCCCGGGAGTTCCGAGGTCGGGTGGGCCACGCAGATCAGCGGCACATCGACGCCCTCCGCGTAGAGCACATCCCGCGTCCAGTTGTTCCCGTCATCTGTCATCACGATTGCGTCCGGCTCAAGCTGCATCATCTCATGCAGGCGCGTGATCGCGCCGGTGCCGACCGCCAGCCGCTCGACGAACCGCATGCCCTCGCCGACCACGAAGACGGAACTCTGCCCAAGCTCCCGGCACCGTGTGGCGATGCGTGATGCGAGCCGCTCCAGTGCGATGCCACCGGTGAGGCAGACCTCGTAGTAGGCGCGCCGGTCACCGAGATCGGTCTCTACCGCATCGTGATCCTCAGTCTCAAAGCCCAGCCACGTGGCCCAGGCGCCGGGGATGCCGATCACGGGCATCCGGTCCCAGGTGTCATGGCAGCGCACCACGGTGAGCCCGAGGTCATCGTACAGCGCGCAGCGTGCCGCGAGGACCTCGCGCATCGACTCGGGCGCGTGCGGATGGTCCAGGTACAGCCCCTCGTGGCTCACGAACACGTTCGCCCCACGATCGGCGGCCTTGCGCGCCGCTTTCTCGGAGGCGATCCAGCCCACGGCGATGCTCTCGACCTTGGTGTCCTCCGAGCCGTGCAGCACGACATCATTCGTGTCGGTCCAGTCCACCCAGTCGCCGATCTCGCGAAAGTGGTCCATCAGATCGCGCACGCGCATGATATGGCCTCCTGTGATTCGGTCGGAAGGCACTCGTCTTTTCAGTCCGGGCCCAGGCCGTTCGATTTTTCCGAGCGGAGCACGGTCGCGCCGGGGCCCGACGCCTTTCGCAGGGCCCTCTCCCGCCGCCTCAACGCTCCCGCCAGTTCCCGACCGCCTCGCTCGTGCGGAGGGCGCGGTCGTAGATGCGCAGCGCCCGGACCTGCTCCGCAATGCGAAGGTTCGGGCCGCCGGTCAGGTCGTAGAGGTGTGGCGTGAAGCGCCCCCAGCCGAACTGCCGCTGCTCGCCGCCGTCGCAGAGCACGCCGTCCACCACGAAGCTGATGATCGCAGGCCCGCCATCGACGATCGCGGTGACGTGCGTCTCCTCGCCCGCCTGCACCGCCCCCGGGTCGGTGTCCCAGCGGCACTCGCTCCAGCGGTCGCGCATGACAAGTTCGACAGTCCCGCGCTGGCTGGTGACAAGCGCGATGCCCTGCCCGCTCTCGTCGCGGCTGTCCAGGAGCACCTGCCCCGGCGTGAGGTCTTCGAGGCGCAGCCTCAGGTCAAGCGTGAATCCCGTCCGCAGGCGCTTCGTGCCGTAGTCGGCCCCAGCACCGTCCCGCGCGGTGAACTCCGGCAGCTTCGGCATCTCGACCGTCTCCGGCAGATCGCCGGTCAGCTCCAGCAGCAGGCCATCACGCGTGATCTCGGCGTTGTCCCACTGCCTTAGCAGCCCGTCAACGATCCCCGAGGGCACGTCATGCACGCGGGCGACCGTCTTCTGCGTCTCGGTGATGAAGAGGCTCCCGTCCGGCTCCTCGACCAGGTCCGGGTAGCTCATGCGTACGCGCGGATCATCGTGATACAGCAGGATCTCCGGCTGCGAGAACTTCAGCAGGGGCCCGTCCGGTCCCGGCACCTCGCGCGCGGCCATCAGCCACGCGGGATTGCGGTCATTGTAGGGGTTCCAGTCATCGCGTTCGCGCGCGGGGGACCCGCCGTGATTGTGGAACCAGTAGAGGAACTCGCCGCTGCTGAGGCGCCAGATGAAATTCGCCGCGCGGGGGTGCTTGACGCGCCGGCCGCCCGGTTCCCAGGTGAGGTATTGCGGATCGGTCCAGGTGTGCCCACCATCGCGCGAGTATGCGCAGGCGGGCCAGCCGTCCACGGTGCGGTAGACGCAAAACAGCGATCCGTCGCTGAGCTTCGTTACCGACTGTTCCTCGGCGACGCGCCCACCGCCCGGCGCGCCAGGGGGCCGCAGGCCGATATCGCCGTCGGGGAGCGTCTCGAACTCGATCTTCTCCGGGTCTGATTCGGTCAGGATGTTCTCGCTGCGGACAAAAGCACCCTCCGACTTCGCGAAGAAGCCCTCGCCCATCGCGCCGACCTTGTGGATGACCATCAGCGCTGCCCGGTCGAGGATCAGCGGGCGCCCGACATTCCAGAAGAAGCGCAGGTCGCCGCCGTACACGTTCTCGCGGTCACATTCGAACTCGCGGATCGGCACCTCGTAGCGCTCATCGGACCATGTGCGGCCATGGTCGTCGGAGTACTTGAACACGTAGTGGCCCAGCGAATCCACGCGCTCGAAGACGCCACCGTCCTCGCGCCGGACCTCCTCCACCCGGTCGGTGTTATGGTTGTAGAAGCAGTAGACGCGCCCGCCGGGCACCTTCAGCAGCACCGCGTACGATGCCTCCGGCCCGTCTGAGGGCTCAACATCCACCGGATCGCTCCACGTGCGGCCCTGATCGGTCGAGCGCGTGGCGATTACGTGCTGGCCCTTCTGGCCCTCGTGGCCCGGGCCGGTGGTCATCACGCACAGCCACGCGCCGTCGTCGGTCTGCACCATGTACGGCTGATCCGCGTACCCCTCGCTGGGGATCTCGCGGCCGGTCTCGATATGTCTCTGGTCGGGCATGTAAGTCCTCCTCGAAAACGTCTGACAGCGTCGCGCCGGGGCCGCCCCGACCTCCGGACGGCAAAGGCAACTACACAGGCTGGCACGGGGGCCAGCCTCTCCTGCGGCAAAGGTTACGGAAGATCCGGGCGCAGGCGCACCAGCGTTACGTCATCGAAGATTGCCTCTCCCACGCCG
>CAZAHB010000351.1:0-3140 GCA_964484945.1 uncultured Armatimonadia bacterium | reverse complement strand
GTTCTCCCCACTACAATCGCCCCGGCCTCATCGATCCACACGGCCGAGGGTGTCGTGGACTCGTACTCGTTGTTCTGAATGATCTCCGCTTCGGTTCCGCTCAGGACCGCAATGGCGCTGTTGGTGGTTCCGAGGTCAATACCGAAGTCGATTGTCTGTCTCGCCATAAGTCTACCTCCAATGCGGCTTCAGACACCTCAGCACAAATACGGGCAATCGCTTCATCCCCGAAATGTCTTACACAACCGGTCCGATTTCACGCTACGCATCCTCGGGAGTCGCGACGATAACATCTGCGGTCTGTATCCGCTGACCGTCGAAATACACGGCGGGTTTGACGGTCTCTTCGATGATCTCGCGATTGATGCCGGGAACGGACTCAAACGCGATTACGTTGACGCTGTACGCCCCTGTTTCGGGCATCGGCTCTCCGGTGTACTCCTTCACTTCCACGCCCATCTCGGTCAGCGCGTCCCATGCGGCCTGGTACGTGCGGTACTGGCGCTCGACCCCGTCGCGGACCTCACCGGTCTTCGGGTCGGTCAGTCGCTTGCCTATGCGCCACAGTTGTGTTGCCATATCGGCCAGCGCGCCGGACCGTTCCCCCAGACTGTCCGCCGCGTCCGCCTCCGCCGCCTGGTCACCATCGGCATCCGAATCGCTTTGCATCGCGTTGATCAGGGCCGCGATTCCCCCCTCCGCATCTCCCGGCCAGCCGGGGGCGTCGATGCGGAATTCCGGTGGGTAGCGCGTCTGCCGGACATCAGCCCAGAACCCGGCGATCTTCCCCTCTTGCAGGGCTCCCTCGACGGCCTCAAAGTCTTCGCTCATGGCTTTGACCTCTCGCATCCTCGTGTCAGTATGCACTGCGATCCTACTGCCGGCCGGTGGCATGACAGCCTACTCCGTCGGCTTCTCGCCGACGCTCCAGCCCTGATCGAGCAGTTCCTTGACCGTGGGGTATTTGAGCGCGTGTTTGACGCCCTTCCCACCACTGCGTGTTTTTGCCCGTATCGCGGCGACGGTCGTCACGATGATGCCCCCCGCGATAGCGCCCACCACAGGGGCCGCTTCAGGGACGGAAGCGACGCCGTTGAGCAGCGCGCCCAGAATGCCGCCGGCGATCGCGCCGCCGCAGCCCAGCCCGCAGGCTGCGTTGCCCGCTTCGTGGGCAGCCTTGCAGTCCGAACAGCGCGGCACCGAGATATTGCCGCTCTTGTAGTGGAGTTGAACGCCGTTCCAGACGGGGACCCGAACAACGTCTCCGTACATTGCCAGTTCGTACATGGCCGATGGAACAGCGGGCTTGCCGCAGAACCAGCAGGTGCTGGTTCGGTCGGCGTGTTGCTTGTTGGAGCGAACGATCTCGAGGTTCTTCTCGATCCGCTGCCGCGCGGTGGCGCCCCGTGCAAGAGGCAGTGCCATCTTCAGCAACTCTTCTGATCGCGCCCAGTCATCCGTTTCGGCCCCAAATTGGACCTGCATGTGCAGAGCGGTGGTCGCAACCTTGTCGTGCATCATCTCCGGTACGGCATGGCCCTCCGGGAACATGCATTCAAGCGAGGAAAGCAGTGGTTTGGCCTCTGTGAGAAATGCCTCACAGGTCTGATCGGCGGTCTCGGGATCGTTGTCCTTATTGCGCTCACCGTCCTCGCAGAGGCTCTCGATCCGCTCTCGGATGGGCCGAGACACCGTGCCCAACGCTCTCTCGGCAGCCCCGTCCCAGCCGGCCTTGTGTGTCAGCCACGCATGGAATTTCGCGCGGTTGCGGCGCCGGTCACGGGCGGCCCGCAGCGCGAGAGTGGCGTTGATAAGCAGCAGCGCCTCCGGCAGGGCCTCCCGTATCTCATAAGCGGCACCGGGGGGCACCCGCGGGTCATCGAGCTGGTGAAGCCGCTGTGCGTACCGCTGCCAGAAGCTGTCACGGGCAAGCACCTCTCGCCAGTTTGCGAATGAGCGTTTCCAGCGGGAATTGAGGCGCTTTGCGTCATCTTCCCCCATTTTCCCGTCGGCCGCCCAGACCTCCCAGTCGAGGGCAAGCAGATGGTAGAGGACCGCGAGATTGTGTGCGGCGACGCCGGCCTGGTCATCCTGCTTCTGCCAGGTGGCCCAGATCTCGGCCGCCTTCTTCACGTCTCCACGCTGCAGCGCCCTGATGGCTTCATCATCTGATCCGTTGTTGGGATCGCGGGGCCATATCCAGAAAAGCTCGTCAACGATTCTGCGCTGAGGATCACGCAGACGCTGACGAGCAGTGTCTATCTCGGTGTCATCGGGGCCTGGTTGCAGGGGGAGCATTCGGCCATTCCCCGCTGCACTCTGAGAATCCCCGCCACCATACTTCTCGAGAATCTGGTCTCGACGCTTGCGGCGGGAGATCGACCGATAGCTTGAGCCGGTACTCACGCCGAGGACGCGAAATGCATTCTGCCGATACATTTCCGGCTCAGCCGTCTCCAAAAGCACTTCGCGACAGCCATCTTCCGCACGCGGTTTCACGGCCTGAGAGTCAATGGCCATTTCATCTCACCCTCTGGAACAGAGCCTTTTGTCGCCACCATGAGTCGGGCGCTCCTCAATTGCCCGCGCAGCCCCCCTTGCACGTCCGTGTTTCATGCCGTGTACGAACTCGGCATCATTCTCTATATTGAATAAAGTGCTGAACTCTCGTAACACATTCAGACAGTGGCTTGCGAAGCACGTGCGAGTTTGTTTCGAGGAGGAAACACTCATCCCCTTCAATTAAGTAATAATTTCTATGCGTTCACGGAAAAGGTTTAGGCGGAGACGCGAAGAATGTTCGTACGATTTCCCCTGAATGTCCACCGTGCGGAGTGGCAGCGTACACATTGTGATTGCGTTGTGAGGCGGTGGCATCATGCAGCAGAGCCTTGTGGCAACTTTGCGAAGACAAAAGCACGAACTGTCCCCGGTTTCGGCGTAGGGGCTTGGCACTGCATTGGAGGTACACCGATGGCCAGACAGACGATCGACTTCGGTATTGACCTCGGAACCACCAACAGCGCCATTGCGGTTCTGAACGGAACCGAAGCGGAGATTATCCAGAACAACGAGTACGAGTCCACGACGCCCTCCGCAGTGTGGATCGACGAAGCGGGGGTGATCGTCGTGGGGAAAGA
>CAZAHB010000350.1:0-3210 GCA_964484945.1 uncultured Armatimonadia bacterium | reverse complement strand
TGAGGGCCGCCCCTCCTGACGACCTCACCCATTGTCAAGTCAGATTCGGATCACATTGCCCAGCCGCCGCGAATTGCTTAAATATGTGTTCCCGCCTGCCGGCGTTGCCCTCCGCCCGCCGCTACTCCAGCTCCTCGGCGATGGTCGCCCGCAGTTTTGGGTCGCGAACCAGCGTGGAGTAGAGGTAGACCATCACCGCCGGCGCGCCGGCATCCGCGACCAGCCGAAGCTCCCGGCGGAAGCGCTCCGTCGGCTTGTGGTGGCCGAAGTAGCCCGTGTCCGCCATCGGCGCGGCCTTCATGAAGTCCACATGGTCATCGGCCAGGTCCACGTTGCGCTCAGATCGCTCATGCACCTGCTGCAGCGACCACGGTCCACCCCGCCCCGGCTGCGTCCAGTGCGCGGAAGCGCGGAAGGACAGGTAGTTGAGCGGGAACCTGTTCGCCCACTCCGGGTGGCAGTAGCCGTGCAGAATCGCGTCGGGCTTGACCTCATCGAGCATCTCCCGCACCTCCCAGGTGAAGCTGACGATCTGCTCTTCGGCGTGCTTCGCGCGCGCCTGGGCCCGGGTGAGGTCCGGGTGCTCCTCCCACCAGTCGGCAAAGTGTCTCTTCGAGAAGGGGCAGACGCACCAGCGATCGTTCTTGTAGCGGATGTAGTCGAAGCTGAAGCCGTCGATGTCGTAGTTCTCGGCCATCTCGCGCATCAGCGACAGCTCGTACTCCCGCACCTGCGGGCGGTCCGGGCAGCCGAAGACCCCGTGCTCGTGCTCGCTGAGGTCGGGGCCATCGCCCGGGTTCCAGTCCGCCCACTCGGGGTGCTCGCGCATGAACTTGCTCGGCTGCGAGGCACTGCCCTCGCGGAAGGTGCAGAACTGCACCAGCACATCCAGCCCCTGCTTGTGGCAGTGCTTCACGACAAGCTCCAGCGGATCGATGTCCTCGAAGTCCGGCGCCTTCTCGCCGATCTCGGTGTCGTAGTAAAGGTAGGCGTTCGGCGGCTTGGCGGCATAGAGCACCGCGTCGAAGTTCATCTCCTTCGCCAGCCTCGCCATCTCCGCGATCTCTTCCTCGGTCTCCAGCCCCTGCGGCTGGTGAACGTTCATGCTGGTCCACTCGAAATCGGGTTTCGGCAGCGTATCTGCCATCCGCGCATATCCTGACTGGTTCTCCACGGTCGCGATCACCTCGTTATCATCTGAACCGCCGACGGACGCCGCGACGTAGTAGGTGGCGTCATCAAGCTGCTCGGGCGAGATCTCGACAGTCGGGGCCTCGCCGCGCGAGAGCGTGACGGTCATTGAGTCAAATTTCTCCAACGCCGCGAAGTCCTCATCGAGCAGGCTAAGCTGCACATCAAGCTTCTCCGGTGCCTCTTCCGAGGCTGCCACCGTGCTGAGGGTGACGGACAGAGCGTCCTCGGGCGTCCGCAACACGATGCTGTCAGGCGCGGCCACCAGCGCGTAGTCACGCGCATCGTCGGCCCCCGACCAGCGGACCGCATTGGCGAGGAAAGCCGCCTCGCCCGCGGAGACCGCCACCGGTTCCTCTTCGGTGTCAATGCCCGGGCAGAGCCCGATCCCGACCACGCGGCCGGCGCCGGTCCCGCCCGCGACCGCCAGCGGCGTTCCGTCCTCGTTCCGCAGCAGCACTTCGCCGTTCGGCCCGGCCTCGACGATCCGCGCGTCAGTGAATGTGGGGCGTATCTCGTCGATGCCCGAGGTTACGGGGTGCTCAGCGATCTCGCTGGGCGTCGGATCGAGGGTCCTGTCGGGAGCATAGAGAACGCTGGGGACGATCGACGGACTCAGCGCCGAGGAGGTGCCGTTGGACTGGTGAGTGAGGATCAGCCCGCCGCCCATGCGCACGTACGCCCGCAGACACGCTCGGGGATCGCCCGCCCACGCCAGCTCCGGTCGCCGGGCCAGCAGTCCGGGCGTCCCGGCGGCTCCCCAGGAGTGCACGTTCGGCAGGATGATGCAGTCATACGCGGCCAGCGCGGCCAGCGAGAGGTCGGTGATCAGTTCGCTGGACACGCCATCGAGCGCGGAGAGCACGTCGTGGATGCCTCCGGCTCCGAATCCGCGCCCCCCGGCCGCGTTCGCGTCGAAAACGCCCACCGTCACGGTCTCGGGCGTCTTCGCCACCCGGAAGTCCTCGACGGTCGGCGGCTCGACCGCCTGAGTTGCAGAGACGCCGTCGAACCACACGGTCCCCTCGCACTCCCAGATCTCGAGGTAGATATTCGCGCCCGCGGCGGTCGGCGGCGGCGTGGCGGTCAACTCGAACGGCTGCCAGTCGAAGGGGTCCTCTGCGCCGAGCGCCGGTTCGTCGCGGATCTTCTTGCCGGCATCGTCGAGCCACCGCAGGACGAGGCGCGCCCCCGCGCCCTCCTCCACGGTGCTGCGCCACGCGCCCGTGAGTGTCAGCGGCTGCGAGTGTTTGAGCAGGCCGACGTGCTGTCGGGCCACAACCGACGCGTCGCCGCTGGAGCCGGTCAGCCGGAGCGACTGCTCCCCCTCGCGTGTCTGCTCGGTGTCAATGGTGAAGTCGCCATCACCCTGCCACGCGCGGACGTCCCAGCGGCGCGGAGTCTCGGCGGCCTCGAAGCCACCGTTGGTGACAAGCTCAATATCCTCCGCGGCAACTGGAGCGATCAGTGCAAAGCCAAGCGCTATCACAGCAAACAAACGCATCGAATGTCCTCCTGAAGCATGGTCAACCGCAAGCATTAGAATGCGTTGCCGATCTCGACAATACCTCCCCGCCGGGGAGTATCGCGAAGACGAACCCTCCCGCGATTCGCCGCGGGAGGGCCTGTGCGAAAGTCGAGCGCGAGGCTGCGGCCTACTGCCCCAGGTAGACGGCCCCCATCGCGTTGAGACTTATGTCGAGGGTCTCGTCCGGCTCCGGGGCCGGGCCCGCCGCCAGCGCGCTGGCATTGCGGAACAGCACCAGGTCGCCGTTCATGAAGCCCGCGATCAGCGCATCACGCTCCGGTACCACCTGCAGCGTCAGCGGCCTGTGGTCGATGTCCGAGAGGCCCGTGAGCACCTCCGGCTCCACAAGGCCGTCGGCAGTGGAGGCGCCGTCGATGATCACAAGCTGACAGTCATCCCCGGCCTGGAAGCCGAAGTCGACGGTAACGGTGTAGAGTCGGTCGCGGGTGGCGTCATACGGGATGGCCTGGCCCATGCGCTGGTCCATGTCC
>CAZAHB010000349.1:0-3339 GCA_964484945.1 uncultured Armatimonadia bacterium | reverse complement strand
TGTGCGGAGGGAAAGTAATGGCAGTGGACATGTTCCACTATAACGAGATCGCTCGGGCGATCCGGCTGGTTTGTCGGGGCGCGGTGGCGCTGACGGCGGACGCGTCGGGGACCAGCGAAGTGAGCGTGGGCAGCAACGAACTGTTTGAGGCCGGTCAGGAGGTGACGGTGTGCGACTCGAACGGTGAGGAAAGCGCGACCGTTGCGGATACGGTAGGGCTGACGACGGTAGTGCTGAGCAGCGCCCTGAACGGCACGTACGCGGTGAGCCGAGGTGCACGAATCGAGCGCGCTTCCGGGGATGCCATGGACTTGCAATGGGTCGGGCAGGGCTCTCCGGAGTTGATGCCGCGATTGCCGGGCAGACGCTATCCGTGTGTGCTGGTGAAACCCGACATCATGCAGCAGCCGCTCAACGAGGGTTCGAATCGGACGTTCCAGCAGGACTACCATCTGAAGGTCTACTACGTCGAGCGTTACGAGGACGGCGAAGATGCGAACATCGATGCCCTGGAGCGGGCGGGGGCGCTCTTCAACCTGATCATGGAGGACCCGTACCTCGGCGGGAGCTGCTGGCACAGCCAGGTGATTGAGGTGGATCCCGAGCCTGCGGTGCAGCAGGCACTGCGCGAGGAAGAGCGTGGCTTGCGGGTTGTGGAGATGACGGTGCTGGCGAGACGAGCAGCAGTGTTTACGGGATAGGTGGGGACGGGTGAAGAGTGAAAAGTGAAGAGTGAAAAGTGAAAAGGGGACGGCAACGGTAGGGTAACAGCAACGGCAAGAACAACGGCAACGGGAACGGCTGGCGTCGTGGTTTGTGGCCGCGGCCGCTTCGTCGTGGAGTTCTTTGGGCGACATATCACGGGCAAAGACAACGGCTCGCTTCGCACGCGGGCCGAGCGATAACAGGGCGGTGTGAGGATGGCTGTGGCACTGGCGCACGAAGGCAGTTTCGGCTTCGGTCTGCAAAGCGAGAAGGGAACATACGTGGCGCCGGACACCTGGCTGCCGCTGATGAAGCGGGATGGCGGCGCGGGGGAGAGTGTAAGGCTCCACAAGAACTACGCGCTGATGGATCTGGCGGACAGCAATGACTACGAAAGCCGCTACTACTCGGCGGGCGAGTGGGCCGAGGGCGAAGTGGCTGTGCCGATGATCCCGGGGTCGCTGAGTAATCTGATCTCGTGGATTCAGACGCGGGACTCGAACAACCAGGGCGTCTGGGCATCGGTGCTGATCGACTGCGTGAATGAAGTGAAGAAGCTGACGGACGTGAAGGTGCGGCGGGCGACGATCGACCTGGTGAAGGGCCACCCGGTGGTCTGTCGGCTGGACCTGGGGGGCCTGAAGCTGGAGAGTGGGAGCGCGGTGACGCCGAACGTTCCGACCGCGGCGCCATATATCTTCCGCGAGGCGACCGTGCAGCTTGCGACGGGTGGCGGCGCGCTGGCGACCGACATCAACTGCGAGCGCATCCAGATCGTGATCGATAACGCGGTCGAGGAGATGGCCGAGGGCATGCGCCTGGCGCCGGGCGCGTGGCCGCGGCAGATGTACAACCTGGGCGGAGTGCGCTGCTGGGGGGCGCTGAGCCGGGACTTCGTGGACAACGCAGTGTACGCGGACTTCGCGGCGGGCCAGGAGGCGGCGCTGGCGATTACACTGGAGCGCGGCGCAGCGAGCGCGGCGATCACCCTTCCGAGGGTTCTCCATACTGACTCGGAGATGGGTCTGCCGGGCGCGCACGACCGGCGGATAGTGGAGCGAGTGGAGTTCACGGCGCTGGGGAGTAGCGACGGCGTTACGGCGCCGGTTACGCTGGCGTAGGATGAAGGGACACGTGAAGAGTGACAAGTGAAAAGGGACGGGGGACGGCAACGGCACCAGGTGAGCGCCGGCCACCGGGACGAGAACTAGAGCGGCGACGATCATCATCGACGGGGGAAGGACAGTTATGAGCGAGGAGATCACGGTACGACTGCACAGGACGACGGACCTGACCGAAGCGGCGGCGTTGTGGTCGCTGGGACATCCACTGCATGGCATCGAGGTGAAGGACGGCTGGGCCACCTTCACCATCGGCTACACCCTCGACGAGGAGGAATTTCAGAGGATCGTGGAGACCTACCGCAGCGGCAACCTGCTGGTTGAGGCGGGGGAGTTCGCGCGGAGGCGGAATGAGACCGCGGCGAAGATGCGGCGGGCGATCGCGGTTGCGGAGGAGGATGATGGATAGATGGACGGACGCGCACATGAGGGCTGGGTGGTCGCCGCCGCGGGAGATGATACCTCGCGGCGCTTTGCTGTACCGGAGCCGATTGACGATGTGCCCTACCAGCCGTGGGTGCTGATGCGGCCGATGACCGCGCGAGAGGCTCTGCGGCGTGAAGCCATCGGACTGGAGGAGCGCTACGAGCTGGGGCCCGACGGGGCCGCGAAGTCGATGACGAGGACATACGACCACGACGCGATGACCGCATTCGAACTGGAATGTTGTCTGCTGAAATACGAACTGCCGATGCGTAACGACGGTGGTGCGACGATCCTCGTGGGGCCGGAGCGGCTGAGGCCCGAGCAGCTGCTGGATCGGTTGCCGGCAGGCTTGATGTCATGGCTGCACGAGTGCCTGGACATCGTCAACATGCGGACGAAGGAAGCCGTGGAGGTGTTGGCCGAGGGAAAAGGCGCCTGACCGCGCTGGCGGGTGGCGGCGTTGAGGAGGATGCTGACGGCGGCGTCGGGGGCCTGCGCGAGGGCCGGGATTTCACGACCGGCGAGGAGCTGCAGGAGCTTGCTACAGAGACAGGACCGCGAGAGGTGCATCGTGGGGTGGCTGAACGGCTCGCGAATGCGATAGCGCGCGAGGTCTGGTGGATGCGGATCGCAGGCGAACTTCCAGGCGGGCTGCCGTGGGACAGGCAGCCCGCCTGGCGTGTACGGCTGTGGGAGCACATGATCGACGAGCAGCAGCGCGTGCTGGCGATGGAACGCGCGATGACGGCGAGATGAGGTGATGGCGATGGATGTGAGAGAGGAGCGTCCACATGAGAAAGCAGTCGATGTCTCGACGCAACAGCGAGACGGCGCGCCGGGGCTGTGGGTGCGAAGGATCGGTCTGAATGAGCCGGTGCGGCGACGTGCCCTGGTGGTGCGCGCAGGCTTCAGAAACGGCGTGCAGGAGCGGGCGGATGAGCCGGCTTCGGACATACATGAGGTCGCACACAAAGCCCGTCGAACCGATGCCCCGCCCCGTGAGTGGGCGCGGCGGGTAGCGGCGGGGGCAAGGACAGCGTTCGCGCGTTCAACTGGCGTCGGGGTGGCATCGTCGGTCGGAAGCAAG
>CAZAHB010000348.1:0-3348 GCA_964484945.1 uncultured Armatimonadia bacterium | reverse complement strand
CGCAAAGCGCGACAAGGCGTTTCTCCGTTATCCTTAATGTTTGATACGGACCCGCCACGGCACAGGTCACGGCCAGGGCCGACGTGAAGGCAAAGGCTCAAATGACGGGAGGGGCAACGGCATCGGGGGTCAGGTCACGTATGGTAGCTCATGTATGAGTGTTGGCCTGTCGTTGCCGCACGCCCTGGCCGTGGCCGCAGCCGCAGGCCTGCGTCTGTGTCGCAGGAAGATAACGGCGATGTTGGCGCAGCCGTACACCTGTGTCGTTGCTGTGGCCGTACGCCTGTGTCGTTTGCGCAGTCGTACACCTATGTCGTTGCCGTGGCCGTACGCCTGTGTCGTTTGCATAGTCGTACACCTATGTCGTTGCCGTCGCCGTAAGCCTGTGTCTTTGCCGTTTCCTGCTGCGGCCCGCGTCGTGCGCGGGCCGCATCCTGTCGGGCGAAGCCCGAATCCTGTTCCCCGCCGTCCGCCGTTACGCCGGCGACCAGTCAGCCGCGGCCCAGACATCGTCCAGCACGCGGAGGATGTTGCCGCCCACGATCTTCGCGATCTCTTCCTCCGAGTACCCCCGCATCAGCAGGCCCGTCGTGAAGTACGGCCAGCAGATCCACGACAGGCTGCCCGTGCGATTCTCGGCAGCGGCCTCGGGGCTGGGGGAGAGCGTTCCCTCCGGCCACAGTGCCCACCAGCGGTTGCGGCCGCGTGGGATATCCTTCATCTCCGGCTCCACCGGCGGCGGCGCGGAGAAGCCCACATCCGTGCCGATCCCCACGTGGTCGATGCCCATCACGTCGATGGCATGCTCGATGTGATCCAGCAGGTCCACGATAGTCCCGTGCTCGGCCAGGAACCAGGGGATACAGGTCATCCCGGCGAAGCCGCCCGTCTCAGCCAGCGCGCGAAGCTGCTCGTCGGTCTTCCCGCGCGGGTGGCCGGAGATGTCGCGGCAGACCGTGTGTGTGGCGAGGACCGGGGCCTCGGAGGCCTCACAGGCGTCCATAGTCGTCTTGATGCCGGAGTGCGGCGTGTCGATGGCGCTGCCCAGATTGTTCATCGTCTCCACAACCTGGGATCCGAAGTCGCTCAGCCCCGCGTTGCTCGGCTCAGTGCAGCCGTCGCCGACGAAGTTCCGACGGTTGTAGGTCAGGTGCGCGACGCGGTAGCCGAAGCGGCTGAACATCTCCAGCCACATCAGGATATCGTATCCGTTCTCGAAGCCCACGTGCGCGGGCGGGTTGTTCGCGGAAAAGAACATCGCGTGGCGGCCCTCGTCGAATGCCTCGCGCGCCTGGTCGGAGCGAATTGCCTTCTGCCAGAACTCCGGGCGCGCGTCGCAGACCTGTGTGAAGCGGGCGGTCCCGCGAATCGCGCGGGTGAGGGCCGGTCCGACCCCGGCCGTATTGACGGTCGCGTCCACTCCGGAGATGCGGAACATCTCCCTGTAAAGCTCGTATGTCTCCTCGTCATGCGTCATGCCCGTGGCGCGCATATCGATGAGCATCTCGCTGATCTCCAGCGGCTGGTACATCTCATCGATCGCCTCATTGATCCGCTCCACTCCGTAGCTGCTCAGAGCTGTGGGCGTGAAGCCGAAGCTGTCGCACACGAGCAGGTTCTCGTGTAGGTCGAAGCCCGCCTCAATCTGCTCATCGCTCGCGCCGAGGCACTCGCGGGCGCGATCGTGGCACTGACGGACGTTTTCGCGAAGCTGCTCCATGCGGATGTCGAGATTCGACATAATGACCTCCGGGTACGGCAACGACTCAAACAGGATTCCGGCTTCGCCGGACAGGATGCGCTCGCTTCGCTCGCGCACCAGGAAACGGCAAAGACACAGGTGAAGGCAACGGCAAAAGTGCGGGTGAAGGCAACGGCAAAAGTGCAGGTGAAGGCAACGGCAAGAGTGCAGGTGAAGGCAACGGCAAAAGTGCAGGTGAAGGCAACGGCAAAGGCACAGTTAAGGCAAAGACAGGGGTTACGGCAAAGTCACAGGTTGCAGCGTTGGCAGTAGCGCTTTCGGCCAGATCAAATGTCATTGTCGTCCAGCTACGTCCTCGTTGTCGCCTTGCACCTGTCCATTGGCCGTTGCCGTACACCTGCGTTGCCGCAGTTGCCGTACACCTGTGACGTTGCAGTTGCCTGCTGCGGCCGGCGTCGTTTGCCGGCCGCATCCTGTCGGACGAAGTCCGAATCCTGTTCCCTTCCGTTCGTTCCGTTCGGCTTACCGCAGCGGATCGCCCGTCTGAGAGCGCCACTCATCGAGGCTGCCGCGCAGTTCGCCAATCAGTTCCTGGCGATGCAACGCGTGTATCTCGTTCCGTGTCTCGCCCGGGTCATCCTGCAGATCGTACAGTTCATCCCGGTGATCCACGTAATGGTTCAGCTTCCAGCGCTCGGTCCGCACCGTCCGGATCGGGTTCGACCACTGCTGCTTCGAGTGATACTGGGCGAAGATGCGATCGCGCCATGTAGCCCCCTGGTCCTCTGCCAGTGCGCGCAGGTTGCGTCCGGGCAGATCCGTCGGCCACTCGACCCCGGCAGTCGCAGCGAACGTCGGTGCGATGTCCACGAGGCTCGCGAGGTCCTCTCGCGTCTCACCCGCGCCCGCCCCGTCCGGCCAGCTTACGACCAGCGGTACGCGAAGGATCTCCTCGTACATGAACGGGCCCTTGAAGGGCAGCCCGTGCCCGCCGGCCATGTCGCCGTGATCGGACGTGTATGCGACGAGGGTCTCATCCGCCTGCCCCGATGTTTCCAATGCGTCGAGAATCGCGCCGAGGTGCCCGTCAACGCGCTCGATCAGGTCGTGATACCATGAGATGTAGCGCAGCCAGTCCTCCTCGTCGAAGTCCTGCACCCGCGCGCCCTGGTCATAGTCGAGGAAACGCTGCTGGCAGGCGGGCCTGGCGTAAACGGCGTCAGCGAAGTTCGCAGGAAGCTCGACCTCATCGCGAATCTGCTGATCGTCCGGCGTGTAGTAAACATCGTGGGGGTTCACGATGGACACTACCAGCAGCCACGGTTCCTCCGGAGCGTTTTGGAGCCAGTCCGTGGCCGCTCGCTCAAGCTCATCGCCGCGCAACCGTGTCCTGCCCGGAAAGCCGAAGTCATCGAGTGGTGCCATCTCGTCATCGCTGAGGTGCCACTTGCCGAGGTAGCCGGTCTTATAGCCGGCGTCGCGGAAGACGCTGCCGAGGGTCGGGATCTCCGGCGAGAGCGGCCTGCTGCCCACCGCGCCGATGTTCGTGACCACGCCGCCCTCCTGCGGATAGCGCCCGGTCATGGTCGACGCGCCGGAGGCAGTGCACTGCGGGGGGGTGCAGAATGTGCGGTCGAAGGTCACAC
>CAZAHB010000347.1:0-3352 GCA_964484945.1 uncultured Armatimonadia bacterium | reverse complement strand
CCATCTCGTTCACGCGCAGCACGACGCTCATCGCGTTATACTACGTGGCGTATCGAGCATTGTCAATGTCGCATGGCGCGCCCGGCCCGATTCGAACGGGCGACCGGCGGCTTAGAAGGCCGCTGCTCTGTCCCCTGAGCTACGGGCGCTCTTGCCTGAGAATCAGCGGATAGCGCAACTGTGACGCAAGCGCCTGCAACGTGCCACCGACCTGGGCCTGCTTCCGGGCCTGTTGTCGGATGGAGCGGGCGATGGGATTCGAACCCACGACCCTCAGCTTGGAAGGCTGACGCTCTACCACTGAGCTACACCCGCATCACTTGAGGGCGCGTGCGTGCCTGTGTCGCCGCTGTGGCAACACCTGGTCGGGGCGGCCGGATTTGAACCGGCGACCTCCTGCTCCCAAAGCAGGTGCGCTGCCAAGCTGCGCCACGCCCCGATCACCGGCCGCCTGACCATTGTCAGTATACCCAATCCTCGCGATACTCGTCAAGGGCATCGTCTGCAACAAGGTGTCTGACCGTTTCGGAGGGAACTGATGTGCGTGACAGCGCATAATCCGGATGCCTGAGGGGTCTCTGAACAATGACACCCATTCCTGCTCGTCGATCAGTCGCGCTCTTTATCGCACTGCTGGTCGTGGCTGCAGCGCCCTGCTGGTCGCTGACCAACTTTGTCGAGAATCCCTCGATGGAGGATGCCGACGGTGACGGCGTGGCCGACGCATGGTCGTCCGAGGTAAAGGCTGATCAGGGCGCTGAGGGTGACTTTGCTATTGATGCCGAGATCGCCCGCTCGGGTACCAGTCAGCGTATCGATCACATCTCCGACAACCCCGCCTGGATCCGAATCAGCCAGACCTTCGACGCCCGCGAGGAGGCCAATTACCGAGTCGACGTGTGGGTGAAGGCCACCGGTCCCTGGCAGGTCATCCTGTATGAGCGCTACCCGGCCGGCGATAAGTGGGTCACCAACACCATCGCAAATGAAGGGGCCACTGACGGCTGGAAGCATGTGTCCGCGGTCATTGCCACCGAGAAGGGCGCCGACCGCGTCAAGCTCTCGTTGATCTCCGACGGCCTCGGGTCCGCCTGGTTCGACGACGCCGGCCTCCACATGATTGCCGAACGCCCGACGCTGCGCGTGCCGATGGCCGAGAACGCTCCGACCATCGACGGCGAGGTGAATGACCGCGCCTGGCGCGGGGCCGCCGTGGCGGAGGATTTCATGGTGCTCGACGGCGAGGGCCGGCGCGCCGAAGCGGCGACCCGAGCGAGGGTCTGGTTCGACGCGGAGGCTTTCTATGTCGCGTTCGAGTGCGAGGAGCCGAACATCGACGGGCTCGTGCGCCAGGCAAAGGAGGATGGCTCCGCCGTCTGGAGCGATGATTGCGTGGAGGTCTTCCTCGACACCGAGCACGATCGCTCCGGATACGTCCATCTCGGCGTGAGTGCCAGTGGGGCGAAGTGGCAGCAGCGAAAGCTGGGGACGCGGTTTTACACGGACTGGTTCGATCCGCGAGCCGGAGAAGATGTATCCGTTCCCGACTGGGAGGCGGCGGTGACGATCGGCGAGGACCGCTGGTTCGCGGAGCTTCGGCTGCCCTTCGAGGATGTCGGGGGGCGCCCGGGGGTTGCTGAGACATGGGGTGCGAACTTCTGCCGCACCCGCCGCGCTGCGGGTGGGGAGCAAAACTCCACCTGGTCATACACATCGGGACAGTTCTACGCGATGCCCGAGCGGTTCGGCACGCTTGCCTTCGCCACCGCGAAGACGAAGCCGCATCAGACGGTCACGCGCGGCGATGACTACACCGATCCGAAGCCGACAGTCATCCCGGCCCCACAGGCCCTCGGATTCACGCGTGGCAGCTTCCATCCGGACCCGGAGACGCGGATCGCCTATGAGGGTGAAGCGCATGCGCTGCCGGCGGAGATGCTGCGCGAGGACCTGCAGGAGCGGTTCAACCTTCCTCTGGACCTTGACCCGCGCGGTCGCCCGGGGCCGAACGTTATCTCGCTGCGCCTTGCAAAGGACAGCGACCTGCCGGCCGGTGGATATGAACTGACCGTCGAGCCGAATATGATCGACGTGGCCGGTGCGGATGCGCGAGGCGTGTTCTACGGTGTGCAGACGCTCAGACAGATGCTCTGCCGCGATGGAACCCGACCGATGTTCTACGCCTGCACGGTGCGGGACTGGCCGGACACCGGCTGGCGGGGCTGGCACCTGAAGTCATACTACGCATCCGATACTGAGATATACCGCGAGTTCATCGACTTTCTGGCGCTGCTGAAGTTCGATACACTCTGCCTGGAAGTCAACGATATGCTCCAGTACGAGAGTCATCCGGAGATCGCGCGGGAGGGGGCACCGACGAAGGACCAGTTGCGCGATATGATCGACTACGCCCGTGAGCGGCACTTCCGCGTCTTCCCGCAGCTGGCCACTTTCGCGCACTTCGGCTATGTGCTCAACAAGCCCCAGTGGCGGCACCTGGCGGAGTCGCCGGAGGAGACGACACTGGGCCGTCGCGCGCGCTTCAACTACTGCCCCTCGCACCCGGAGACCTACCCGCTTGTCTTTGACCTGATGGAGGAGCTGATCGAGGTCTTCGGCGGCGAGTACTTCCACATCGGCCATGATGAAGCCGCCTTCGATGACATCGGGACATGCCCTCGCTGCGAGGGCAAGGACCCGGGGCAGCTATTCGCGGACGATGTCATCAAGCTGCACGACTGGCTCGCTGAGCGAGGCATGCGCACGCTGATGTGGGGCGACATGTTCCTGCCGTGGGGGAACGGACTGAAGTACGGTACGAAAGAACTGACCGATCAACTCCCAAAGGATATCCTGATCTGCGACTGGCATTACGGGGCGGATTACGGCTGGCACAACTCGCTGGACTACTGGGATGCCCACGGTTTCGAGGTGCTCTGCTGCCCGTGGTACGAGCCGCAGAACGTCTGGAGCGCCACGCAGGCAGTTCAGGACTATGACACGGTGGGGCTGATGGGCACGACCTGGTCGTCAATTGCGAGCAACCGTGTCCGTCTCCCCCACATGGCCCCCGGCTGGCTGCTCGGTGCGGAGAATTCGTGGTCGGTGGGTCGGCCGGCGGTAGATGATCTGGGCTGGCCGCCCGTGCCGACGTACAACCGGCTGTGGGACCTCAACGAAGAGCCCGAACCGCGAGAGTTCAAGCTGGTGGATATTGCGCCCTTCTGCAACGAGAGCACCATCGATGAGGGCCGAATGGGCGGCTGGCTGCGCCTGGGCGGAGAGTATGACCTGCGCAACCTGCCGACAGGCCGGACGTGGGTCGGCGACACGCCCTTCGCGCTGGTGGGTC
>CAZAHB010000346.1:0-3403 GCA_964484945.1 uncultured Armatimonadia bacterium | reverse complement strand
GTTCGCAAACTGTTCGTTTGCATTCAAGGCCAACGGCCGGCGCGGCCCCCTGCCTGGGGGGGGGGGGGGGGGCGGTCCCCTCCACCCGTCGCCCGGGACCCGCGCGCCCCCAAAACGCCCAGTTGTGAACGCCGCGGCCCGCCCGCGCGTCTCAGCCTCTGTCACGGCCACAGCGGCCGGGGCCGTCTTCCTTCGTATCGTGAATCTATGATATACTCCCACAGGCACACGAGCCCGCGTCGCAGAAGGTAGCTGACCGTATGAACGTTGTGCGCCGCGTCGATTTACAGCTTCTGACAGTAGTCCTGCTGCTGTCCGCGATCGGCGCAATCGCAATCTATAGCTGTACGCGCAACGCCGCGGACCCCTCCGCCCGGCTGACCATGCAGATCGCCTACATCATCGTCGGTCTCGCGGTCATGGTCGCGACCATGACGGTGGATACCGCGAAGATGCGAGGTTTGGCCTGGCCGATCTACCTCGTAGTGATGGGGCTGCTCGCCATTGTGCTGATGATGGGCGAAGTGCGCGAGACCCATCGCTGGATCCCCATTGGGCCGGTGAATATCCAGCCGGCGGAGCTGGCGAAGCTGGCAGTCATCATCATGCTCGGGGCGGTCGTCGCGAGGGTCGAGACCGAGGAGTATGACTTCCTGTTCCTCGTCCGCACGCTCGCGTGGGTGGCCGCGCCGTCCGCGCTGATTCTGATCCAGCCGGACCTGGGAACTCCGATCGTCCTTTTCTTCATCTGGCTGGTGATGATGTTTACTCTCGGAACCAGTCCTGTCCACCTCGGGGCCTTTGTGCTGGCCGGACTGTTGCTTTTTACCGGAGCATGGGGCTTTGGGCTTATCAAGTCACATCAGAAGGCGCGATTGACCGCGTTTCTAAATCCTGACGACGCCTCAATGGCTGCGTCATATCATCTGCGGCAATCGTTGATCGCGGTCGGGGCGGGCCACCTGTGGGGCCAGGGGCTGTTCCAGGGCGTACAGAGTCAGGCGGACTTCATCCCCGACCAGGCGACGGACTTCATCTTCACGGTCATCGCCGAGGAACTGGGCTTCGTCGGCGCTGCGAGCGTGATCATGCTGTATGGTCTGCTTTTGTACCGCGGCATTTGCATCTCCGCGGCCGCACCGACCACATTTGACAGGGTTGTGGCTGCGGGGATTGTGGGCATGTTACTGATCGAGATCTACGTGAACATCGGCATGACCATCGGACTGGCGCCTGTGAAGGGGATGGCTTTGCCCTTCCTCAGCTACGGCGGCTCCAGCCTGATGACGAACATGATTGCAGTGGGCATCCTTCAGAGCATTCACATGCGGCGCGAGCAGATCGTCTTCTAGGCGTCGCTGATCTCGGCCGCAGTGCGACCGGGGCAGCGGGGTTTGGATGCGCCGCGATCAGATCTTGACGGGAGACAACGCCACAATGGCAAACATGAACACAGACGAGTGGACGGTTCGCGCCTGGCAGGGCGTCCTTCTCAACGTCCCCGAAGAATGGGACATTGCGGCGATAAGCGGTGATCGCAAGCAGGGCTATATGCGCCTGGACGACCAGGAGAACATGCCGCGGGTCGAGGTCAAATGGCAGGAGGCGGGGGGCTTTGTCGATATAGAGGACGTCGTTGACGGCTACCTCAAGGACCTGCAGAAGGAGCGCAACTCGGACGAGGGGGAGATTGAGACCGACCGCGATTGCAGGGTGGTCAGCAAGCGACAGATGGGAAAGACCGACCTGAACTGCTTCGCGTGGCGGGGCGAGGTCGAGGGATACGGGGCGGCCTGGTACTGTGAGGAGTGCGAGCGCGTCATGATCATCCAGGTCATGGCCACCCTCGATGAGAAGGGGCAGAAGCTTGCCGGTGAAGTCATCGGGAGGATGGAGGACCATCCGCGCGAGGGCTGGATCACCTGGTCCACGTACGGTCTGCAGATGGAGGTTCCCGAGCGGTTTGAGATATCCGACCAGAAACTCATGGCGGGGCTGATCGAACTGCATTTCGCGAATCGTGGCGAGGAGATCGTCGGAGCGCGGTGGGGAATGGCCAACGTTGCGCTGCGGAATCAGTCGTTGACCGACTGGGCGAAGTCGGAGATCAGTGACTACCACAAGAAGATTAAGCTGTCCTTCGACGAGACGAGATTCCGCGGGCACCCGGCGGTGGAGGTAACCGGATATTTCTCGAATCCGTTGAAGCACTTTCAGTCATTCGTGATGCATGTCATCGGCCGTCCGTACCCCGAGTCGGTCAAGGGATGGGTATGGCACTGCGAAAACGAGAACCGGATATACTACGCCGGGGCACTGCTTGATGACGATCACATGGACATCCTCGAGCGCGTGGCCAACACGATCGTCTGCCCGGAGGGGCAGCCTGACGAAGATGATGGGGAGGAAGTGATCCGATGAAGTGTTGCCGGGCGCCGGTGGTGTTCGTGGTTGTGCTCGCGCTGTGTCCTCTCGCGGTCGCCCAGAACGAGGACAACGGCGCGACAGTGACCGAGTTGATCCAACAGAGCCAGAAGCTTGTCGAAGATGGCGAGCGCGAAGCCGCGATGGATCGACTGCTCCAGGCGCTTGAGGTGGCTCCGGACAATCCGTCGGTTCACGCCCACATGGGCTACCTGTATGAGACACAGGATCAGCCCCTGAAAGCGCTCTCCAGCTACGGACGTCTGCTGCAGCTTCGCCCCGATGATGAGTACGGTCGCGAACGTATCACGCATCTGTTCTTCGCCGGCGAGTTCCCCCGCACACTCCGGACCGAACTGCTCCAGTTCAGTCCGGTCTCCTTTGTAACGGACCAGTGCCGGTTGCGTCTGACCGGCCTTGACGACCTGCAGCGCCGCATCGCCTACACGACGGGCGTCGTGTACCCCGAAGAGATGGAGGACGGGGAGGGGCCCGTCACCAAAAAGATCCCCTCCGCCGGAGGACAGGGCGTGGTCGGCACCGCCCTGTTTAACCGCGCGTGCTACGGATACATCGGCGTGCCGGCGGGAGAGCAGCTTCGGATGCGCGCGGTCGTGCACTACCCGTCCCGGCTGCTCAGCGACGAAGGGAACGACTACGCCGGACTGGCCGAGCGCATCGCGCATATCACCCTCCGCGCGAACTGCTACACTCGTGGCGCCTGGGGGCTCCCGCAGAACATGGATCAGAAGCTCGTACGAGTGTGGATGTGCGAGGACGGTCCTACCGGGGCCGAGCAGTACGAGAACGATATCTTCATCTATGACATCGAGCGTAACCGCACTCCGGAGGAGTGGCTGCGGGAGGTCGCGCATGAGTGGGGCCATTACGCGCTGCCGATGATGGGGCGGATCAGTGAGCCGGGGCCGGGTGCGGACGGCGTGCGCAGTGAGGCGGTGCTGCTGCAGCTTCTGGGCGG
>CAZAHB010000345.1:0-3413 GCA_964484945.1 uncultured Armatimonadia bacterium | reverse complement strand
AGATGAGGGCGACGGTTGTTACGGTGCGGATCATCGTGATCTCTCCCCAGATGGTTTGCGTGAACGGCGGGCGGGCACGGAAGCTTCGTCGGCGCTCGTAAACGACGACCCATCGCTGTGCGACCCGCTCACTTCGTTCGGGGTTGGGAGGATGGGAGTTCGCGAACAACGCGAACTCCACGCTCGCCACTCCTCACCCTCGCGCTCAGTCTATCCTGCGCGCGTCGTAGCCCTTCTCGGTAAGATGGGTGAGGACCTCGCGGACGTGATCGTGGCCGCGCGTGCCCAGAACGATCTCCACCTCCGCCTGACCCAGTTCCAGGTCCATGCTGAGCCGGTCGTGGTATATCTCGACGATGTTCGCCCCCACCTCCGCGATCTCCGCCGACAGCCGCGCCAGCGCCCCCGGCCGATCCGTCAGCGTCACCTGCATCCGCACCGCGCGCCCGGCCTCCACCAGCCCCCGGTCGATGATCGCCGCGAGTGTGGTCACGTCCGCGTTTCCGCCTGAGATCACGAGCACGACCATCTTCCCGCGCATCTGCTCACAACACGCCTCAAGCGCCGGGATCGGAGTGGCGCCCGCGCCCTCGGCCACGAGCTTGTGATGCTCGAGAAGCTCCAGCATGGCGCGCGCGATATCCTTCTCGGCAACCGCGAGCACATCGTCCACACGCTCCTGTATCATCGCGAAGGTCCTCGAGCAGGCCTCCCCCACCGCAATCCCCTCCGCGAGTGTGCCGGTCACCGGGGCGGATGTCAGTTCGCCGATCTCGCAACTGCGGTACATCGAGGGCGCGTTCTCCGCCTGCACGCCGAGGATCGTCGCCTGTGGGTAGCTCGCCCTCACTGCGGTGGCGATTCCGGAGATCAGTCCTCCGCCGCCGACCGGCACGATGACGCAGTCCGGCTCACAGTCCTCGGCGATCTCCAGGCCGATGGTGCCCTGTCCGGCGATTACCCGCGGGTCATCGAAGGGATGCACGAAGTATGCGCCCGATTCGTCGGCGAGCCGATACGCTTCCGCCTCGGCCTCATCGAAGCTCGGTCCGTGGAGGATCACGTGCGCGCCGAGATCCTCGGTGCGCTGGATCTTGGTAACAGGCGTGATCTCCGGCATGACGATGGTCGCGTCCGTGCCGGCCTCGCGCGCGGCGACCGCGACGCCCTGGGCGTGATTCCCCGCCGAGGCGGTGATGACACCGTGCGCCCGCTCGTCATCGGAAAGCTGCAGGATGCAGTTGGACGCGCCGCGGATCTTGAAGGCCCCCGTCACCTGCAGATTCTCGCACTTGAGAAGGACGTTGCAGTCCAGGCGCTCGCTGAGGCGGTCGCTCGGCAGCAGTGGCGTATGCCGGGCGATGCCCCTCAGGCGTGATGCGGCGTCGCGTATGTCGTCGATGCTGATCATGTCGCGCTCCCGTCCAGTGTATGAGGACTGTCATGAGACGATGCAGCCGGCGACAGACTGCCGCCGACTGCAATTACCTTCGTTGCAAGTAGTTAGGAAAGATTCGCTTTCTGAGAAAGCGTCACCTCCCCTGCCGCGCGGTCACATCCGCCTCCGTTCTCTTGACGTGCCTCTTCTATCAGGGGAGCCGGATGAGCATCACCGTAGAGACCGCAAGGCCGATGATGGCGAGGCTCGCCATCCCCGTGCCCGCCCAGGCCATCCCCCGTCCGCGAAGCCGTCCGTTCGATGCAGCGATTTCGCCCAGGGCCCGGATGCCGGTCATCAGCCCCGCAGCAGTCATGACCCAGCCCAGAACCAGGAGCGCGACATCCCATCCGTCAGGCATCACGAAGACCAGTCCGCTGATTGTCAGTGGCGGGAGCGCCAGCATGAAGGATATGCCCGCCAGCCAGCAGTCCTCCATTTCCGGAGCCTCCGGCCCGGTCCCCGAGCCGTCGCCGGTGTCGGCCGATTCTGTGGGTTCCTCGTCGGTCACCGGCTTCACTCCCCACGCGTCACTTGATGGCTACCGACAGCGTCTTGTTGATCTCTGTGATCTCCGGAACTGCCTCCGCCGGATCAACTGTGACCTGAACCTCGCCCGTTGCGCCCTCGGGCAACTCAAAGCTGACCTCGGCGGTCTTCGGCTCAAAGTCCAGGGGCGGCTCGATGGCCGGCACCTGCGCCTCAGCGATGACCTCGCCGCCGGATATAAGCGAGGCAGAGCAGGGCGGCGCCTCGCGCGATCCGATGTTATGCACGATGACCGTCAGCGTGCCGTCCTCGACCCGCGCGCCCTCCGTCGCCGACAGCGCCAGGTCCGGGCGCTCGGGCGACCAGTCATCGGCCTCGGCAAGCTCCAGCGCGATCTCGACCTCGCCGCGTGCGGGCAGGTCGATGGCGACAGCCACTCCGCGCTCGATCTGCACCTCGCGGGGCGCGGCGTTGCCGACGGCCATCCGCCAGGTACCCGTCTGCAGCCCCCACGGGCGCATGCCGACCTGGCGGGCGTCGCCGAAGTTCCACGCGGTGATGCGCAGCCGATCCTCGGCGCGCTCGCGCACCAGCGCGGCGAAATCATAGCCGGCCTCCCAGCTTACCGCGATCGTCGGCCACGGCGCGCTTCCGCGTCCGTCCAGCGCGTTCCCGCCACAATACATCCACGGCAGCACGTAGCGCGCCCACGGGTACACGCGGTCCTTGTGCGCGTCCACCTCCGTGTAAATCGGATACGCCCGCTCATTGTTCCGCCAGGCATGGAAGCAGGTCGCTTCGAGGTACTCCAGATCTCCGGTGATCATCCAGCCGAGGATGCCCGGCAGTTCCTGATAGTACAGACCGCGCTGGAAGAAGCTGTCCTCCTCGATCAGTTGCCGACGCTCGTCGGCCTCTGCCAGCAGCAGCGTATCCCAGTCGCCCTCGCCGATGGCCCGGCGCACGTCCGCGGCCGCCATGTTCAGGGCCTTCGGCCACATATCGTGCCCGCGTTCGAGGTAGCTGATCAGGGGCTGGAGGAACCACTCGTCGCCGGTGTGCTGACAGGCGGCGTTCATCATCATGGAAGTCTGCGACAGGTAGACATTGCGGTGGGGGCCGATCTCGTGTGTGTCGAAATCCACGTACGAGGGGATCAACCCCGCGGGTTTGCCCTCGACTTCGGCCAGCGAATCCTCCACCCATGCCTGCATCCACTCGGTCATCTGCCGGGACGCGACCGGATGATGGTTGTACCACGCCAGCCACATCGACGAGACCATCGCGGTCGCGTTCAGCCCCACATCATGCCCGAAGTGGCCCTCCCTCTTCATCCGCTCGGCGGTAAAGAAATTGCTCTTGAAGTGCCGGTGATCGGGCCCGGTGATCCCCGTCCAGTAGTCGATGTTCGACGCGGTTTGCATGATCTGTTCGATGTGCAGCGGATCGCCGTAGCGCACCAGCGCCATCGTCGGCTCCAGGTAGC
>CAZAHB010000344.1:0-3434 GCA_964484945.1 uncultured Armatimonadia bacterium | reverse complement strand
CCCGAAGTCCGCTCCGGCGAGTACGCCCCCGGGCCCGCAACCGCCGGGCGGGGGTGTCCCCACGGTTGCGCCTACTGCTACGGCCCTCAAGCCGCCCATATGGGCGCATCATTCCACGACGGGCCGATCCTGACGAAGGATTTCCTCGAGCGATTGGAGCGTGACGCGGCGCAACTCCAGGAGGTGGGGGATCAGCGCACCACGCTCTTCTCGTTTCTCACCGATCCTTACCCGCGCGGGCGGGATGACGTGCAGGCGGTCACCACGGAGGCCCTGCGGATCATGTCCGCGTATGAGCGCCCGTTCACCGTGCTCACGAAGAACCCGGTGGATGCCTCGCATGGCTTCGAGCTGTACACGCCGGGACGCGACACGTTCGCGACGTCGATCGTGCACGAGACCGATCGAGGCCGGTCGCACTGGGAGCCGGGCGCGGGGACGCTGCACGCCCGCTGGCAGGCGCTGGCGGAGGCAAAGCGCGGCGGCATCGAGACCTGGATCAGCGTGGAGCCGGTGATCTCGCCGGCTGACGCGCTGGCCGTGGTCAGACGGGCGGCGAACCTCGGCATCGGCCACGTGAAAATCGGGCCGCTCAATCATCACCCGATGGCGAAGACCGTCGGGTGGCGCCGGTTCGGAGAGGACCTCGCTGAGGTGTTGAGCGAGACCGGCATCGCCTACTACCTCAAGCGCGACATGCGCCCGCATATGCCCGACGGGTTTCCGGTGACGACCCTGCCCCCTGAGCGCGGCGTCAATCCGCCTCTGCGGTGCGCTGTGTGTCACGCGGAGGTCGTTATGCCCTCTGACCCGCAGGGCGGGTTGTTCGCGCCTGACGGGCCGCTGAGGTGCTCGAATGATCCGACCCACGAGCACAGATGTATGCTGTCCAGCAATGCGGATACGCCAGTAAAAGCAGAAAGTGGTTGACTAATGTCGATAAGCAATGTAGGATGGCAGTGCCTGGGCAGGCAATTGACGCTACACAGGAGGTCTTCGATGTTCCTTTCAAGTTTTGCTCGGAAAGCGATTACGCCCCCGCGCGTGCTCTCCTGTGAGTGTCTGCCCAGGCATTCAAAGGACCACAGCGGGGGCTTCGCTTTGTACGGGGTGCGACTGTGAGTCAAACGAACATCAATGAGAGTAAGCGGTGGGTGAAATACCACGTGTGTTCCATCCGACCTGATAGCACTCTACGCGAGGTGCGCCGCGTGGACCGCGCAACGTTCATGGATTACGTCGCGCTCGCCCGCTGGCAGGCTCCGTATCGTGGGTGTCTGTGCGATGAAGACGGCACGGCTTGGACGCGGTCTCAACGCGCCGATCTGGTCGGCGAAAGCTACAGTACAATAAAGCGTACCGAGGATGCATTAGAGGCTGCCGGACTTATCATATTCCAAGAGTGCGATGTCGATCACAAAGATAGCAAAGGGCGCCTGCGGATCGTGAATTACGATCAATACCAAAGCGGCTCGAATGGCGAACAGACAGCAGTAGACACTGAGGAGCCGCGGCGGGGGATTACCGGTCCTGTGCAAGGAGATTTATCCACCATGAATTGTAGTGAGCGTGAGCTTGAGGATTGGTTATGGGATCGCCCCGAGGCGTTGGGCTTGGACTTCGGTGACAGCCGGTTGCGGTGGGTTGGGCGACAAGTGCGATTGCCAAGCGATGGGATTCTCGACCTACTGGGCATCATCGAGGGCAACGACATGCCGCAATTAGTCGTGGCTGAATTGAAGGTACGCAAGGCGGACGGGCGCGATTTGACGCAGTTGCTATCCTACATGTCGGTGCTGCCACGGGCCATGGCGATGCGCTGTGAGGACTATCTGTCGGAGCAGGTAGACGACTGGGATCAGATATGTGAGTTGTGCGGCGAACAGGTCGTGGAAGCATGGGGATTGTTGATTGCGCCTGCGATCACCGAGCGCGTAGCGCTGGCTTGTACCACGTGCAACGTAACGCCGCTCGTTGCTCAATCCTCGTTCAGTTTCCACGGCATGAATCCTACCTGGCAGCATGAGAAGATTATGGCAGACTGGTCGCCAGCGATGCAGGACGCGATGCAGAACGCCCTTGAGGGGATGCTACCTGATGGCTCGCTACCGGACGCTTGTGGACTCACCGCGAGATCCGTCGGGCGCCCCTGCACGTGGGGTGGCTGTACGGCTATCTGATCACCGCAGAAGCGGACGACGAGGGACGGTTTGTAGCCGATGCCTGGGCGCTGTCAGAGGATATATTCAGCAGCGTTCACGGCGTCTCAGAGGACATGGTGGAGGACGCATTGCAACTGCTCCACGACCGCGATCTCATCATCCTCTATGTGGTCGGGGGCACCAGGTACGGCTTCCTCACCGGGTGGTTTGAACATCAGTACATCCGCCCCTCATACCGCGAGGAAAGTTCGCTGCCGGCACCGCCAGTGGTGCTCTGTTCATGGGAACGCCTCACAACCGTTTACGAACATTACTGTGAATATCAAGGCAAAGGTAAGACGACGTATGAAGCAGCGACCCGCTGGTTTGGACAACAGGACCGCGAAAAGCAAATGGCGGTATTGGGCATTGAGGAGCCGCTACAGCCAAGTTTTCCGAGTTGCGCAGAAGATGCGCAACAGGAGCGCAAAAGTTGCGCAAAAGCTACACTAGGAAGGGAAAGGAAAGGAAAGGAAAGGAAGAACGGCGTGCCGCGCACGCGCGAGGCTTCCGGTGAGCGTGAGCCAGACTGGAACTATCCTGCGTCTGAAAATACCCCGAAACGCCTGGACGTCGATCCGTCCGATGAGCATCTTTTGTCCTGTGAGCCCACCGCGCTTCGAGGCTTGATCGCCGAGTTGCGAGGTGGAGTGTGGTCGGTCCACCAGCGACAGCAGTGGTGCGTGGCACTGGAGCGGCCCATCCGCGACGAACACACCGATGTCGATGCCGACGAAATGTTGGACCTGCTGCGGGAGAACGTCCCCGACGTGGCCGACAGACCGGACGCGTGGTTGCGACGGATGTTGGCTCGCAAGGGTGCCGCCAAGCGCGACGCGAGTTCTGGGCGCGGCATGGCCCCCGTGTCGGACTGGGCATCTCGTAAGCGGCGTAAAGAGGCGCAACAGAAAGGGCGTGGCAACGATGGCTGACACGACCCGCGCCGGTGACGCGCTGCCGTCGCTTGACAGCACGATCGTCGATGACGTGCGCCGTCGCGAACAGCAGGCCCTGGCGCAGGCCACAGAGCAGGAACCGCAGGCGCTGTGCCCGGACAATGCCGTGGCCTGCGACGGTACGCTGCTTTTCCCCGTCGATGACGGTTCCGCACTCATCGACTGCCCGCACAACAGCGCCGACGCCTGCCCGCACTGGCAGGCCCGATGGACCCGCCGGCGTCACCGTCATCTCGGACGTCTCGGCTTCCTGGCCGTCGAGCAGGACCCGGACCCC
>CAZAHB010000343.1:0-3729 GCA_964484945.1 uncultured Armatimonadia bacterium | reverse complement strand
GGACCTTGAGGTAGGAGTTCGGGCGGGCATTCTCCATCTGCTTCTGCGCCAGATACACGTAGGCCCCGCCAGACGCGTCTTCGGCATACGTGTCCTCCGACTCCGCGCCGATCGCCTCCAGGCTCTCGGCCTCAATTACCTCGCCAAGGGGCACGGCATCCTGCGCAAGAGCGGGCACGACGGCAACAAGCGCTATGAGAGCAAGCAGCATACGTGATCACCTCAGGCACATCTGTCAGCACACAGACCACTTCCCGACACCGTGCGCCGACTCCTGCCCGGAACGGGATATGCCCGCGGGCGCGCGAGCGCGTCCGAGCACAGCGAGGACGCCACGAACGCGCAGCGGCGTGGACGAAGCGAGCACCAGCGAGCGCAGGTCACGCCGCAGCCGCGACGTGCGCGGAGGTGGCGCCGGCGGCGCCTGACGAAGCGCACGAGCGGCACCGCGGGCCCGGGCTGCCTGACAGGTCCCGGGCGCGTCCACGGCGAACCACCTACCACTGAACACTCCCACGGAGGTGCTCGGATGCTCGCACTGCTGGTCCACGAACCGCACAGCTTCGAGGTCGCCCATGTCGATAAGCCGGAGCCTGCTTCCGGCGAAGTTGTCGTTGAGGTCGCCGCCTGCGGCATCTGCGGGACCGACCTGCACATCATCGACGGTGACTACCACGCCGACTACCCGGCCATCCCCGGTCACGAGATGTCCGGGACGGTCGTGGACCCCAGCGACGCGCGGCACCTCAGCGAGGGCGATCGCGTGGCCGTCAACCCGAACATCTACTGCCACGCCTGCCGACAGTGCCGCCGCGGGATGCCCCATCTGTGCGAGACCGCCACCGCCGTGGGCGTCACGCGCCCTGGCGGCTTCGCCGAGTCCTGTGCGATGCCCGCCGAACAGTGCCTCCCGCTGCCCGGGGGCCTGAGCTTCCGCGACGCCGCGCTGATGGAGCCGCTGTCATGCTGCCTGCACGGGCTGGCGGTGCTGGCGCCGCGCCCCGGCGACCGCGTGGCGATCCTCGGCGGAGGAACCGTCGGCCTGATGATGACACAGCTTGTGCGGCTGCACGGCGGCGCGCCGATCGTGGTCTCCGAACCGGACGCGGGCAAGCGCGTGCTGGCCGAGCGCCTCGGCGCGGACGCCACGGTTGATCCGGCGTCCGAGGATACGAGCAAAGCGATCCTCGACGCCCTCGGCGGCCCGGCGGACTTCGTGCTGGAGGCGGCGGGCATTCCCGCCACGGCGGGACTGGCGCTGGATGTTGTCGGTCCGGGCGGCCGCGTTCTGCAGTTCGGCGTCTGCCCGGAGGGCACCGAGGTTCTGATGCGCCCGCGGCAGCTTTTCCGAGATGAGATCACGGTGGCCGGCGCGTACACCAACCCCTTCACCGACGAGCGCGCGCTGGCGCTGCTGGCGAACGGGCGCATCGACACGGAGCCGCTCGTCAGCGACGAGTTCGCCCTCGCCGACGTCGAAGCGGCCATCGCCCGGGCACGAGAGGCCGACTCGTTCAAAGTGCATGTGAGGGTAACCAACTGAGTGGAGTTCGCGCAGCGCTGTCGTTTAGCGCGATGCGAAATCCCAAACCTCGCGCAGCGAGGTCCCGGAACTTCACCGCCGCGGATATGTTTCGTACGCTACGCACATCGCCCGCCGCATCGAGGAGACCTGCCGACATGACGCGACCACTACGCGCCCTGCCGGTGTTGATCGCACTGCTGAGCGCCCTTCCGGCCTGCGCCGAGATTCCCGCGCAGGTCACCGCCGAACTCGCGCCACAGCCGCTGGACGCGGACAACTTCATCCTCACGCTGCCCGTCGAGCGAGAGGAGGAAGCGACCGATATCCTCCTCATTTTCCGCAAACAGGGAGGAACTCACGAACACTTCGAGGTGCTCCGGGTCACCGGCGATTCGGTCGAGATCGTCCAGATGCAGGAGGGTACGCCGAAGGTCATCGATCGCCGCGAGATGACGCTCCCCGGCGGCACCTTTGACCTTACCATCCGCGCCCGCCGGCCACACCTGGTCGTAAGCGCCGACGGTGCAGTCCTCGCTCACTTTCTCGGAAGTACCCCCGGCGGGTCGCACGTCGGGGCGTCGGCCAGACGTAGCGCGACCATCGGCGACCTGATGGTTCAGCCGCTCGGAGATGTCACCTTCGACGAGGACTTCTTCGCCACCGAGCAGGTGCCGGACCGCTGGGAGACGTTGCGCGGCGAGTGGGAGGTCGGGATCTACTGGGACCCGCTGCAGGAGCGTGATGACCGGCCCATCGGCGCCTCGTGGTATGAGCCGGGCGAGGGCGACTGCCTCACCGCCGCCGGCTACGCGATCTTCGACAGCTACCGCCTGAGCGCCACGACGCGCATTCCGCAGGGCCGCGGTGGACTGGCATTCCACGTGCGCGGACCCGACGATTACTGCGCGTTCGAAATCGGCGAAGGCACCGCGCAGATTGTGCAGGTCGCGGGCGGCGAGCGCGAGGTGCTCGCCGAGACACCGCTGGAGCTGCGCGATGACTGGTCCTACCGCCTGCGCGCGGACGTCTCCACCGGCCACGCGCGCTGCTTCGTGAACGATGAACCGCTCGTCGAAGCCGACCTCTCCCCCGCCCTGATCGGTCAGATCGGCCTGACTGCGCACGATGCCCCCGGCAGCCGCTTCGATGACGTAACCGCGCGGCCGTTCGTCGCGACGCACATCCCCCACGAGGCAACTGCCGCGGGGACACTCAACTTTGAGCAGGGGACCTGGCAGATCAAGGATGACGCAGTCATCGGCCACGTGAAAGGCCAGGAGGTGGCCAATTTCCCCGGAGCATGGCCTCCCTGCGAGATTTCAGCGGACATCCAGGCTACGCACAATGCCGTAGTCGGTCTCGTTGCCGGACATAGGGTGGAACCACCGAAGAACGCCGTCATCTTCACAATCAGGGCCTCCCAGCCCCCGACCTGGCAGTTGCATGGGGTCGATGGCGAGACGACGAAGCTCGCGGGCGGCCCCGCCCCGACAGCCGCAGGAACGATGACGCTCCGCACAGTCGGCGGGCACGTAACCTGTCTCATGAACGGTGAGAAGCTCGGCGAGAGCTTCTTCGTCCACTCGTTGGGGGGCGGCCGTCCGGGCGTCTACCTGCAGGGCGGACGCGCCACCTTCGCCGACCTCTCCTGCCGAGAGTTGACCGATGAGCCACAGGCGGTCATCTGCCACGTGGACGGCACCAACGCGCCGGTGCCCGCGCTGGAGCAGAAGAAAATGGTCCCGCCGATTCCCGGCCTGTGGCGACCAAAATCCGGCTCCTGGACGGCAAAGGCCACCGACTGCGGTCCACGCATCGTCGCCAGGGCGGGTGCACAGGGGCAGCAGGCCACGATCCGCTTCCACGAGGTCACTCCCGGCGAGCCACGTCTGAGCGTCGAGGCCGAGCACACGACCGATGCGCAGGTCACACTCGGCATCTGCATGGGCGACCGGCCCGGCTATCAGGTTCAGTATTCGAAGTCAGAAAGCAGCTTCCGCCTCCTGCGGCGGGGGGAAGTCGTTTATGAGAGCGGCGGAGGCAGCGATGAGACCTGTCAGCCGGGCGAGATCCGCCGCGATGGCGACAGGATTATTGCTGGCGTCCGCACACGGGGCGAGGTGCGGACGACGTATGCCTGGCGCGACCCGGACCCGCTCCCGGACGGTTACGCGGAGGTCACCACCACCGGCGGGGAGGTGCAG
>CAZAHB010000342.1:0-3889 GCA_964484945.1 uncultured Armatimonadia bacterium | reverse complement strand
CTGCGCCTGCGCAGCTTAGCCAAACCTATACACCTACAAAATTGAGTCAGACCCTCGCGGGGCCTTTCGGCTTGACATGCCGGGGGTGTGCTGCTACCCTTTTTTATGGGAACGTGAAGCAAATTCGGTGTATGTCATGAGCTGGCTCCTGCCATGCTACGCTTGATCAGATCACTGCGAGGTGGCCGTGGTGGGGGATCGTAAGGACACAGAACATCTGACGGACAGACAACAGAAGATCGCAACTGCTGTCGTCGCGGAGCACATCCGCACCGCGCAGCCGGTGGGCTCGAAGACGGTCTGTGCGACGCGCCGGATCGACTGCAGCTCGGCGACCATCCGCAACGAGATGGTACGGCTCGAGGAGCGGGGGTATCTCGATCAGCCCCATACATCTGCCGGGCGTGTCCCCCTTTCGCCGGCCTACAGGCTCTACGTGAACGGCATCCACACCGCCGGGAGCCGCCTTGACCGCGATATTGCGTGGATTCAGGGAGAGCTTCGGCGGGTTGCCGGACGCCCGGAAGCGGCATTGCGACTGGGGTCGGCGATCCTGTCGAGAATTACACGCTATCCGGCCATCGTGGTGTCACCACAGGGCCGGGGGCCGCGGCTGATAGACCTGTCGCTGACGCCCGTCAGTGCGAACAACATTCTCCTCTCGTGGCTCGATGACCACGGTAATAACGAGGAGACGCTGATCGAGACCAGTTCGGCGCTACGCGCGGATCGTGTCGATGAAATCGAAGCGGATCTGCGTGAGGCGCTGATCGGCGAGCCACCGGAAAGCCCGGTCGAACTGGAAGCGGAGGACGAAGCTGCCCGGGAACTGATTGAGGGGGTTCGCGATGCCCTCGACGAAGCCGGCAGCGGTCACGTGTATGTTGAGGGGACGACCTACATCCTCGACCAGCCGGAGTTCGAGGAGCTTGACCGGCTGCGGCGGGTGATCGAGACACTCAGTCGATCGCCTGTGCTGCGCCGGGCGCTGGCGGCCGCCGCGGGGGTGGACGCGAAAGGC
This sequence comes from uncultured Armatimonadia bacterium, assembly GCA_964484945.1. GTDB lineage: Bacteria > Armatimonadota > Zipacnadia > Zipacnadales > UBA5352 > UBA5352. Next base: position 2,868 of record CAZAHB010000342.1, on the reverse strand, counting down.
ATTCGGGCCGCCGCGGGTATCGGCAACGAACACGGAGTGGAATCGCTTCGCGACTGCTCCGTGGTAGCGGCCCCGTACTCCGCCGATGGGCGGCGCACCGGGACCGTGGGCGTTCTGGGGCCGATGCGCATGGATTACGTGCTCGCGCTGGAGATGGTCGAGACGATTGCCAGGACGCTCGGGCAGGCCCTTTCGCGCGACGAAGGAATGTAAGAACCAACAGGTGATGCGCTCTGATCGCCCCGCGCAACGGACCCCGGTGGTCCGGCGCGGGTGTATTGAGACAGGAGGACGCGGCGTACGATGCCAGACGGACCGAAGCGAATTGACATCACAAACGGGACCGAAGCGCCTGAAGAGGATGAGGAGCGGATGGCACAGGAGGCGTCCGAGGCCCCTTCGGATGATGAACGTGAGCGCGAGGATGCAGTCGAAGCCGACGCAGAGGACACGGATTCGGACGATCAGGAGGAAGAAGACGTAACCATCAAGGAACTGCAGGCTGAGATCAAGCGACTCGAAGAGGCGCTGGAAGAAGAGCATGACCGGCATCTGCGGGCGGTGGCCGAACTGCAGAACTTCAAACGCCGGACGGCCCGCGAGCAGCAGCAGAAGCAGAAATATGCCGGGCAGAGTGTCATATCAGAGATTCTGCCGGTGATGGACAATCTGCGGCGAGTTCTTGAGCATCAGGCGGAGGGCGATACGGAGGACTTCGCGAAAGGGGTGGAGATGACGGTCGAGGAATTCTTTCGAGTGCTCGAACAACTCGGTGTGACCGTCATCGAATGTGAGGGTGAGCCCTTCGATCCCGACATGCACGAGGCGGTTGCGCGGGTTGAGACAGAGGAGGTCCCCGAGGGGACGGTTGTTGCGGTGGACACTCCCGGGTACTGCCTGCACGATCGCTGCCTGCGCCCTGCGCGCGTGGTGGTTGCCGCGGAAGGCCCGTCCGAGGACGATGAACAAAGCGGCAGCGAGTGAACGCCATTTTGCGGCGTCGATGGCTGTCGTTTCTTGACACGGCAATCGGCACGGGGATATAATCGACCAAGTTTGGGAGGCAGTTCATGGATTCATCGGAGCAGTTTACGAAGGAGGGGGCGTCGGGCATGCTGAGGCCGGGCGTTGAGGAGTACGCCAAGATCCGCGTCGTCGGCGTCGGTGGCGGCGGCTCCAACGCCGTGGATCGCATGATTGAGGCCGGCCTGATGGGTGTTGAGTACCTGACGATCAACACTGATAAGCAGGTACTGGACCTCTCGGCCGCGGACAAGAAACTGCAGATCGGCGAACAACTCACCCGCGGACTGGGCACCGGCGGGGACCCCGAGCTTGGTCGCCAGGCCGCCGAGGAGAGCCGCCAGGAGATACTGATGGCTCTCGACGGCGCCGACATGATCTTTCTCACCGCCGGCATGGGCGGGGGGACAGGCACCGGCGCCAGCCCCGTGATCGCCGAAATCTCCCGCGAGCTTGGTGCCCTGACCGTGGCCGTCGTCACCCGACCGTTCTCGGTGGAGGGCAAGAAGCGCGCCGATCTCGCCGAAGAGGGCATCGAGCGGCTCAAGTCCTCCGTGGACACCCTCATCGTCATCCCCAACGACCGGCTTCTGACCCTCACCGAAGAGGACCTCACGCTCCAGCAGGCGTTCGCTCTGGCGGACCAGATTCTCCAGCAGGGCGTGCAGGGCATCTCCGAGGTGATCGTCGTACCCGGTCTGGTCAATCTCGACTTCAACGATGTGCGCGCGGTCATGAAGGATGCCGGCACCGCCATGATGGGCATTGGCGAGTCCACCGGCGACGGCCGGGCCACAGACGCCGCCGACCAGGCCATCTCCAGTCCCCTGCTTGAGACGGGTATCCAGGGCGCCCGCGCGGTGCTGCTGAACATCACGGGCGGGCCGGACATGACGCTGACCGAGGTCCATCAGGCCTCGGAGATCGTCCAGGAGGCCGCACAGGGCGAAGAGGGCGCAGATCTCACCCTCGGCGCGGTCATCGACGAGAAGATCGAGGGCACCGTCCGCGTCACCGTGCTTGCCACCGGCTTCCAGCCCGATTACCACTCTCGCGAGCGCGAAGAGGCCGTCAAGCGCGAGGTGCGCGCGGGCGACGAAGAGGAGCAGCCTGCACGCGCGGAGCGCCAGGAGGCTCCCTCTCGCGAGGAACGCGAGCGCCCCGAGGAGGAGCGCCCGGCGGCGTCGGAGGCCTTCGAGGACGAAGACCTCCCGACCTACGACGAGGACGACATCGACATCCCGGCCTTCCTTCGCCGAAGATAGGCGGGAGCGACGCAATGACGTGCAACGCCCCTTGCGATATGCGAGGGGCGTCGTGCTGTACGGCATGCGAATTGCCCGAACGCTCACAGGGGTGTGCCCGGTATGATGGCAGAAACGACCGAACCGACCGATCATGCGCAGACCGGCACCTGGCCCGCCGCACCGGGCGCGTACATCCTGGCGGGGATCTACGCCCTTGTGCTGGCGGCCCTCGTGGCTGTCGAGACTGTCTGGGGGTGGGAGGAACTACAGACGATCGCAGCGGACCTCGCGGCCGATCCCGCAGTGGACGCATGGCTCGCCGGCGGCCTGGTGGGGCTTGCTCATGGTGGACTTGCAGCGGGTGCCCTCTATTACTACATTCGCGGCCGGAACATGCGCCTGAAGCTGACCCGCGATCAACTGATTGTCACCGACTGGCGCGGCCGGGAGAGGTCGCTGTTGTGGAGCAATATTCGCCGCGTACGCTACGGCCTCCGCCGATCACTGGCCGTGCTGAAGGTGGACGGAAGCGCTGTCGGCGAGGACGAACTGATCGTCGCTGACGGGGATCGCGAGGCGGTGGCGAAGCTGCGCCACC
>CAZAHB010000341.1:0-3931 GCA_964484945.1 uncultured Armatimonadia bacterium | reverse complement strand
AACCCGCCATGTGGCGCAGGCTCTCAGCCTGCGGTTGTTCTCGAAGCCGATCCAGGCACAGGAGCAACTGATGATTCTCGGCATTGGGACGGACATAGTTGCGACCAACCGCCTCGAATACATGGTCGAGACCTACGGTGACCGCTTTCTTATGCGCGTCTTTACGCGCAGAGAGGTAGAGACCGCTGAGTTGCGGGCCACGCTCTCCGAGCGGCTCGGCACGCGGTTTGCGGCCAAGGAGGCCTGCATGAAGGCGCTCGGTACCGGCTGGCGTGGCGGTGTGCAGTTCACGCAGATCGAGGTGCGCAAGCACCCGACGGGTCGGCCCGAACTCGTCCTCAGTGGCGTGGCGAAGGAGCGCGCCGACGAGATGGGAGTGGAGCATATCCACGTGTCGCTCTCGCACGAGGCGCAGATGGCGATGGCCGTGGTGATCCTCGAGGACGCCGGCTGAGCGCCGGCGCCACACTCATGCGAATCATCGACCGCTACGTGACACGCAGCGTCGTCCTTCCGTTCATCGTCGGCGTCATGCTCTTCGTACTGATTCTCCTCGCAGAGGTCGCTTACAACATAAGCTCGACGATCGTCGGCGGGCGGGTCGCGCCGGAGCTTATCATCCGCTACCTGCTGCTGCGCACGCCCCGGGCGATCGTCTGGTCGCTGCCCTTCGGGACGCTGCTTGGCGTGGCCATGTCGATGACCACGCTGGCGCATTACGGCGAGATCACCGCGATGCGCGCGGGCGGGATCTCATTCGTCCGCATCTGCGCTCCTCTGGTCATCACCGGGGCGTTGGCAGGCGGGGCGGGGATCGCCCTCAATCAGTACGTGGTTCCGGACACCATGGAGGACGCTCAGCAGGCTCTGGCGGACATGATGATGACCCAGCCTGTCGTCCGGGAGGCGCACAACCAGTTCTTTCGCGACGAGCAGGGCCGGTTCTTTTACGTGCGCGACATGATGCCTGCTGAGAACCTCCTCGAGCAGGTCACGATCTGGACGCGTGACGCTGAGGGGCGGATCGAGACAATCACTGTCGCGGAGAAGGCGACGCTCAGCGGGACGATCTGGACGCTGCGCGATGGCGCGAGCGTGACGCTCAACGACCGCGGGAATCCGGCCGGGGGGATCGACAGGTTTGACACCAGGCAGGTGCGGCTGACACGCGCGCTGCATCAGTACTATGCAGAGCAGCGCTCACCAGGGGAGATGGCGCCGTACGAGTTGCAGGAGCTTATCGAGGTCCGCAGGGCCACCGGCGGCGAGACTCAGCGGCTTGAGGTCTACCTGCATTTCAAGTTCTCGATACCGATCGCGTGTCTGGTATTCGCGATCATCGCCGCGCCGCTGGGGCATCGCTTCGCCCACTACGGGACCTACGTGGGTGTCGTCGTCGCCCTCGTGGGGGTGTTCCTGTATAACGGACTGCGCTCGTGGACGCTTGCTTTCGGACTTGCGGGCGCGCTGGATCCGATGGTCGCGGGATGGGCCCCGGACGTGATTTTCGGGGTGCTGGGCGTGATTCTGCTGGTGCGCGAGAGATAGGGCAGGGGCGGGCTCGTCGGACGGCGAAACGACGGACGAAAACAACCGGGCCGGGACGGAGACCGGCCCCTCCAGACGGCTGGGCAACCACGGACGACAACGGCCGGGCGGCCAAGCGGCTGGACAACGGCAGTTGCATTTCGGGGGATGTGGACGCACATGCGGGAGACCGTCTCCGCCGGTGACTTGACGATGGTCATCGGCGACAACGAGGCGCACAGGGGACAGCGCGCCGGATACAACGGCGTGCAGTCGCTTGTCAGCACGCACTGCCCGGATGAGAATCTCTTCGTCCCGGGGATCGCCGGGATCAATCTCGAGCACCTGCTGGACGGTCGCGATATGCCGGATCGCGATGATTACTTCGAGCCGCGGCGGCGGCCGATGGAGGTCGAGAAGGTTGACAAGCAGTCGGTGATGCTGCACCAGAGCGCCACACCGACCCTCGGCGTGCAGTCGCTGGCGACCTTCAGCATCCGCAAGCCGCACTACATCGACATCGACCTGCGGCTGGTGCTCCGCCGCGACACGCTTATCCACGACTACCTGATAGCGTTCTACGCCAGCTACATCAACGCGCCACAGGAGCGGGGCATGCGCTTTCTCGGCCGGCCTCGCGAGGAGCCGGTGGGGGAGGGCTGGCTGGAACTGAACACGCCCGCGCACAACCAGCAGAGCACCGCCTGCCGCGTGGACATCGAGCCGGAGCTTGAGAACGAGATGTCGTTCGACACGCTCGCCTACAGCTACTCGCACCTCGCGTACACGCGGCCCTTCTTCTTCGGCCGTCGGCGGAACATGGTCTTTGCGCTGATGTTCGAGGAGGGCCACGACGTGCGCTTCACCCACTCGCCTACCGGCGGCGGTGAGGGCAACCCGGCGTGGGATTTTCAGTGGGTGGTCCACGAGCCGGAGGTGGACGAGGAGCATCGCCTCCGCGCCCGCGCGATCTACAGACCGTGGGAGCACGAACGCGACGTCTGGCGCGAGTTCGAGCGCTGGGACCCGCTCGTTAGCTGATTCGTGGCCCGGACACTCGTGTCTGTTGCCGTTCGCCGTCTGCCTTTTCTTGCCGTTTGTAGGACGGGCTTCCAGCGCGTCAATGTCCTCAGACGTAGTGCCGTTTCCATTTTTCGCAGCAACGACGACCGGCAGGATGCCCGTCCTACAAACGACATAACGACATATTGACGACGACCGACATGCCGCGCGTCCTGCAAGCGACTGATTCGCATGGGGAGACACCATCATGGAAGGCCACTGGATCCGCCTGAACCGCCTGTTCTCGGACGGGAAGCGCGCGGTGATAGTCGCCGCCGACCACGGCTTCTTCATCGGCCCGACGCCCGGCGCGATCGACCTGCCCAACGCCATCGAGGCATGGGGCGAGGCCGACGGCATCCTGCTCTCACCGGGGATGCTGCAGACGTGCGGCCACGCCTTCAGCTACCGCGGCGCGCCCAGCGCCGTCGTGCGGCTCGACTGGAGCACGGTGTTCGGCGGCGAATGGGGCTTCACGGGGGCGCACCCGGCAGATGTGCTTGAGCCCGCCGATGCGCTGGCGATGGGCGCGGACATCGGTCTGGCGAGCTTCACGCTCACCATGGAGCAGGAGACGGTGGACCGGGATAACGTGGCGCACTTCGCGCGGCTGGTGCAGGCAAAGCGCGAATGCGGCCTGCCGCTGATCGGCGAGCTGTTCCCGGTGGCGCCGAATGAGCTGACCGCCGAGGAGCTGTTCCGGCAGGTACACACGGGCTGTCGGATCCTCGCCGAGCTTGGCGCGGACATGATCAAGACGTATTTCACGGGCGAGCGCTTCGCGGAGACGGTGGAGGCGACGCCGGTGCCGATCCTGGTGCTGGGCGCGGAGAAGCTGCCGAACGAGGTGGACGCGCTGGAGATCGCGCAGCGGGCCATCACGGCAGGCGCGCGCGGTGTGGTCTTCGGCCGCAACGTCATCCAGTCCGACGATCCGGCTGCGATGATCTCGGCGCTGAACATGGTCGTCAAGGAGGACGCCGCCCCGAACGAGGCGGCGGGGGAGACGGGGCTTCTGTGAGTCCCCGGGCGAGAAACCTGGTGGCTCGGCGATGCGTCATACAAAGAGAGCGATCCCTACGGTTGATTCACGAGGTGACCCAGTGACAGGCAGCAAGATCGGCAGCTTCATCGCAGCAATGCTCATCGCAACCGTCGCGTACGCGAATCCGGGTATCGACGTCTCGCACCTCGACGCGCGCATCGGTGCAGACGCGATCTCGCACCTCGAAGCGCACAGGCCCGAACTCCCCCCGGAGGCGCTGCTGGTGCCGCTGGGCAACGGGATGGACGGTGTGCTCAAGGGCCACACCCTCGCCGCCGAGGCGCGGCTGATCGACGC
>CAZAHB010000340.1:0-3945 GCA_964484945.1 uncultured Armatimonadia bacterium | reverse complement strand
GTCGTCGAGGTGCATGCTTTGCTCGGTGTGGACATGACGATCGAGGCCGGTGATTACCTTGCGATCATGGGTCCCTCCGGGTCGGGAAAATCCACGCTGATGAACATGCTGGGCTGCCTGGATACTCCAACTGAGGGCACCTACCTGCTCGATGGCGAGGACGTCTCCCACCTCGACCCGGATCGGCTCGCCGCGGTGCGCAACCGACAGATCGGCTTCGTCTTCCAGCAGTTCAATCTGCTCTCAAAGTCTACCGCGCTGCAGAACGTCGAGTTGCCATTGGTCTACGCAGGGACGCCGAATCGCCATGAGAAGGCAATGACCGCGCTCGAGCGCGTCGGACTCTTCGAACGCGCCGACCATCGCCCCCGCGAACTGTCGGGCGGCCAGCAGCAGCGCGTGGCCATCGCCCGGGCGCTCGTCAACAATCCCAACATCCTGATGGCCGATGAGCCGACGGGGAACCTCGATACGAGGACCGGGGCGGAGATACTCGACGTGTTCGACAAACTCAATGAAGAGGGCATAACGATGGTGATGGTGACACACGACCCGCGGGTCGCCGAGCGGTGCAGGCGGGTTGTGCGGCTGGTCGATGGCGAGATCGTCAGCGATGTGCCGAACCATCAGCCGGGGACGGTCGGTGACGGTACATGAGTCTTCTGGAGGCAGTGCGCACGGCATTCGCCAGCCTGATGGCGAACAAGTCGCGGTCGATCCTCACCATGCTCGGTGTCATCATCGGCGTGGCGGCGGTGCTGATCGTCGTGGCGATCGGTGAGGGCCTGAAGGCGGATACGCTTCAGCGTATTCGCTCGCTGGGGACGAACCTGATTATGGTGTTCCCAGGTGGGGGGCGGGGGTGGCGCTCCACTCGCCCGGGGAGACTGACCGAGGAAGATGCGAAGGCTCTGCGAGGAGATGCGGAGCACCTGAGCGGCATCGCCCCGATCGTGCAGAAAAGCGTGACAGTGAAGTATCGCAACCTCACCCACGACACCCAGGTTGTCGGCACGACCTCTCAGTGGGCGCACGTGATGGCCTTCGAGATAGAGCACGGGCGCTTCCTGAACTACAGCGAGCAGAGGGCCCGCAGCCGCGTCGCCGTCCTGGGCGCGGAGGTGGTAGAGGAACTCTTCTACGGCCGGCCTCTGGTCGGCGAGTTCGTTCGCATCAGTGGGGTTCCGTTCGAAGTGATCGGCATCCTGGAAGAGAAGGGTGGCGGATGGGGCAATCCTGACGACCAGATTGTGATCCCACTGAGCACCGCCCGCCAGCGGCTGGTCGGGAACGCCGATCTCTCGCGGATCTACGCCTCCGCGGCGAGCGAGGAGGTCGTGCCCGACGCGATTGAGAGCATCAAGCGCATCCTGCGCCGCACGCACAGGGTCTCAGAGATGGAGGAGGATTTCCGCATCCGAGACCAGACCGAGTTTCTGACGACGATGGAGGAGACCACCGGTCAGCTAACAATGTTCGTCGGCGGGATAGCGCTCGTATCACTGATCGTCGGCGGCGTCGGGATCATGAACATCATGCTCGTCTCGGTGGCCGAGCGCACCCGCGAGATCGGGATTCGCAAGGCAGTCGGCGCGCGCAGGGGCGATATCCTCGCGCAGTTCCTCATCGAGTCGGTAATGCTCAGCTGCATCGGAGGGCTGATTGGTCTGGGCCTCGGCTTGCTTGGCTCGGAACTGCTGGGCGATACCCTCGGCTGGGCCACGGTCGTGCCGGTGTGGTCCATCGCGGTCAGCCTGCTGTTCTCGGGCGCGGTCGGGATCTTCTTCGGCTACTACCCCGCCCGCAAAGCCGCTCAACTCGACCCGATCGAGTGTCTCAGGTACGAGTGAGCAAGGCAGTCGCCAGTCGCCAGTCGCCAGTCGCCAGCAAACAGCAAACAGCAAACAGCTAACAGCTAACAGCTAACAGCGAAAAGGCATGCATGGGACCTCGCGCCATTGCCCTGTGACTTTGAACCGGTCACCCTTTCCGATGCACGCCCTCAAGAGCATCCGCAAGCTCGCGCAACCCGCCTGCAAACACCTCGTGCCTCGCCTCTTCGGAGTACCAGCCAACGTGCGGCGTGATGACCGCGTTCTTCATCTTCAGCAGCGGATGATTCTCCGGGGGTGGCTCTTCGGACAGTACGTCCAGGCCCGCGGCCGCGATCTCGCCCTCGCGAAGAGCCTCGACCAGCGCTTCTTCGTCGATGATCCCGCCGCGAGAGGTGTTGACCAGCAGCGCGCTCGGCTTCATCAGCGCCAGCGCCTCCGCGTCGATCAGGCCCCGCGTCTGCTCATTCAGCGGGCAGGTCAGCAGCACCGCATCGGCCTCACCCAGAAGCTCGTCCATCTCCACCAGCCGCACGCCCATCGTCTGCGCCTGCCGTCGGTCCGCATACGGATCATGCGCGATGACCGCCATTCCCAGCGCAGCGACACGTCGCGCCACCGCCTGACCGATTGAGCCGAGGCCGACGACCCCTGCGATGCCACCCGCGAGGCGATGCACTTTCCGGTCGCTGCCTCCCCACCGGCCCCTGCGGACGTTGAGCGAGCGGTTCACGATATCGCGCGCAATCGCCAGCAGCAACCCCAGGGCGTGGTCGGCCACCTCGTCGGTGCAGAAGTCGGTTACATTGCGCACGTCCACGCCGAGTTCGCGCGCCGCGTCGAGGTCGATGCGGTCCAGCCCGACACCGTAGCGCACCACCGCGCGCAGTTCCGGCTGCAGCGCCTCCATCACCCGCCGCGTCACATGCGCGGCGGTAACGAGGATCGCGGTGGCGCCCTGCGCGGCCTCGATCACCTCGTCCTCTTCAACTGCACGGGCGGGCTCGATCCGCACCGGCAGGTCCTCGAGATACGCCAGACCGTCCGGCGGATACTCCGTGCGCGCCGTGGTATCGATGACCAGCATCTCCTGCTCGCTCATTGCTGCCGCTCCTCAAGCTGTTCTTTCAGGTCTTCCAGCATCTCAGTCTCTTTCTCGATGATCTGCCTGCACCAGCCAAGCGCGTCTTCGGTCATCGTCGGTGGCACCACAACCACGCCGAGGCGGTCGCCGTAGACATAGTCGCCGGGCTCGACGACGACCCCGCCGCACGAGATGGGAATGTCGATCTCGCCGAGTTGGTCACCGGTCCCGGCCTGCGGCGAAACCCCGGCCGCAAAGAGTGAAAAATCGATCTCCAGCACGCCCTCGATATCCCGCACCGAGCCGTCGATGACCGCGCCGGGGCATCCGGCCACGGCCGCCATGTGGCTGAAGATCTCGCCCCACATGATGTGCGTGGTGGCGCCCCCGGCGTCCATGACGATGACCTCGCCCTCCTCGACTGCCTTGAGCGCGAGGCTTGACGCGTGAGTGCCTCCGGGGTAAGCGTGGACGGTCAGCGCGGGGCCGAACAGGCGCATGTTCGGATCGACGGGCTTGATGCGCGGCTTCATGGTGCGGTTCTTGTGTCCCATACGGAAGAGCGCGTCGGAGATTGTGGCAGTGGACATGCCCGCCATCTCGCGGGCGGCTTCTTCGGGCTTCACGTCAATCGCCTCCGGCTGGTCTAATGAAGTCAAGCCGGAGTTCGCCGTATCGTAGCGTCATACCTCGTGACTCTGCTCGCTGCGCTCGCAGGTCCTGGAGTTCGCGTATGCGAACTCGGCGCTGTTCTGTGGCTGTGGTTGGTCTTTGCCGTCCGGAGCGTCAGTTCGCGCCGTTCGTCGCTGCCGTTCGGAGGTCGGGCGCGCCCACGCCCGATGCCGTGAGTCGTCTGCCGTTGGCTGTTTCCGTCCGGAGGGACGCCATCTTCAGATGCGTCCACAGTTCGCGCCGTTCGTTGTTGCCGTCCGGAGGTCGGGCGTGCCCACGCCCCACGCCGTTAGCCTTTAGCCGGCGACTGGCGACTGGCGACTGGCGACTGGCGACTGGCGACTGGCGACTGGCGAC
>CAZAHB010000339.1:0-3954 GCA_964484945.1 uncultured Armatimonadia bacterium | reverse complement strand
GGAGGCCCCCCTAGGAGCGCGGCCCCCCCAGAGCACGGGGGGTGGGCCCAGGGGGGAGTTGTTCCGTGATCCCGCCCGGGGGCGGGAGAGCGGAAGGTTCCACCCCGGCCCACGGACTGCGGATTCACCGACGGCCTCACGACATGGGCCGGGGTGGAACCTGAGACCTGCGTAAACGGCGACGCAGGCCTCACCTGCTCCCGCCTGACGGCGGGATCACGCGGCCCCTCCACACGGCTGCGACGACAGGACGCTGCCCGTGCATCCTCGACGCGGCTGTGTGCTGCCCCCCTCACCGCATCTGCATCATCTGCTCGACGTCCTCGACGCGCATATCCCGCAGGGCGTTCTCAACCGCCTCCTGCACGGCAGATTGGGTCAGCTCGCGCGACTGCGCTCCCATCAGGTCCAGGAAGCTCGCGCCGCCGCCGATGTCGCGCACCTCAGGCTCACCCTCGATCCCGCCGAGTTCGCCCGCCACCTTCACTGCGTGGTTGAAGCCGCCCAGTTCGTCGACAAGCCCTTCCTCCAGTGCCTGCTCCCCGGTAAAGATTCGACCGTCCGCGACCTCTCTAGCATCGTCGATCTCCATGCCGCGGCTCTCGGCGACATCTTCCACGAACTGTTCGTAGATGTTATCGATCATGCCCTGCAGCAGATCGCGCTCCGTCTCCGTCATATCGCGCCACGGCGTGCCGATGTCCTTGTAGGGGCCGGACGTGATATTCCCGCCCTCGACGCCGTGTTCGTTCGCCAGTTCGTGGTATTGCAGGTAGGTCATCCGCACGCCGATCGAGCCGGTCATGGTCGCCTGGTTGGCGATGATCTTCTTCGCCGGCAGTGCGATGTAGTAGCCACCCGACGCCGCGACATCGGCCATCGACACGACCACAGGTTTCTTCTCCGCAAGGTTCTTGACCTCGTTGTATATCTCCTGTGAGGCCGCCGCGGAGCCGCCCGGCGAGTTAATGCGCAGGACGACCGCCTTGATATTGTCCTCTTCCTCAGCGCGCTTGAGCTGCTTGAGCGTCTGGCGCACCCCTCCAAGGGCCTCGCCGAAGAGGCTTTGCTCGCCTGAGGCGGCGATCACGCCCTCCACGGTGATGACGCCGACCTTCTCGCCGGTCCCGACGAAGCCCGGCTGGCGGCCGGAGGCGATGCCGACCGCGGCGACGATCACCATCACGATTCCCACCAGCACGACCGTGCCCAGCACCACCAGGCCGCCAATCAGCAGCCAGTTGCGGCGCGACTTACTCGAGTCATCGGATGGTGGCGGTGGTGGAGGGGTCTGCCCGCCTGTTCCGCCGGTGTGTTGACTCGGATCGCCGGTCTGCGGATAAGCCATATCGGTTCACCTCAACGCGCCACGCCCGTGGTCTGCGTATCCCTCAACGGCGTCCGGGCGAGGGCGCCCGGACTCCGGATCCTGTGTCCTCACGGTTTCGGACTCCAGGCGCCCTCGCCTGGAGGTCGTTGCCTGCGGGTCTGACCGACTTGAGTAGGTAGACGCGAAGGCCGACCTCCCCCGCCCGAGCACACGACGCTCGGGCACCCCCTCCCGCACTTCGCGCCGCGAAGTGAAAGGTAAACGACACCTCTGGCGGGAGGGGGAGACAGTTCTCGCAGTCTATAGACCGTGACGTGTCACCTTTGCGCTTACAGTTGTGTGCTCCCCCTCTCACGCCTGAAACCGCGTCGTTTTGCGGTTTCCAGGGAGAGGGGGTCGGGGGGTGAGGCCGTCGTGGCCGTCAGCCCAAGTTACCTACCGAACTCGGTCGCACCCTTCCCTGCGCACGGCGTTGACATGCGCCGCGAATCGCTGTAAACTCACACTGCGTGCCGGAGTGGCGGAATGGCAGACGCACCAGACTCAAAATCTGGCGGTGGTTAGCCCACCGTGCGGGTTCGAATCCCGCCTCCGGCACCAGTTTTCTCCCTGACGCGTCCATCCCCCTGCATCATGCCCAGCACGCAGGCGAACTGTCAAGCAGGCGAAGCCGTGGCCGTTGCTGACGTCTGCTGGCGTTCGCCGGTGTTAGCTGCCGTCGCCAGGCAGTTCAAAGCACCCACCCAGCAGCGCCTTCATCTGCGCCACCACGTCCGGGTGCTCGGCGACCACGTTCACAAGCTCTTCCGGATCAGCGTTGAGGTCATACAGCGCCGGACCGTGGCCCGGCTGATCCGGGTTGAGGCCCTGGAAGTAGTGCCAGTCCAGCGTGCGCGCCGCCGCGAAGTTCCGGAAGCCGATCAGCAGCCAGTCGTGCAGCGACTCAACATCGCCCTCCGCCAGCCGCCACATATCCTCGCCATCCATCGGCGGATGGTCCTCCACGCCCGCGAAGCGCATCAGCATCGGCGCAAGGTCCATGCCGCTGACCAGCGCATCCACTTCCCCCCCGGCGAAGCTCTCGTCGGGATGGCGGACGATCATCGGGATCTGCGTCACCAGCGAGGTCAGGTAGCTCCACGTCTTCTGCAGGCAGCCCTGCTCGCCGAGGTGTGTGCCGTGATCGGTAGTGAAGACGATCGCGGTGTCATCCATCAGGCCCATGTCCTCGACATGATCGAGCAGCTTCCCGATCCACTCGTCGAGGAACTCGATCTCGCCTTTGTACAGCGCCCGGATCGCGGGGAGGTCCTCATCGCGCACCAGCGACGTGTCCACTCCGTAGCCGAAGTGGAACTGTTCGGCCGGGTAGTCATCGTAGTACTTCTCGCGCAGGCGCGGCGGCGGATCCCACGGCTCGTGCGGGTCAAACATCTCCATCCACAGCAGGAAGGGCGCCTGCTCGGCGTTGTTATCGAGCCACTCCATCGCGGCGGTGCAGGTCCGCGCGCAGATGTAGTCCTCCTCGGTCTCCCGGTCCTGCATGTTCAGCAGCCACTGCATCAGTCGCGCGTCCCAGCCCTCGCTGCGCATGTGATCCGGAATGTGCCGACTGAGGTCAATCTCCGAACGCGGGCCGCTGCGCCACTTGTCATTCTCCTGCCCGCGGATCCACTGCCACGAGTCGAATCCCTGGTGGAAGTTCAGGTTGGGCTTGAACATATGGTAGGTGTCCGCGACGAGGCCGGTGGTGTATCCGGCCTCCTGGAGGATCATCGGGACCGTGACGTCATCGGGATACAGCGGCCGCCACGCGCCCTCCGGCAGGATCGAGTTGCCGGTGTAGAAGACCCTGCGCATGGGGATGGTCGGCAGGCCGTCGGCGTGGCAGTTGGTGAAGACCACGCCATCCTCCGCAAGCTGATCGAGGTTCGGCGTATCCACATCCTCGTTCCCGTAGCAGCCCAGATGGTCTGCGCGAAACGTGTCGGTAACGATCACGATGAGGTTCATCGAGAGCCCTCCCGATCTGTGCGAGGTCGTCTGCCGTCAGCTTTCGTCGCTGACGTTGCCTTCGTTGCTTTCGTTGCCGACGTTCCCCGGCTCTCCCATCCTTCGGAACTTCTCGTAGCGCATCGCCGGAAGCTGCGACCAGTCCATCTCGTCGAACTCGCCCAGCGTATGCACCAGCGCGCGTTCCAGCAGCCGCGCCGCCTCTTCCGGATCGCTGTGCGCCCCGCCCTCCGGCTCGGGGACGATCCCGTCGATGATCCCCAGCTCCAGCGCATCGTCGGAGGTCAGGCGCAGCGCTTCGGCGGCCTCCTCCTTCAGCGCGCGGTTCCGCCACAGGATTGCGGCACACGATTCCGGCGCGATGACCGAGTAGTACGAGTTCTCGAGCATCAGCACCCGGTCCCCCACTCCGATCCCGATCGCTCCGCCGGAGCCGCCCTCGCCGGTGATGGTGGCGATGGCCTCGGCTTTCTCGCCGTTCCCGCAGCGCAGCGCCCCGTTCGCGGCGCTGTCGAAACCGGTCGAATACGGCAACGGCCTGGTGGTGAGCGCGCAGGGCCACATCGTCACCGATGCGCGGCTGACCAACGGCTGTCAGGTGATCGTCGCCG
>CAZAHB010000338.1:0-3987 GCA_964484945.1 uncultured Armatimonadia bacterium | reverse complement strand
GGTCGGGCGAGCCTTCGCCCGACGCGGGCCGCAAGGCCCGCATTTGTTGCCGTGACAATTCCGATCCTCAAGCTCTGATACGAAGCCCACATACAAGGACCATCCCCCCCGCGCGCGGAATATCTTCATCACGAACACCGCGGGGCCCGTGCAACAGCCCCGATCAGGCACTACCAGACTGACGAGGAGTGATCGACGTGAGGCGCTGCATCGTTATCGGCTGTGGAGGGCGCGGAGGATACTGGACCAACCGGGTGCTGCCCGATCTGGCAGAGGAAGTCGAGGTCGCCGCGCTCGTTGACGTTCAACAGGAGCCGCTCACCCAGGGCGTGCAGACGCACGATCTGCCCCAATCTGCGCTCTTCGAAGATGCCGAGGAGGCCCTCGACGCAGTCGAGGCGGACTTCGTGCTGATCTCCACGCCGCCGTGGGTGCATGAGGAGAACGTGCGCACCGCCTGCGAGCACGAACTGCCGATACTCATGGAGAAGCCTGTCGCCGACACGCTGGAGGCGTCGGTGCGCATCAAGAAGATGGTCGAGCAGGCCGACCTGCCCTGCCAGATCGTGCAGAACTACCGGTATTCGCCCTTCATGCGCGCCTTTCGCAGGGCGGTTCAGGATGGCGGGATCGGGCGGCTCAGCTACGTTATGGCGCGCTTCGCGGCAGACTACAACCCGCCGAAGTCGTGGGGCAAGCGCTTCCGCCACGAGATGGACCACGCGCTGCTGATCGAGGGCTCGGTCCACCATTTCGACATGATCCGCAACGTGTCGGGCCGTGACTGTGAGGAGATATTCGGCTACGGGTGGATACCTGCGTGGGCGGATTTCGAGGGAAATTCGAACGGCCTCTACGTGATGAAGCTCACCGACGACGCCTTCGCGAGCTACGAGGGCTCCTGCACCACCGAGGGGTACGAGAACAAGTGGCACCAGGAGTACTACCGCGCGGAGTGTGAAGAAGGAGCAGTCGTTGTCGGCGCGGACAACATTGTAAAGATCATTCGCGTCGATGGTGATGACGAGGTCGTCGAGCAGCCGGTCGATGTGCCCGAACAGGGAGAGGCGATCGTGCTGGAGTTCCTCGAGTACCTCGCCACCGGCGTCCCCTCGCAGACCGCCATCGGGGATAACATCAAGTCCGTGGGGATGGTGTTCGCTGCAATCCAGTGTGACGAGACCGGCCGCCCGGTCAACGTCAACGAGATGCTCGCCGACGCGGAGGAGAACGTGAGCATCTGAGGCGGCGCTGTCAGGCCGTCCGCAGATGCCGGCATCCCGGCGCTGCCATCTTCGGCACGCCGGGAATCGTCTCAGAGATGACAGGTCCGACGAAGACTACCGCGCCGGCCCCATTCGGCGCGATGACAGGAGACAGCAATCATGCTCAAGGGCATGTTCAAGCGCGTAACGAACGTCCTGCGCGGCCGTTCGACACTCGATGAAGAGACTACCGAAGAGCTTGAGGCAGCGCTGGTGATGGCCGATGTCAGCGCCCCCCTCGCGATGGAGCTTGTTGAAGATCTGCGCGAGCGAGCAGAGAAGGAAAACATTACCGAGGAGGAGGGTCTGCTCGAACTGCTCCGCAATCTCGTCTACGAACACCTGCAGCCGTGGGAAGATCGGCTCATGGTCGCCAAAACGCCGCCCACGGTGTGGATGGTGCTGGGCGTGAACGGTGTGGGCAAGACGACCTCCATCGCCAAGCTCGCGCACATGCTCAAAAGCCAGGGGCAGAGCGTATTGCTCGCCGCCGGGGATACCTTCCGGGCGGCGGCGATCGAGCAACTTCAGACATGGGCCGACCGAGTCGGCTGCGACCTCGTCGCTCAGGAGAAAGGGTCCGACCCCGGCGCGGTCATGTACGACGCACTCGAGGCCGCCGACGCGCGCGGCATCGACTTCGTGATCGCCGACACCGCCGGCCGGCTCCACACCCAGGTCAACCTCATGGAAGAGTTGCGGAAGATGGGCCGGGTGGTCGAGCGCGCGACGGGCCACGCCGCCGATGAGCGCCTGCTGATCATCGACGCGAACACCGGGCAGAACGCGATCAACCAGGCGCGCCAGTTCAACGAGATCATCGACGTGACGGGCCTGGCGATCACGAAGCTTGACAGCACCGCGAAGGGTGGCGCGCTGCTGTCGTTGACCGAGGAGATGCACATTCCGATCAAACTGGTCGGCGTCGGCGAGCAGATGGACGACCTCGTCCCATTCTCCGCGCGGGATTTCGCCGACGCAATCGTGTAGGCGACTGCGCGCAGGCCGTCGAATGGGGTATCTGAGAGGCCAGTCCGTGACAACACCCCAGTTCAGCAGCGGGGAGCGTAATCCTGATGGAGAAGCGTACAAAGCTCGCGGTCAGAGCCGCGCTTGACGCCGGTGCATCCTACGCGGACGCCAGGACCGTTGATACACACACCGAGCGGGTGCGCGTCAAGAATGGTTCTGTCGAGAATCTCAGCGACGACCGCAATCAGGGCCTCGGCCTCCGTGTGATAGCCGACGGCGCCTGGGGCTTCGCGGGCACCGCGGACCTGTCCGACGGCGCTGTGCGCGACGCCGCCCGGCGGGCCGTGGACCTCGCCGAGGCCGCCGCGGGCACAGTCAACGAGCCCGTCCAACTCGCGGACGTGGAGCCTGCCACCGACAGTGTCGAGGCTCAGGTGGAGATCGACCCGGACGAGGTGGATCTGACCGACCGCGTAGACCTGCTGATGGACTGCGATCGGCTGATGCGTGATGAGGGCGTAGATATCGCGATTGCCTCCATCAGGACCATACACGAGAGCAAGCACTTCGCGTCCAGCGAGGGCGCATCGATCTACCAGGAGCGCGTGGAGACCGGCGGCGCGCTGGAGGCCACGGCCATCGGCGAGGACGGCACCTTCCGCCGCATGTATCCGTCATCGCTCGGCGGGCAGGTGGCCACGCGCGGCTGGGAGCTGATCGAGCATATAGACCTACCCGGCAACGCGCCCCGAATCGCCGCCGAGGCGCAACAGCTCACCGACGCCCCTGATGGTCCCAGCGGCACGATGGACGTGATCCTGGCCCGCGGGCAGTTGGCCCTTCAGCTTCATGAATCGTGCGGCCATCCCATCGAGCTTGATCGCGTCCTCGGCACGGAAGCCTCGTACGCGGGGACGAGCTTCCTCACACCGGATAAGCTCGGCAGCTTCCGCTACGGATCGGACGCCGTCAACATCACTGCCGACGCCACGCTCCCGGGCGGCCTGGGCTCCTTCGCGTACGATGACGAAGGGGTCCCGGCGCAGAGAAGCTGGATCGTGCGCTCGGGGATCTTCACCGGCTACCTCACCTCGCGCGAGACCGCCGCGCGGCTGGGCCTTGAGAGCAGCAACGGCTGCATGCGGGCCGACGGCTGGGCGCGCCTGCCGCTGATCCGGATGACGAACGTAAACCTTGAGCCGGGCGATCAGTCGCGGGAGGAGATCATCGCCTCCACCGAGCGCGGGATCCTCCTGGAGGACAACCTGAGCTGGAGCATCGACGATCGGCGCCTGAACTTCCAGTTCGGTTGTGAGGTCGGCTGGCTTATTGAGGACGGAGAGATTACCCGGATGGTCCGCAAGCCCAGCTACACGGGCATCACGCCCCAGTTCTGGCGCTCGTGTGACGCAGTTGCCGACGAAGAGACCTGGCAGGTGTGGGGAGTGCCCAACTGTGGCAAGGGCGAGCCGGGCCAGGTCGCGCACGTCGGGCACGGGGTATCCGCGGCAAGATTTCGTGATGTCCGGGTGGGAGTGACCGAGGATGAGTGACGCACGTGTGATGGACCGCGATGACGCGCTTTCAATCTGCGACCGGGCGCTCGGCGCCTCGACCGCGGAGCAAACTGAGATCAACCTGCTGGCTTCCAAAAGCGGCCTGACGCGTTTTGCCAACAACCATATCCACCAGAGCGTCGCGGAGCGGGACTTCGAGGCCCTTTCCCATTGGGAGATCGGGGAACGACTGG
>CAZAHB010000337.1:0-4012 GCA_964484945.1 uncultured Armatimonadia bacterium | reverse complement strand
TGGTAGTAGTTCCACTGCACCGGCGCTTTGCCCGCGGGGGACTCGGCCTGGCTGATGAGCAGACCGCTCGCCTCGCCCGAGTGTGCGGTCGAGGTATCCCGGCGGCAGCGTCCCCACTCTTCGTCCTCCGGCGGGAAGCGGCGCCAGAACTGGGGCTGCTCGCCCCCTCGCTCGAACCCGCCGTTGTCCGTCAGCCCGTACCATTCATTCACGTGCTCATCTATCCCCTGCGCGAGGGCGCAGGCCGGCAGCATGAGCAGCAGCAGCGCAGCTAAACGCATCGGTCTATTCCCCTCCGCAATCATGCAAAATGCGGTACCGTGTGTCCGGGCCAAGCTCGAAACCCGTCTCCTGGTGGTTCAGACACTCCCCCTCAACGTCCGCTAAGCACACCGGCTGTGATACCTCGATCCGGCAGTCCTCGCCGGCGTAGATGATGTCGCGGCCCTCGAAGTGCAGCCATGCATTCTCAGGCTCGATGCGCGTGATGCGGAGGCCGTCGCTGGCATGCGCTACGACCGTCGCCAGCCACTCATCCAGCGTGTCCGGAAAGTGATCGCCTGTGCCGAGGTACCAGCGACCGGTCGGCTCGCGCATGAAGCCCATCCCGCTGCGCACGGCGATTGATGAGTAGCCCTTTACGCCATAGACCAGCGGCGCGCCATACAGCGGGGCCTCGCCGGTCTCGAACCCGACATCGAGCGTCATGCGCGTCTTCGTGGCGCGATCGGTGAACTGTCGTGCAAAGTCATCCCACAGGAAATACATCCGCTCTTTGAGCACGAAATCCGCCTCGCCGAGAGCGTCATAGTAGTCGTTCCCGAGGCAACCCACCACTGCGTCAGGGTGGGCTTCATGCACCGCCGCCACGATTTCGCTCAGCAGCTTCCATTGCGCCCAGATCAGCGAGTGCTGCGCGTCCGGCACATTCCCGCCCCGGCGCCCGGTGCTGTCCGGCCAGGGAATCGTGCCGTCGAGGAAGATGCCGTCGAAGCCCGCTTCGATTGCGCCGACCGCATTCTCAACGAAGATCTCGCGCTCCTCGGGGCGGCGGATGTCGCCCATCAGCCAGTTCGCGTCCGGCGTGCAGGGCGCGGTGTAGACCTCGCCACCCGCGCCCCTCATGCCGATCGTCTGCGGCATCTCATCGGTCACCTGATCCGAGTGCCGCCGCAGCGCGCCGATGTACTGATAATGGAGCGCCTTCAGGCCGCGCTCATGCAGGATCGACGGTATCCAGTCATGCGAGTCCACTTCGCGAACGAGCACCCAGTCGTAAACACCCTCCAGCGTCTCCGCAATCTTCGCGTACTCGGCCTCGCCGTAGGTCTGCGCGGTCCAGCCGCGGTAGGCGACCTGCACCATCGTCCCGTCGATACCGCGCGGGGAGCCTCCACGTGCCCGAGCAGCCGCGCGAAGGTCGTCAAAGACGCGCACCTCCATGCGAATGCTCTCCCCCGCCTTCAGCGCCAGGTCCGGCGTGGCAGCATCCGCGCCGTCGTTGGAGTACCGATGCGCCAGCAGCAGCGTTCGGGACCTGCCGTCATCGCCCCGCTCCAGCACCGCCGCGGTCATCTCGCGCGTATCGACGACGTATGCGTCCCCACCGGCCAGTACGCCGGGTATCGCCAGCCGAGGCAGGTTCAAAACGTTGCGCTCGCCAACGTACGTCCAGTCATACGGGTAGCGCAGCGTTACTGGCTCCGCGAGGTCCTCCGCCGCATACTGTTCCAGCCCCGGCGCCAGCGGCGTCAACATGTCCGCGACGATCGCCAGGCCAACCTGATAGATGCCATCCTCGCCGGCCTCGAACGCGAGCGTGATCCGCCCGTCAACGTGCTCCAGGCGCATCTGTGATGTGTCGATCTCCTCGCCGTTGCGCGCGAGATACGCAGAGACGTCGCACGTGGCGTGCCCCGGGACCGAAGCCGCTGCGATCAGGATTGCGAACAGGACTTTTCTCATATCCCCAGTTCCTCGCAATCATTCAGCACTTCATTGATCAGCCCCGCGTGCTCGTAGACGGCCTGCTTCCACTCATCCTCGAACTTGTCTGGCGTGGCACCGTCCTGCAACAGCCTCTCGTTCGGCCGGATCAGGAGACAGCGCCCCTGGACGTCGCCGCGCACGGTCAGGACCATGGTTCCAGACACGCTTACAACCACCTCATCGGGACATCACGCCGCCGGCTTCGCAGATACTCTTCGCCGGCGGTGTCGCAGCGCCCTCCGCATTCGCAAAGGTGTAACGCCGCCCTCGGCGAATCACGATAGTGGTGGGACGGCTTATTCACGCCGACCGGGGAGAGTTGTCATGAAGCGGCGCAACCTTGTGTTCCTCTACACCGACGAGCAGGCGGCCGGTACGATGTCCGCCTACGGAAACGACCTCATCGAGACACCGAATCTTGACGCACTGGCCCAGGACAGCGTTGTTTTCGACAACGCCTACGTCACCCAGCCGGTCTCCACGCCGTCCCGGTCATCGATTCTCACCGGCCTGTATCCCCACTCCAGTGGATGCACGGCCAACAACATCCCGCTGCCCGAGGAGGTCGAGTGCCTGCCGGAGCTGTCGGACTTCTCCGAGTATCGCACCGCCCACATGGGCAAGTGGCACCTCGGTGACGAAATCTTCCCCCAGCACGGTTTCGATCAGTGGGTCAGTATCGAGGACGGATACCGCAACTACTACAATCCATGGCGAGACAAGTCCCAGCACTGCGACTACTGGCACTGGCTGGTGGATGAGCACGGAATCGACCCGCCTGATAGCGCAGACGGCTTCAACGCGTTCAGTCGCGCCGAGGCAGCGCGCCTGCCTGAGGAGCTTTCCAAGCCCTCGTTCCTCGCCGAACGGGCGACCGAATTCCTCAACGAGGCCGGCGACGACCCATTCATTCTGTTCGTGAATTTCCTCGAGCCGCACATGCCGTTCTTCGGCCCCCGCGATGACCAGTATGATCCCGACGAGGTCCCTCTCCCGGACAATTTCGACGCCGTCCCGGGGCCGGACGCCCCGCTGCGCGTGCGTCTGCTGTATGAGCACTGGCGCCATGCCGGGATCAGCGGCCTGCCTCTGCGCACCGAAGACGACTGGCGGCGCCTGATCGCGAACTACTGGGGCCTGTGCAGCCAGGTGGACACACACGCGGGCACGATACTCGACGCGCTCGAAGCCAACGGGCAGGCGGACGAGACGATCGTGGTCTACACGAGCGACCACGGCGACATGATGGGCAGCCATCAGCTTGTGGCGAAGACCGTCATGTACGAAGAAGCCGTCCGCGTCCCCCTCCTGATGCGTGTGCCCTGGATGCCGCAGGCTTCCGGCCATCTTCAAGCGCCGGTCAGCCAGATCGACCTCGTGCCGACACTTCTGGATCTGCTCAACCACCCGGTTCCCTCACACTTGCAGGGCCGCAGCTGGCGTCCTGATCTGCATCATATTGAGGACTTTCCGGAGGATGACGTCATCGTAGAGTGGAACGGGTCCGATGGGGGCATCATCGCCGAGGAGAGGCGCGATATGCCTGACCATCTGGATAAGATAACCGATTACGATGAGGCGTGGAAAGCAATCAGCGCGCGTGTGCGGACCATCGTCACGCCTACCGGATGGAAGTTCAATTGCAGCCCGATCGGCGAGCACGAATTGTATAACATTGAAGACGATCCGGGCGAAACGGAGAATCTCATCGACGATCCGGCCGTCAGCGGGCTTGTATCCGACCTTTACGAACGTCTGCTCGACTGGCAGGAACGGACCGGTGATGACGCGCGCCTGTCATCGGACCCGCGAGAGCGCTGATGGAAAGCGGCCTTCAGCCGGTACCCGCTGGCACCCGGGGGTGTGCTTGACTCGGCGTCGAAGAGGAAGTTATAATCGCGGTGTCACGATCAGGTGTGAAGGGCGACTACGGAGCCTCCACGGTGCTATCAGCCATTGCCGCTCTCGGTACCCGGGCCATTCGCGGCCTGGAGTACTTCGGGGAACTGTCGGAAGTGCATCT
>CAZAHB010000336.1:0-4075 GCA_964484945.1 uncultured Armatimonadia bacterium | reverse complement strand
ATGCCCTCAAGGCCAAGCTCACCGGGGGTGAACATCTTCTGCCGATCGGCCGGATCGAAAGCGTCCGGACCGTCCGCCTCGATGCAGTCGATCCGCCACATGTTCGTCTCCGGATCGACGTAGCTGATGTACAGCCGCCACGAGCCGTCCGGCGCCTTGAAGATGCACGACTTCTCCACCGACGGACTGTCGATGTCCTCCTTGCCGATGGACCAGATGTCCTCGAACTCGATCCCGTCCTCGCTGCTGGCTATCCGGCAGCCGACACCGCGGCCCTTTCCGCGCGGCTTGCGGATTCGATAGTAGAGGTAGAACCGCTCCGTCTCCTCGTCAAAGACGCAACTCGGTGCGCCGGCCCAGTAGCCGCTGCCTGCCTCGAGAGGCTCGCGAACCGTTACGCCGTCCTCCGCGTCAAAAAGGGGGAGCTGCCCGAGATACCTGTTTCCTGCATTCTGCCAACCGGGAATTGCCATCATTACGCCCTCCTGCGACCCGCCGCACCGGCCGGGTTGATCGTGTTCACTGTAACAGAACGATTCCCCGCCGAACGGGCGGGGACCTTCCGCTGGGGTGAGCGGCATCGGGGTGCGCACGCCCCGGCCTCCCGGCGGCCTGAACATTCCGCCAACGGAGGTCTTCGCACGCTGAGGGAGAAACAGCCCCCACCTCAAAACCATCCGCACATTCCGGGACGTGGTCGGCGTGCAGGCGAAGACGATCGGTGAGTTCATGCAGCAACTCGTGTCCGACAGGCCGCTGGGCAGCGACGAGGGCTTCCGCTGGGGAGATCCGAATATCGAAGTGACGGGCGTGATGGTTGCGTTCTTCCCCACGGTGGATGTCATCGAGGCCTGTGCGGCGGAGGGCTGCAACCTGCTGATCGTCCACGAACTGCTGCAGATGCCCTACCCGTGGCGCGGCAACGGCGATCTCGGGCAACATCTCACCTGGCCGGTCAATCGCAATCGCATCACCGCGCTGGCCCGAAATGACATCACACTCTTCCGCGCCCACGGTACGCTGGACGCGTTCTGTATCCATCGCGCCTTCGCGGACCTGCTGGGGCTGGGCGAACCGGTCGTCGATGACGGCTTCGTGAGTATCTTCGAGATCGATCCGCTGACCGTCCGGGCGCTTGTGGAGGATGTCAAGCGCCGAACCGGCATGTCCGCGGTACGGGTGACCGCCGACCTCGACCGCGAGGTCTCGCGGGTCGGCCTCCCCTGGGGCGGGACGGGGCTGAGCGTCAACGCCGGGTTCATCAACCGGGTGATCGAGCACGGGCCGGATGTCCTGATAGCCGGTGAAAGTGACGAATACGCCATGCGGATGATCCGCGACTGCGGCGTGGAACTTATCGAGACAGGACACGCGGTCAGCGAGGAGCCGGGCCTGGAAGAATTTGCAGACTGCCTGGCGGACCAGTTTCCCGATTTGCGCGTGCTCTTCCACCGTAGCAAGCCCGCGTGGGAAGTCTTGTGATACGGATTTTCTCGCGCGATGGAGGAGATGGTGGTGGAGAGCGGGAATAAGTATTATCTGAGCGGCCAACCTTGAACAATCGCCATGCGATCACCCGCACGCGCCGGTCTCTGAGGGTGTGCGGGTGTGCGCGTCACATATATAAGACGGACCGGGAGAAGCCGTGGGACCGGAGAATTCGGACCACGCAGTATCCGACGAGGAGCTGAAATCATTGGACCAGGACACCCGCCAACAGATCACCTGGATCGCCATCATTGCGCTGGTGGTCTCGCTGGTGGTCATCGTGGCCCACCGTCGGTCACAGATGGAGAACCTGCTCGAGCAGATCGCCGAGCGTTCGCCTCAGGCACGGATGAGGGCGGCGCAAACACTCATCGAGCAGCAGAAGCTCGCTGAAGCCCTCGAGAACCGATCGCGCTGGGTTCAGGACCGCGCGGTGGAGGCCGCGGCGGCTGTGGGCACCGAATCGGCCCTCCAGCAGCTTGTCGCCGTCAAGCCGATTGTAGACGCACCGGTTTCCGAGCGGATCGACGCGTTCTTGACGTCGCTCAACACTCGAGCGGTCGGGCCACTGGTGCTGGCGCTGCAGGATAAGGATGGTGCAGTTCGGAGCGCGGCGAGCGGTCCGCTGAAGACCATCGGCGAACCGGCAGTCGTCTCGCTCATCCCCCTGGTGGATGTGTACGACAACGCCGTTCGCTCGCTTGTCTCCTCCACTCTCGGAGGAATCGGCGAGCCGTCGGTGAAGCCGCTGCTGCAGGTCATGAAGCAGCAGAAACCCGGTCCCGACCAGGGGCCTGCGGCATTCCGCCGCGCAAAAAGCGCCGCGCAGGCGGCATTCAAGGCCATGGGAGAGACCGCGCTGGATCCGGTGATTGACGAACTGCTCACCCACGAGGACCCGCAAGTACGTATTGCTGCCACCGATATCCTCGGGGCGGTTGCGGCGGGTCTTGACGAAGAGATCGCACTTGAGGCCGTGCCCCCGCTTTTGGCCCGACTCAGTGACGACGACGCCTGGGCGGTCCGTCGAAAGGCCGCCTCCGCGCTTGGCGGACTTGGCGAGACCGCTGTGACCGGCGGGGCCGTCGAACCGCTGATTGCACGCCTCGACGACACCCGGGCGGAGGTACGCGCCTCGGCCGCCACGGCTCTGGGCAACCTCGACGACCCGGCAGCCGCGGGGCCGCTGGCGGACCTGCTCCGGACCCGGCGAATCGGCGCCACCGCGGAGATCGCGGATGCGCTGGAGAAACTCGGGCGCCCCGCGATTGGACCGCTGACGCCCGCCCTGACACATCCAGATGTGGCGGTGCGGCTGACGGCGACTCAGACGATCGCGGCCATCGGCACCGAGGACGCCGTAGCGCCCCTTGGCACGGCCCTCGACGATACGGAAGTGAAAGTACGTCGCGCAGCGGCTGATGCGCTGCGCAACCTGGCGGACACGCGTGTGCCGGATCAACTTGCTAAAGCGCTGGGCGATGATGAATCGGCGGTGTACTACGCGGCCCGCGACGCGCTGGCTCGCCTCGGACCACCCGCAATCCCCGTGCTGCTTGCGCGCCTCGACAGCGAAAGCACGCGAGTGGCCTACATCGCCGAGCAGGCCCTGGCGAAGATCGGTGAGCCCGCGGTGGGTCCGCTGCTGACGGCCATTCGCGGCGGGCAGACCCAGCAGGCGCGCAACTGGGCTGCAGTCGCCCTCGGCCAGGTCGGGGAGGCGGCGGTGGAGCCTGCTTCTGAGCTGCTCAAAGCATCGGGAGCAGCGGTGGATTCGCGCGTCGCGGCAGCACGCGCACTGGGCACGACCGGCTCCTTCAACGCGACCGATGCGCTGACCGAAGCCACGGCCAGCGGCCCCGCAGCCGTGCGGATTGCCGCAATTAAGGCCCTCGGCGAGATCGGCGACGAGCGGGCTACTGACGCGCTGGTGGCCGCCCTGGAGGACGCCACCGATAACGTGCGCGAGACGGCCATGAACGAACTGATCACGTGGCGACTTGGCGAAGTGGACGAGAAGCTCACCAAGCTGCTGGACAGCGCCGATGACGATGCCGCGAGGCGCGCGGCAATCATCCTGTCGGAGCACACACCCGCGGCCAGTGGTGAGCTGATCCGCGCCATCGGGGCCGTGCAGGAGGACGTTCCGGGCCAGGAACCCGCCGTCCGCACGCACCTCGAAGAGACCGTCGCGGATCCGGATGCTCGCGGCAACCTGCGCGAGATGGCAATATTGGCCCTGCGCTGGGTCGGAACCGAGCAGTCGCTTGACGCGCTCGCGCCGCAGATACGTGTGGGCAGCGAGTACGCAGAGATCGCCGCAAAGGCCATCGGACACATCGGCCAGCGCCTCGCCCGCGAAGAGGAGCGAGAGCTTGAGGCCGGCGAGGAGGCCAGGCCGACGCAGGCCACGGATCTGCTCCTGGATGTCTTCGATACCGCCCAGAGCGATGACCTGCGCATTGTGGCCGCGGCGGGCCTGGCGGTCATGGGCGGTCAACCCGTCCAGCCGCTGATCGACCGCGTCAAGAAGGTTACCGATCCCGACCAGCGTGCGTGGCTCATCGCCATACTGGGGGCGATCGGC
>CAZAHB010000335.1:0-4161 GCA_964484945.1 uncultured Armatimonadia bacterium | reverse complement strand
AAGGGTGACACCTCCCCTTCTACTACCCCGTTACCTACAAAATTCGGTCGCACCCTCGGGGCGCACGAGCAATTTCGCACGCCCCGAAGCTTCAATCGGCAATGTCTACCCTGTCACGCACGCCTCACACGACGACCTTGCTGAGCGGATACTCGATGATCCCCTGCGCTCCGGCAGCTTTGAGCGACGGGATGAGGTCCTTCACGATCTTCCCGTCCACGATCGTCTCCACCGCGACCCACTGGTCATCGTCACCATTGGCCAGTGGCGAGACAGTCGGCTTCTTCAGCGCCGGGAGGCACTCGATGACTGCCGCGAGGTCCTCCTCGCGGGCGTTCATCTTCAGCCCCACCTTGTTCTCGGCCTCGAGGGCCGCGTTCAGCAGAAGCGATATGCTCTCGATCTTCTCGCGCTTCCAGGGGTCATCCCACGCCTCTTTGTTGGCCACGAACTTCGTGCATGATTCGAACAGCACCTCAATGACGCGCAGGTTGTTCGCCCGCAGGGTGCTGCCGGTCTCGGTGCCTTCTACGACCGCGTCCACGAGGTCGGGGCACTTGGCCTCGGTCGCGCCCCAGGAGAACTCCACTTCCGCCTCCACGCCCCGCTCTGCCAGGAAGCGACGTGTCACATCGACAAGCTCAGTGGCGATCCGCTTGCCCTGCAGGTCTTCCCAGCACTGGATATCCGAGTTCTCATGGACCGCAAGCACCCAGCGATAGGGGCGCATGCCGCCCTTGGCGTAGATCAGGTCAGAGACCTCGACCAGGTCCACGTCGCGCTCGCGAATCCAGTCATAGCCGGTCAGGCCGCAGTCCAGCACGCCATGCGCGATGTACTCGGGAAGCTCCTGAGCGCGCAGGAGCACGCCCCACAGCTCATCGTCTCCCAGGTCCGGCGAATAGGCGCGCTCATCCACTGTGACGGAGAAGCCCGCCTTGTTGAAAAGCTCGATGGTCGAGTTCTGAAGGCTCCCCTTCGGAAGCCCAATTCGAAGCTGTGTGTCTGACATGATTATCGTCACTCCTCAGTATCCGGGCCCGCGGCGCCGGCACAGGCTTCCTCCAGCATTTCGCGGGTCGGCAGGTTCTCTGCCTCATCGCCCGCGCCGAACCAGATGAAGCGCACGCCGGTCCAGAGAAACCAGAGGCTCAGCAGGATCAGCGCGGCGCCGCAGACAGTTATAAGCCACATGTACACCGTTGGTGAGAGCCACGTCGCCCCCGTTACGATGATCAGGCCAACGATGGCGTACCATACGAAATCGGACAGTTCGTGCCCGAGGTAGAACGAGATGTACTCGGTCATGTTACAGGGCGCGGTGTGCGCCAGTTGGCCGGTGCCGATGGTCGCCCACCAGCCGACGAAATACGGGTTGACCACACAGACGGCAGCCCCCGCCAGCATCAGTTGCAGCCACGACATTTCCGGGTTGGCGGCATCGAGATTCAGCGTGACATCGCCGGCATGGCGCATCATGTCGATGCCCATGTACGCCAGAAACGCGCCGCCGACCAGGCCGATCGCGCCGCGGACGTTGGGCCGCTGGATGACCTTGCGCATCCCGACCATCAGCAGCACGACTGTGACGATCTCCAGCAGCGCGTGACCGGCCACGATCGCCCAGACCGGATCCATGCTCTGATACGCGCCCACCTGTCCGATGGTGAGCACGAGCATCGGCCCGGGCATCATCGCGCCCGAGAAGCCGGTGATGAACGCTATGCCGAAGATGCGGGCGGTTCTCATCAAATTACCAGCGTTCGCTTGCGAAGATAGCGGGTGGTCGACGAGAATCTACGTTCACACATTGTCAATGGCGGTTTGGGTAGTGGACGCTGCAAGCCAAAGAAACCCAGGTTCGTTTGGGCAAGAGCCCGCGTTGGCAAAGGAAACGACCGTTTCCTTTGGCGTCAGGGCTGCATTCCATCCCAGAAGGCGAACGGAAGGGAAACGCGGGGTTTCCCTTCCGTCGAACTGTCACTCCGAACGGCAACGACGGACGGCACAGGCCGGCACGGGGGCCGGCCTCTCCAACGGCGACGGACGGCCTTCAGCCCACTTCGTTGACGGCGGCCTCGACGGCCTCCTCGAAGATGTCGAGGGTCTCGTTAGCCTCGCTCTCCGTGATCACAAGCGGCGGCGCCACGCGGATTACGTTGTCGTAGAGCCCGATCGGCGCGATCATGATCAGGCCGCGCTGGAAGCCCTCCCACACGATCTGGCGGGTAAGCTCAGGGGCAGGCTCCTTTGTCTCGGGATCCCTGACGAACTCCAGCCCGCCCATCAGACCCATCACTCGGATGTCGCCAAGCTGCGGGAATCGCTCCTGGATCGCTTCGAAGCGCGCCTCGAAAATCTCGCCCATCTTCGCTGAGTTCTCGACGAGCCCCTCGTCCTCGATGATGTTTATGGCAGCAAGCGCGGCTGTCGAGGAGACCGGGTTTCCGCCATTCGTGCTGCCCATCGAACCGGGCGGCAGCGCGTCCATAATCTCGGAGGTGCCGACCACGGCCGAGCACGGGATGCCCGAACCGAGGCCCTTGCCGAGCGTGATCAGGTCAGGCTCAATGTCCCAGTGCTCCATGCAGAACATCTTCCCGGTGCGCCCGAAGCTGGACTGCACCTCGTCGAGGATGAAGATCAAATCGCGCTCCTGGCACCACTGGTAGAGACCCTCCATCCAGGACTTCGGCGGGACGATGCCGCCCGCGCCACCCTGGTAGGGCTCGGTGATAATGCCACACAGCGCGTTCTCGGACTCGCGGTTGACCATCCAGTCGAGATACTCCAGGCAGGCCTGCGCGGCCTCCTCCTCGGACTTGCCCTGACAGATCGGAGCGCGATACAGATACGGGAATGGCGCGTGCAGGAAGCCGGGCGTCATCGGACCGTAACCGTTCTTTGAGCCCATCATGCCACCGGCCGACGCGGCGCCGTATGTGCGGCCGTGAAAGGCGCCGTCGAAACCGATGATTTCGTATCCGTCGCTGACACGCCGGGCCATGCGCAGCGCGGCTTCGGTGGCGTCCGAACCGGTGGTGACGAGGAATGCCTTGTCGATGTAGTCAGGCGTGACCTCGACGAGCTTCTTCGCCAGTTCGGCGCGCGGCTCGGTCACGAAATCATAGCAATTGAACAGCTTATCACATTGGTCCTTGACCTGCTCTGTGTATTGCGGATGGCAGTGCCCCACGTTCGTCACAAGTACGCCTGAAGACCAGTCGAGGAACTCATTCCCATCGACGTCCCAGACCACGCAGCCCTCGGCGTGATCCCAGACGACGGGCATCTGATCGCCCATGGAGCGTGGCTCATAGCTGCGGGCGGTCTCGATGATTTCCTTCGACCTGGGTCCGGGGAGTTCGGTGATGATGTTAGGCATCGCGGTCGCCTCTCTTGCCTGCTGCAGTTGCGTCCGGCTTGCGGGAGCGGTACATGCAAAATGGTGGGCGGCGAGCGCGCACATTGCGCCTCCCCACCCGACCTGAACAAAGTATAGCGGGGCGGGGGCGGGAAGTCAAACGGCGGAACGGCAGTCGCAAGTCATCAGTCACAGGTCGCAAGCGAACGACGAGGGCTGCAGGGGCCGCGCCCTCCAAACGGAACAGAAAACAGCAGGGGGGGCTCCCGGGGGGGGCCGCCGCTCGATGGCACTTCGTGTGCGTTCGGTTTAGAGTTCCGTCAGATCGATCAGCTCGCCGCTCTCGATGGACTTGTGTACACCGACGCCGATGCGCGTGGCCTCGAGGCCGTCGTAGCCATCCGCGTACTCGCCCAGGTCGTCCATCGTGCCGCCGTCGAGCAGCACGTTGACGTTGCGGGCGAAGTCCGCGATCGAGTCCATGCCGTAGCCCTCGAAGATCTCGCGGCCCTGCTTGTCCTCCCGCTCGCGCAGGAAGCTCTTGTTGTGGGTCTGCATGCCCTCGTCGTAGGTGCAGGTGATGGTCCCGCGGTCCTGCGAATCGCACTCGAGCATCCCGTCGGTGCCGACCATGCGGATACCCTGGTTCACGATAGCCTCGAACGGGTCGGGCATAATCCACGAGGTGTCGAACATGATGGTGGCACCGTTGTCGAACTCGACCTTCGCGGAAATACTGTCCCAGGCGTCCACGCCGAGGCTCTTGAGCTTCTTCTTGACGCCCGTAGCCCAGACAT
>CAZAHB010000334.1:0-4308 GCA_964484945.1 uncultured Armatimonadia bacterium | reverse complement strand
GGAGGGAGATGCGCGCTGAGACGGCGCCGGCGAGCACGTGCTGACGCTCCGGGCGACGGAGGGGCTGGAGGTGCTCTACGACCGCTTTGTGGTCACCAACGACCTCGGCTACGAGCCGGAGGGCACGGTGGACTTCCTCGTGGAGCCGAGCGAGTGACGCTCAGTGAACCTCGCGTCAGGCCAGATTCATCCGAACCATGATAATGATCGCCACGATCAGCGCCACCCAGGCCAGCGCGAGGAAGAATTGGGTCCCGAAGACGAAAGCGGTATACCAGCCGCTCTCGCCCTTCTCCTCACCTGTGAGGCGATTGCGCAGGCGCGCATTCACCAGCGTGGCACCGACCAGCACCAGCGCGACGAAGGCAAGGGCTTTCAGCGCTGCGTCCGGGATGGCGTTCACGATAATCGCGAAAAGTGTCGCGGTGGCCGCCGCGGCGGCGTCCATGAGGATCACGCCAATGATCAGCGCGCGGTCAATGGAGGTAGTCTCCGCGCCGGCTTGAGCATCGTCTTCGGTCATGACCATGCCCCCTGGAAGCCGACGTCCAGGAGAAGGAGAATCATCGCGATCCATGCGACGACGAGTAGTACTCGGCTGACCTTGACCGCGGTCTCGCAGCACGGTGGGCTGTTGTCTGGATCATCGCGCAGGATATGCTTCCCTATACGCTCGCTGGCGAATGTCGCGAGTACGAGCACCCCCACATAGATCGGGCCCGAGTGGGCGGCCATCTCGGGCATGGTGTGTGCCGCGACTGCGAACAGCACCGCGACGCAGACGCCCGCGGCGTTCATGATGATCGTCGAAAGGGCCATGGCGCGGTGCATCGTCTTCCTCCAGCCTGGTGAACCGGTTCTGCTCGTATGGGCGGGCATCCGCGCTGTCACCATTTCTCTGCGCGACTCGCAAATACCTTCGCCTAATGGCTCCGTATCAAGCATGAAGGATAACGGCAAACGGCCTGTCGCGCTTTGCGCGACGGATGGGGGGGGGTAGACGACACAATTTGCTCCACATCCCTCCGCACGACAACGAGGCGCCTGTGAGCCGTTCGGAGGTCGGGCGAGCCTTCGCCCGACGCGGGCCGCAAGGCCCGCATTTGTTGCCGTGATAATTCCGATCCTCAAGCTTTGATACAGAGCCTCGCCTAATCAGCCCCACCGACCGTGAACGTCACCGTGGCCTCGCTCGTGGCTCCGCCGACGGACGTCGCGACTGCGCGCAACGTATGCTCGCCCGGCGCCAGCTTCGACGCGTCGTAGCCGTGCGGGTCGCCGCCGAGGTAATACGGGAAGCGCCGCTCGGTATTGATGTGCTCGCCATCGATGAAGAATCGCACCTCGCGCACCCCATGGCGATCGTCGATGGTGGCGCACACTGCGATCTCGCCGGTCACCACACCGTCCTCGGGCAGGCCCTCGAAGCCACGCACCTTCAGCGGTGATGCGGGCCACTCGGACTCGTCACCGCCGGTGATCCGCCGCACGAGGTCGAAGAAGCGCCGCTTGTTATCCGTGTTGATGCTCCAGCGCACCGGCGGCGTCTGGTAGCCATCGCGGTAGTTATTCGTGCCCTGATCGTAGTAGCCCCACGACGCGTGGTGCTCCGCGCACGCCCACAGGCAACTGATATCCGTGTGCGCCTCGTTGAAGACGATCGGCTTCGGCTGCTCGCGCCACGCCTCGCTCTCGCGAATCCCGCGGATCATCTCCACGTGCCGCTCCGGACTCTGCCCGTTGCCGTGCACTAACACGAAGTCCATCGCGCGCAGGTGCTGCTCGTCATGCATCCTGCCGCCGCCGAGGCTCGTTGAGCACAGGAGGGTGAAGCCATCCTCGTATGCCTCCGCGCTGCGCTCGCGGATGCGCGCCATCAGCCCCAGCGCTTTCACGTGCCCGTTCTTCGTCCGGATGCTCGTTTGCTCGTTGGCGACCTCGATCAGCACGTGGCGATAGTTGCGCTCGGCCAGCCAGTCCACGAACGCATCTGCCATCGCGCGGACGGCGTCGGGACTTTCGATGTAGCGGTGGTCCATGCCGAAGTAGGCGAGGCCGACGATCACGCCCATCTCAAGCTCCGCGGCACGGTCGAGGATGCGCTCGAGACGATCCATGTACGCGGGTTTGAGATTCCCCTGTGGGTCATACGCGGAGTTGATGTACTCATTGTAGGGGAAGGGCTTCGTGTAGATCGGTCCGCCGCCCTGCAGGCAAACGGTCACCGCCAGCAGCCCCGCGTCGCGCCACGAGGGCATGGCGGCCACGAACTCCGCGGTGTTGCGCTCGGGGTCCCACTCGCCGGTGTCTGGGTATTCCCACAGTTCGCGCGTCTTTGGGTTCTCATCGTCGAAGATGCCCTGCACCATGCGCGAGTTGAAGAGCAACCCCTCGATCCGGTGTCCGCGCCAGGTGCGCCCCTCGTACGTGGGTGTCCCGTTGATGTGGAAGTCCTCACCATCGATGCTTACCACCGGTCTCGGTGGATCATCGGCCGCTGCCGAACACGTCGCCAGTCCCGGCGCCACTGCCGCCGTCGGCCACAGATTTCGCGTCCACATGCGTTCACAGCCCCTCCCGATTCCTGATCGGCTGCCGGGTCGATTCGACACGGCCGGCTCCTTCTCCTCCGGCTGCAGGGGGCGGGACGAGGAACCTGCTGGAGATGTACGAGGGTGAATCTGACACGTGGGTGATGTTTAACAACACCGCGCGGGCGGATGACGCGCAGCGGTTCCTTGAGGTGATATGAGGTGACGATGGTGGGCGGCCGTCGCGGGGTGGCGCACCTACTCTCCCAGCCCCGCCAGCGTCGCCCTGGCCAGCATGGTCTCGCGCGAGGTGAGCATGTGCCGGCCATCCGGGCTGAAACTGGGCGTCACGTAGGTTCCGGCCATGTGATCGATGAGCACCGGCTCGCGTGAGCCGTCCACGGGGAGGGCCCACACGTTCAACCGGCCGCTGACCGGGCCCGGCCGGGCGAACACGATCGCGGAGCCGTCCGGGGTGAATGCCGGGCCGCGGGGGAGACTTTCGAGCCGGTGGATGGCCTTTGCGTTGCTGAAATCATCAGCCGAGCCGACCATGAGATCGTACGCGAATGACCCGTCCGGCAGACGGTCGGTGCGGGCTGCGGCAAACATCACGGAGCCGTCGCGGCTCCATTTCGGGCTGTAGTAGACGGTGCCGCCCTTCGTTCCCTTCACGCGCTCGGTTTCGCCGGAGGTCGGATCGATCTCCAGAACCGCCCAGCCCTCCCCGCGCTCGTAGTGCCGCGCTCCGATGCGGCCGGTCGCCGGATTCCACGCGATCTCCCTAAGGTAGCGATCTTCGAGCAGCATCTTCGCATCGCCGCCGTCGATCGGCACCACGTAGAGCTTCCGTGTCCAGCGCTTCTCCCCGTCCTCGGTCTGCTTGCGTACGAGCACAGAGACGGCGATCTGCGAAGAGTTCGGCCCCCATGCCAGCGACTGCATACGCTCGCTGGTGGTCCACAGGCGGGTTTCGCGTGGCTCCCCCTCGGCGGGGATCGCGTACACCCCCCATCCACCCTCGCCGCGGGAACGGTAGGCGATATGCTGCCCGTCAGGAGAGTAGCAGGCGTCGTAGGCCCGATCGAGGATCTCCTGCACTCCGGTGATCACGAGCCGCTCCTGCAACAGCCAGCTTTCCGGCGCGAAGGGCTCCATCTGAACGAAGCGTTCCCACGCTCTGCGCGCGGGCGTGTGCTTCCCCTGGATCGTCCACGTCAGCCCGAGGCCGAATGTCGCGGGTGCGTATCCCGGATCGATCTCACGTGAGCGCTGAAATGCTTCCACGGCCGCGTCGAGACGTCCAAGCTGTCGGAGCGCTGCACCCATCGCCGCGTGCGCGGGAGCGTGTCGGGGAGCGACGGCAAGGGCAACTTCGGCGGCGCTGAGCACATCGCCGGGGCTCTCCGAGTCGTACACCGCCACCCGCGCCAGTCCGGCGTACGCCGCGGCCGGGTGATCGGAGACGTGGATCGCGGCTTCGAACTGCTCGCGCGCTTCGGCATAGCGCCCCTGGTCAAGCAGTACGCGGCCGAGCATGGTGAGCATGTGTGCATCGTTCGGAGAGTAAAACAGCAGCGAGCGCAGCGCCTGCTCGGCGCGCGAGTACCTGCCGGTTTCAGCCGCAAGCTCCGCACACCGGCGAAGGGCGGGGATGCTACCCGGCTGTTGCCGCGCCCACTCACAGGCCACATCCGCGGCCTCCGCCAGTTTGCCGGCTTCCTGCAAAGCGGCGGTGGGTTCCTGTTGCGTCATGTCCGCCTGTGCTGCGAACGCG
>CAZAHB010000333.1:0-4322 GCA_964484945.1 uncultured Armatimonadia bacterium | reverse complement strand
GGCATCCCGCCCCGCCACGCCCACCAGGCCGTCCCACTGATCGCGCAACTCCGCGCGGACGATCAGTCCACCGGCGCCCTCGCAGCGGATCGTGGGCGATATCTCGTCGCCGCGTTCGTAGCGCTCGCGGTCGAGTGCGACCTCGGTGATGCGCGGTCCGCCGATCTCCACCAGCACCGCCCGCCAGTCAAGCTGTCGCGCCTCGGGATCCTCCAGCCACGTGATGACACAGTGCGATCCCGTCTGCAGCGGTCGCTCGAAGCTCAGCAGGGGCGGTGCGGACGTGGTGGACGCGATCTCATGGCCGTGCTCGTCCACCAGCAGCCCCCGCAGGCGCGCTCCGTCCACCGCCTGGCCCTGCACCGGCGCCCGGAGCGAGATACCCCCGGCATCCGCCCGCTGGACCTCGACCGGCCCGAGGGACGCCGGAGATTCGCCCCGCGCCACCCAGCGGACCATCTTCGCAAGGTGCGCGGCGTAAAGCTCCCACACGGGGAAGTCCTCCGGCTCATTGTGCCCGCTCGGAATCTGCGGCCACAGCGCCGAGTTCCTCTGCACGAAGCGCTCCCCGCGCGGGTTCTCATACCGCCACGCAACGACGCGGCCCTCGCCGATCGTTCCGGCCCGCACCTGGCCGAAGGCACCGTCGCGCAGGTCCTCCAGCAGCGGGAAGGGCATTGCGTCGAGGGGTGAGTCGATGACCGGGAATGCGCGCTCAGGCAGCGAGCCAAGTGCCTGACGAAGCTCCTCGGGGACGCCAGTGGGATGGACCAGCAGCATCCCCATGCCTCCGCGCACCAGTTCCGCAATGCGTGCCCGGGCCTCAGGGCGCAGAACCTCCCAGTCAATGCCCGCCAGCAGCAGCACATCCGGCGTACTCGCAAGCTCATCCAGCAGATCGCGGGTGCGGAAGTAGCTCATGCGCGGGGTTTGCCTGAGCAGCGAGAAGATGCGCTGATCGATGCCCATGCGCTGCTGCAGCTCAACCGGATCGCGGCCGCAGGTGTACGTCACCACGGTCAGCACGTCCGGGCGGCCCCCGGCCGGGTCTGGCGCCCAGTCGATATGCGGCGTCTCGACCTCGGTACTGACCGGCGGTATCTCGCTGAAGGGGTCCTTCGCCTCCATGTACGCCCGCAGGGCAATCGCCTCGCCCTCCATCTGCACCGAACCGGTGTCGAAATCGCCCGGGTGGACCATCAACTCCGTCACGCATATCAGACCCGACCGTGGAGAGCCGCCGGGGCGCTCGGGAGGCTGCGACATCGAGATGAGGACGTACCTGCCGGCCGCGCGGACGTCCGGACTGCGCGAGAGGACGGTCGTGAAGTCGTCAGGACGCACCTCCAGGCCCTCGCCGGCATCCCATGACGTCACCGTATGCAGGCGGTCCATACTCTGCCCCACCCGGACCGTCACCTTCGGCGGATGAGCCGCCCGGCCATGCACCGATGCCACCGAGAATCCGGAGATCGCCTCCACCGCCCCGAGGTCCACGAGCACCTCGGCGGTTGAGCCGCGCGTAGCGCGCCAGGCCATCGTGTTGTCGCGCGTCCAGAAGCCCCCGCGCCACGAGCCATCAGTCAGAATCGTGAGATCGCTCTGACGGGTGCCCCCGTAGCTGCGACGCGTGAGAAGCTGATATTCCGCGCCCTGAGCGATATTCTCAGGGGTCTCCTGCGCCTGCACGGTCGCCGGAATGAGCAGTATCGTCAGCATCCAGATCGCCTGCCGAAGGTTCATCGTGGCCTCCATGCTCTACGTCGCCGCGGAGTGATCGTGACCGCCCTCGGGGCCCATCGGATCGTCCACGCGCCGCGTTCCGGGCGGGCTCTGTGGGCCGCAGCCACACGGATAATCCCGCGCCCCGAAACCGAGCTTCGGCGCGAATTGCTCCCACATCTGGCGCGATTCGGTGCACAGGTAGACCGGCACATCAGCGTCGTAGCGCCGGATCTCGCGGAAGTAGAAGTCATACACCTCCGCGCGCAGATCGTGCGGGAAGGGTCCTGCGCGCACGCCGCGCATCTCCTCGGCCGAATCGCGCATCTGAGCGACGAAACGCGGATCCAGCATTGCAGGATCGATGATTCGCTCCAGTTCCTCGGCCGACATCCACGCCACGAAGCACAGCCCGATCGTCTCCGGTCGCGCCTGCTGCATCACCCCGCGGATCATCTCTCGCGATTCATCCTGCCAGCCGCGGACAGGCACGATCGGCTTGAACTTCACCCGGACCGGATAGTCCGCCTCGCGGCATCTGCGCGCGGCCTCGATGCGCTGGGCGGTGGTCGCCGACCCCGGTTCGATCTCGCGACTCACCGTGTCGGAGGTCATGCTCCACAGGCAGATCGTGCGGTCAAGGGGCTCGTCGAGCAGGAACTGGACGTTCGCGCTCTTCGTGTGGATGAGCTGCCACTGATCGGGCGTGCCGCTGAAGTAGTCGGCGAGGCCCTGCACCAGCCCGTACTCCGGCTCGAAGGCGAGGATATCGGTGAGGCAGGAGTTGAACATGAAGACCTTCTGCCACGGGTTCGACTCGACGGTCGGCGCCACGGCGTGCTCGATGTACTCCTCTACGTTGGAGAAGATCACAGCGACCTTCCCCCCGGAGCAGTACGCGCAGCCGTGTGGGCAGCCGTAGATCGTGTCGAACTGCCAGCGCGGGCGACAGACGCGCCCGGGCCGATCGCTGGCCCACTGCGACTCGCGCAGCCCGAGCATATCGCGCACCAGCGAGCCGGGCGTGCCCTCCGGGCAGCGCGCGAGCATCGCGTCCAGATCGGCGTCGCCATTGCGATTCCAGCGCGTGAAGACGAGATCCGGCTCCGTGTGCTCATCGTGCACGCCCTGGCGGAGGCGGGAGCTGAGCCACTCGGCCTGCTGGACCATGCGCGGGATGTCATCGGCGCCGGCGACCATCGCGTCCGTCGTGCTGCGGCCGATCGCGCCGAGCATTCGCTCGATGCGCGCGCGACAGCGATCGTCCGCGAGGGCGTCGTCGAAGGCGTAGATTGCGTTTGGGTTCAGGTCATACATTGGGTTATCCTCGTTGCTTGCGCGTCATCTCAGGCGCGGCGGTTGCGGCGCGTGGAGATAACAGCGGGCGGGCACGGAAGCTTCCTCACACCGCTACACGACAGCGGGCGCCCGCCCCGCACGACCCGCTCGCTTCGCTCGGGGATCGGTGCGAGGGCCGCCGCCTCTCCTGAACGGCATTGCGACGCCGCGACGCGTCACTCTCCCGGCACCATGATCGCCGCCTCGCCGAGGCGCAACCGCGCGACCTCAGTTGCGTCGCCGAGCGTCCCGTTTGCCTGCAGCGGGCGATACGCGGCATCCAGCGGATACTCGATCGCGGTGTCATCGCCCCAGCCAAGGGCCGGGACCGCCGGCCGCACCAGCACGAGCGCGTTGCTGAAGCGCCGCGTGAGCAGCACCTGAGGCGCCACCGCTCCCTCCACCACGCGCAGGTCATCGAACCACGCCGTTCCGGTAGACCCGTAAACGCGGAAGGTGATGCGCCCGTGGCCGTCATCGCCGGTACGGAAGACCTGGCTGACGGGCGTCCAGTCGTTCGTCCCGCGCATGACGATGCTGATCGATGCGCCCTGAGCGTCGTCGAACTCGTACGGGTAGATCTGCGCGCCGTGGCCGCCTTCGATGTCCTCGGTCTTCATCCACCCGCTCAGCGTGTAGGTGGTGTTCGGCTTCAGTTCCACCCAGCCCTTTGAAAAGTTGTTGATCGTGATGGTGTCGCTGTCGATGCGCACCGACCGCTCGCCCGAATGCCTGATCTCCTCGTCGAAGACCAGTGGCGGCGCGACTTCCCACTCATCGGGACGTCCGTCCCCGTCCTTGTCGATCTCGAAGTCACCGTTGGGCAGCAGATTCTCCCCTTCGACATCCTCGCTGCGGTCGATCACGATCTTCTCATAGTGCCCCTGCGGGCGGCCGATGTCGAAATCCGCGGCCTCGTTGTACCACGTGGTCGCGAACCCGTACGGGTGGCGGCCGTAGCCGTAGTAGGTGCAATCGCCCGCACAGAGGTAGTACGCCGCGAGGCCGAAGATCGCATCGCGGTCGAGGTCGATCGGAACTTTCGGCCCGAAGGTGGCCCGTTCGGGCTCGTGGATGGGGTTGTACTGCAGAAGCTGGATCTTGCCCCGACGGTCCCGGGCCATCACATTGTGCAGCTTCGCTTCGATTCCGGAAAGCTCCCGCGTGATGTTCAGCCAGCCCTCGGCCTCAGCCCCGTCAAGCACGAGCGGCGTCGCCTCCCAGCCGTTGGCGGTCATGACGCTGTCGGGAAGCTCGATCTT
>CAZAHB010000332.1:0-4439 GCA_964484945.1 uncultured Armatimonadia bacterium | reverse complement strand
ACATCGATGCCCTTGAAGATTGCGTCATCCCACGTGAAATCGATGCTGTCGGCGCCGGTCATGCCGATCACGCAGATGCGTCCCTTCTTCCGCACAAGCTCGACCGCCTGGTTGATCGCCGGGGCCGCGCCGGAACACTCGACCACCAGGTCCGCGCCCCGCCCCCCGGTCAGCTCATTGCATATCTCAACCGGGTCCTCCTCGCCGAGGTTGACGACGTGGTCGATGCCGAGCTTCTCGGCGGTCGGCAGGCGCATCTCTGCGTCCGCCGGTGTGCCCACGATCATAACTTCGCGGGCGCCCGCGCCCTTCGCCACCTGCGCGGCGAGCAGCCCGATCGGCCCGGGCCCAAGCACCACCACAGTGTCCTCCGGCTCGACGGTAGCGCGCTCGCCGACATCGTGGACGGTGTTTGCGGTGGGCTCGACCAGCGCGCCCGCTTCGAAGCTGACGCTGTCGGGCAGCGCGTGCAGCAGCTTGCTCTCCATCACTACGTATTTCGCGAACGCGCCGTCGATTCCCCACCCGGGTGAGCGTTTCTCCTCGCAAATCTGCACCTGCCCCTGCCGGCACAGCCAGCACTCCCCACATGCGAGGGTATGCGGTTCGGCGACCACCCGGTCCCCGACCTCCCAGCCCTCAACGCCCTCACCCAGTTCGTCGATGACGCCGGAGAACTCGTGGCCGAGCGTGACCGGCGGCCAATAGGGGAACTTGTCGTGGCGGATGTGGATGTCGGTGCCGCACACCGCCGCGGCCTTAACCTCGATCTTCACCCATCCCGGTTGCGGCTCGGGCTCGGGGACGTCCCGCAACTCGATGTTTCCTACGCCCTTCTCAACCTTCTGCAGTGCAAGCATCGTATTCGCTCCATTTCGTCAATTTCGCTTTGTTGTGCGTCCTGCCTGAGACATCAGGTCCGTCGGAAGTGCCACATGTAGGCCGCCACCTGGGCGCACGGCTGCAGGGGATAGGTGACCAGCATTCCGATATAGCACAGGTAGCTGCCGAGGCTCGCTATGATTGACAGCAGCAGCTACATGCCGAGATAGGACCAGAACTCCTCCCGGACCTTCTCCCATGACATCGTGACCGACTCCCAGGCGCCGTAACCGTCAGCGACAAGCACCCATGAGTAAAAGAAGATCGTCTGCACCGCGAGGACTGCCAGCCAAAGTAGTGGCATGAGAAGCTGAATGCCCATGCCGTAGCCGACCGCGATGTCTTCGAAGTTCCCGCCCGCCTCCGCCTGCATCGCAGGGATCGCGAACAGGATCATGGCTGGTGCCATAATCAGCAGCGCCGGGACCGACATCAGCAGCATCAGGCCCCATGCGGGCAAGAAACGGCTGAAGCCGCCAAATACATCGCCCGCGTTTACAGGCTTGCCCCGGAAACGCTTGAGGGCCATCATGTACAGTCCGGTCATCAGCGGCGGGGTGGCGATCCCCAGCGTGAGAGGGCTGATCACCATCAGAAGAAGCATCGCGCCGATCCACGCCCAGATATCTTCGATCACCATCTGCCAGGCCTGGTTGAGCCACGGGCCGATTCCGTGGTCGGGCTCGAAACCTGCTCCCGCCGTGACTACCGGTCGCCCGGTATCGCGCGTGCTGGAGGCCTGGTCAAGGACATCTTCAGCGGCGCCTGAGGGCTGATCGCCGGGTTCCTCCAGCACAACCGGCCCCTCTTCGGTCTCGTCCTCCTCGAAAAGCTGCCAGTCTTCGTCCTGCTCCGGTTCGGGCTCCTCAGCCGCCGTGGTAAGTTCCGGATGTGCCTCTACAGCCTCGGCGGCGGTCGTCCACGACGGATCTCCCCCACGCGCCACGAGCAAATCGTCGGCGTCCATGGTATCGCGGGTCAGCTCTTCAATCTCCGACCATGGGACAGGCCCGAGAGTCTGCTCGCCGAGTCTGTAGTACCAGACGGCCTCATCGCGGTTCAATCAAATCGCCCTCCCACGGACCAGCAGGAACTGGCATTGCGACAGCCGGTGACTGAATGACTATTCGCCGCCCGGGGGTAAGGCCCTTCCAGCGGAGCGTCCCGCGCTCAGGATTGACGCATATGATGGCGATATGCACAGAGCTGCGCGGCCGGCAGAATCGGCAGCGTTACAATCAGAGCTATCACGCACAGCAGCCCCCCGAGACCGGACAGCAGAGACAGCAGGGCTGTCATGCCCA
Organism: uncultured Armatimonadia bacterium; assembly: GCA_964484945.1. GTDB lineage: Bacteria > Armatimonadota > Zipacnadia > Zipacnadales > UBA5352 > UBA5352. Next base: position 2,253 of record CAZAHB010000332.1, on the reverse strand, counting down.
GGTACGAGAGGTAGTTTCGGCGTGTCACAGTCCGAGAGGCCCTCAGCGGCAGAACCCGTCCATGAATGTGCCCAGCGTGGCGGCCGCGTCGAGCATCTCCTGCACGGGGATCTGCTCCTGATCCGAGTGTGCCACACCCAGGTCGCCGGGGCCGAAGACAACCGTCGGTATCTCAAGCTGATTGTTGTACAGCCACGCGTCGCAGGAGGCGGTCATCGCCGAGATGTCGCCGTCCTTGCCCGCGCTCTGCACCGCATCCTGCAGCGCCACTACCACCGGGTGATCGGGCGGGATGACGTTCGCGTCATGGCGATAGGTGAACTCGATCTCGAAGTTCTCCGGATCGGCCAGCCATTCGTCGCCGGACTCGCGCACCGCAGCCTCCATCTCCTCCATGACCTGCTCCTTGGTGCGGCCGGGCAGCAGGCCGAGGACGCCTTTCAGATTCGCGCGGCGCGGCGCCTGGGCGGGCCAGTCGCCGGCCTCAAGCTGCCCCACCGTCAGCGGCATCGGGTTCTCGAACTGGTCAAACATCGGGTAGTGCCCGCGCGACTCGTCAAGGATGCGGTCGTGATACTCCGTGAAGATGTCGATGATCTTCGTCGCCTTCAGGAGCGCGCTGACGGTGCCGCCGGGCATGCCGGAGTGGCCGGCCTGTCCGTAGACGGTCGCATCGAACCAGACCGCGCCACGCACCTGCGGCAGCAGTATGAAGTTCGTGGGCTCGAGGACCACGCAGGCGTCGGCGGTGTCGCCGTAGCGGGCCATCGCGACGGAGCCGTTGCCGCCGATCTCCTCCTCGATGACGAGGTGGGCTATGAGGTCGCCTTCAAGCTGAATGTCAAGGTCATCCAGCAGCTTGAAGAGCAGCCAGACAGTGGTCGCCTGGCCCTTTGCGTCGCAGGCGCCGCGCCCGTGGATGACGCCATCGTCAAGGCGGGCCTTGAAGGGGTCCTCGTGGCCTGAGGAGGGCGGGACAACGTCGAGGTGGGTATTGAGGATCACGGACTTTCCGCCCCCGGTGCCTTTGCGGACGGCGCGGACGTTCGGGCGGTCCCCGTACCTGGTGACCACGGGGTAGGAGTAATCCGGGTCATTCTTGATGTCCTCGGTGACCGGGACGTACTCCACCTCGTCGGCGACCTCCTCCATGCGATCGTGCATGTAGCGCATGGCCGGGCCCTCATTACCGGCGGTGGACTCAAAAGCGATCAGATCGGACAGAAGCTCGATCGCGTAATCGCGCAGTTCAGGTGCAGCTTGTATGTACTCGTTTGGCATTTTTGTCTCCTTCGGAGAAGCGATGGGCTGCGAGCGACGGGTTGCGAGCTAACGGAAACTGCGAACGGGTCCGTGCCCTTTCCCGGCTCCCGAGGCCTACTCCAGCCCCAGCACCACGCTCTCCATGATGTCGCAGGATTTCTCCGCGGCGTCCTGGCTGATGACCAGCGGTGGCGCCACGCGGATCACGTTGCCGTGGAAGCCCACTGAACCGCAGCACAGCCCCTCGGTCGCGCAGGTGTCGATGACCTCCCACATGATGTCGGGGGCTGGCTCCTTCGTCTCCTTATCCTTCACGAACTCGATGCCCATCACGAGGCCGCGGCCGCGCACGTCGCCTACGTAGGACGACTTCTGTTGCATCTGCTGCAGGCGGCCCTTCATGTACGCGCCCATCTTCGCGGAGTTCTCGACCAGGTGCTCTTCCTCGAAGATATCCAGCACCGCGTTCGCCGCGGCGCAGGAGACCGGGTTGCCGCCCGTGGTGGAGGACGCCTCACCCCGGTCGAATGCGTCCATGATACGCTGCTCGGTCATCAGGCACGATGTCGGGATGCCCGAGCCGATGCCCTTGCCGATCGGCATGAAGTTCGGCCGCAGGTCCTCGTGCTCGGCGTAGAACATCTTCCCGGTGCGGCCGAAGCTCGACTGCACCTCGTCGAGGATGAACAGCACATCATGCTCGCGGCACCACTTCTCAAGCTCGCTGAGCCAGCCATCCGGCGGGAAGATGAAGCCCGCACCGCCCTGGTATGGCTCGGTGATGACCGCGGCGATGTCGCCGGTGGTCTGCGTCTTCACCACGAGGTCGAGCATCTGCAGGCACTTGAAATCACAGGTCTCAGGCTCCAGATCGTATGGGCAGCGGTAGCAGTACGCATACGGCGACTGCACGTGGCCGGTGAGGACCGGTCCGTAGTGATACTTCGTGCCCTGCTTGCCCGCCGAGGCCATCGCCATTCCGGTACGGCC
>CAZAHB010000331.1:0-4481 GCA_964484945.1 uncultured Armatimonadia bacterium | reverse complement strand
CGCGCCAGAAGGGCTCCAGGTCACCGATGATGCGGTCTGACACGAACATCGGCCCGCAACCCTCGACCGACAGGAGCCACTTGTGGCCGTCGGCGCAGAGCACATCCGCACCCATCTCCCCCACGTCACAGCGCAGCGCGCCGAGGCCCTGGATCGCGTCCACGACCAGGTATGCGCCCACCTCCCGCGCGATCTCCGCCAGCGAGGCCACGTCCATGCGCTGGCCGGTGGAGTACTGCACCCAGCTTACGGCGATGGCGCGGGTGGTGGTATCGCATGCGGCGCGGTAGTCGTCCACGGAGAGGATTCGGTCGTCGGGGGCCTCGAACGTGCGGACCTCGACACCTTTGCGCTGAAGATTCAGCCAGGGGTAGACGTTCGCGGGGAACTCGATGTCGGCCACGACCACGCTGTCGCCCTCACGCCAGGGAATGCTTTCGGCGGCGAGCATCAATCCGGAGGTGGTGTTTTTGACGTAAGCGACCTCGTGGGGCCTGGCGCCGATGAGGTCGGCGAGGCGCTCGCGGCCGCGGCGGACGGTCTCCATAATGTGCGGATAGTCCCATGACCCGCGGTCGCGGTACTCAGCGGCCATGGCCGAGACGGCGCCCGCGGTGCGCTTCGGCAGCGGGCAGACGGCCGCGTGGTTGAGGTAGATCAGTTCATCTTTGACGGGGAACTCATCGCGCCAGCGGTCGTTTGCAGTTCCCTTCTCACTTTTCACTTTTCACTCTTCCTCTGTCGGCGCCCGGCCTGTATAACGATGACAGCCCCCGCCATCACCAGCAGCATGCCCTGCACCGCGTTCGTGGTGATCGGCTCATTCAGGATCAGGTAGTCGCCCGCGACGGTCGCGGGAAGCGAGATCAGCGCCAGCACCCGCACCGCCCACATCGGTGCCCGTTTCATCGCGTAATAGTACAGGAAGAGGTTCCCCGCGATCCCCAGCGACGCGAGCGCGATCAGCCCCAGGTACCGCGGATTGGCGAGGACGTATTGGATTCCCTCCAGGCCCACGAGCGTCGGGACCGCGATGGAGAAGATCAGTGTCTGGATCGTGGCGCTGGCGAGGACCACCAGTTCGTTGGGCACATGGTTGAACTGCGTCTAGATGATCACCGCGTTCAGTGCGATCAGCAGCGCCGCCGCTATCAGGGCCACGACACCGCCCACCGGGAACTGCAGCGCCGCGCCGCCGATCCCAACGGTCCGCAGCACGCCGGCAATCAGCACCAGTGTGCCGAACCAGCCCAGCCCGCTGACGGCCTGGCTGAGCACCACGTAGGACAGTATGAAGACGAAGCCGGTCTCCGCGCGGCTGACGATGGCCGAGGTGGTGGCACCGCACAGGTCCACGCCGATGTTGCGCAGGTAGAAGATCCCCGCGGCGAAGACCGCGAACAGGGCCAGCCACCGGTAGGGCTTGTCGCGCGGAAACAGGTTCTTGCGATGGCGAATCAGGTAGGTGGGCCAGATGATCAGGGCCACGCCGATCATGTTCAGCCAGTTGACATCCGCCGGCCCGAGGGCCTCGAGGTTCAGTTCAACCTTGAAGATGACCCATGACAGCCCCATAACCACGCCAGAAAACAGCGCAGCGATGTATCCGGCCATCCGTCGCCATCGTGGTTGCTGGTCAATACGCATCGTGTACTCCCGCGTGCTTCGTAGCTACGGCCAATTCGGCGTCATTCGCAGCCGTTGACAGGACGGGCTTCCATTCATATCAAGCAATTCGCGGCTCGGCGAAGCGACCTGAATCTCGCTACAGAATGAGCACGCGCGTTGCGTGTCGTCAGAAGCGGCGGCCCTCACGTTGCACCCGGAACAAAGTGAGGGGGCGCGCAGCGAGTGGGTCGTCGTTCGGAGGTCGGGCGAGCCTTCGCCCGACCCGGACCGGAAGGCCCGCATTCATTGTCATGATAGCTCGAATCCCTTAACTTTGACACAGAGCCCGCCTCCCCGCTCCGTCACAGCGCTTCTCCGTTCTGCACGTCCTCGATGTCCTCGCCGCGCTCCGCCAGTATCACCAGTGCCGCTCCCGCCATCGCCGCCACCAGTCCGATAACATGCGTGCCGGTCACCGGCAGGTCCAGCACCAGCACGTCCGCCAGCGTCGCCACCGGCAGTCCCGTCAGCGTCAGCATCCGCACCGCCCACATGGGCGCGGCCTTCATCGCGTAGTAGTATATCGCAAGGCGCACGCCCCACACGACCGAGCCCAGCGCTACCAGCCCCATCACCAGCGGGGCATCCACCAGCGCCGCGACCTCACCGAGCATCCCCGCGCTCGGCACCACCGCGCTGAACACCACAAGCTGCACAGCCATGCTGCCGATGATAATAAGCTCGTTGGGGATCCCGGTGAACTTCGTCTTGATCAGCAGCGCGTTAATCGCGATAGTCAGGCCCACGACCGCAAACGCGGCCACTCCCAGCGGATTGAAGTTCAGCTCCGTCGCACCCACCAGCGCCACGCTGATCGTGCCGTAAAGCACCAGGATTGTGCCGATCCAGCCGATGGGCCTGACGCGCTTGTGCAGTATCAGGTAGGAGAAGATGAAGACGAAGACGACCTCGGAGCGCTCAACCACCGCGGCGGTTGTCGAGGTGGTCTCCCCCAGGCCCCACTTGCGGCAGAAGTGCATGACACTCGCCACTGCGCCGAAAAGCAGCAGCCACCACGCCGAGAACCCGGGGTAGCGCAGCCGGCCTTTGTGGCGGATCAGGTAGATCGGGGCCATGATGGCAAACAGCCCGGCCACGTTCAGCCAGTGCAGCACCGCCGGGCCGATCACATCCTGCGCCAGCACGAACTTCTGCAGCGGCCACGAGATGCCCATGACCGCTCCGCAGAGAAGGGCCGCCGCGAATCCGGCGGCCCGGGTCGATTGACCGTCAGTTGACTCACTCATCCCCGCGTGTCTTCGACGACCGAAGCCCAAAGGCCTTCGTGAGAGGCGTCCGGTCGCACGGGTTGCCTCACCCCGCTACGTAGACTACGCGGGGACGGTATGCCGTCGCCGTTCCCTCTCACTTTTCACTCTTCACTGTTCCCTTCGCCCCCGTCCTCAAGCAGCCTCCGCACGGCCTCCTCGACTTTGTCGGTGGCCGGGCCGGTGAACTCGTAGCGCACGATGCCCTCCTGGTCGATCACCCGCGAGGCAGGGATCGCTCGCTTGGGCAGGTAGGCATCCACGATATCCTCACCCGGTATCCCCATCGGGAGCGTCAGGTCAGGCTTCGTCTGCAGATACGCCTTCACGCGCGATCGGTCGCCGTCCAGCGACATCCCCAGATACGCCACCTTCTCGTGGTCCCAACTCTCATACAGCTTCTGGTAGTCGGGCAGCTCTTTCACACATGACTTGCACCAGGTGGCCCAGAAGTCGATTACGAGGACTTTGCCCTCGTAATCGGACAGGCTCTTCTCACCGCCATCCACCATCTCCACGGTGAAATCGGGGGCCTCTTTCCCCGGCTCGGTCTCCTCGATCTGCGGTGTCTCGGTCTCTTCTGTCCACACCTGGTCCGCCTCGGGCACCGTCACCGTCTCGTCAACCGCCCCATCCCTGCTACATCCGGCCATCAGCGCCAGTGCGGCAAGCGCCGCGATCATCACCAATGCTGCACGTCTGCTCAACACAACCACACCTCTCATTGTTCTCGCGTCCATCAGCCCCGGCCGGTATGGCCGAAGCCACCATCCCCTCGTGTACTACCGCTCAGCTCATCGACCTGACGCAGCTCCGCGCGCGTTACAGGCGCAATGACCATCTGCGCGATCCGTTCCCCACGCTCAATCACGAACGGCTCGTCCCCAAGGTTCACCAGAATTACCGCGACCGTGCCGCGGTAGTCGCTGTCGATCGTCCCCGGCGTATTGAGCACCGTCACACCGTGGCGCAGCGCCAGCCCACTGCGCGGCCGCACCTGTGCCTCATAGCCTGTGGGCAGCGCCATGGAGAATCCGGCGCTTATCAGCGCCCGCTCTCCCGGCTCGAGTGTCTTACTTTCTTCGATTGCGGCGCGAAGGTCCATTCCCGCCGAGCCCTCGGTGGCATAGGCGGGCAGATCCAGCCCCTCACCCTCTGGCTCAACATGTACATCGATCGTGATTGGCATGGTCTCTCCTCTTGATTCACGGTGCGGTGGCTCAGTCCTGTTGAGGCCCTCGCTGCGATTCGCTGCGCGTACCGTGTGTCCCTGCAATCGGGTCTGTATCAACGATTACGGGTTGCGTTCACAGCGCGCGTTTGTCGTTCTCCCCCCTCGTCCCGCCGGCGATGTCGTGTATCGCAGGGGGTGAGGCCCGGCCTGCCGACACGTTGTGGGTCAACCCTTAGATTCTGATGCGCCCCCCCTGCAATCCGGGCGCTGCGGACTTTGTATCGAACCAGGGCGACCCACCTGCTGCGCATATCCAAAGTTCTTTGCGGGAGGGGGAGCTTGCGAAGCAAGCGGGGGAGGGCGGTTTCTTT
>CAZAHB010000330.1:0-4590 GCA_964484945.1 uncultured Armatimonadia bacterium | reverse complement strand
ATTGAGTTGATCAGCGCCGATATCCCGCCCCAGGTCACGGCCGGCGGTCGGCTGAAGGTATCCGCGGTCGTCTCGCGGCTTCCGAAGACCGCACAGGACAACCCCGTGCGGATGGCGCTGCTGCGTGATGGCGAGGAGTACCTGTGCTGGACGCGCAAAGTCAATCGGGTGACGAAGCCTGCGCTCAATGACAATGGGCAGCAGATCGGTGTGCGGATCGGTCCGATCACCGCTGACCTCTCGCGCTTCGTACAGCCCGGGACATATTCGCTGCTGCTGGGCTTCCCTAAGATGAAGTACGCGCAGCAGGAGGATGCCGTGGTCGCTGAGGTCACCGTGCGCGGCTCTCAGATGCCCGAGCAGCGTCCAACGGTGACTGTCGAGGAATACAACGGAATCCCGACGCTGATGATCGACGGGAAGCCGCACTCTTTCATGCATTACAACGAGACCGAGGCCGGCGCTGAGCGCATCGAGAACATGGCCTCTGCCGGAGTGCACATCTACTTCTTGCACGATGATGAGATCGGCTGGCAGGGCCCCGGTGAGTGGGATTACACCGCCTGGGACGCCGAGGTCTCGAAGCTGCTCATCCATGATCCCAAGGCACTGATCATCCCCACGTTCACCGTCTCCGGGCGCCATCACCAGTGGTGGCTGGATGAGCACGAGGACCAGCTTGCCCGAACCGAATCCGGCTCCACGGATGTCGGCATCTACCACCACGCAGGGCGCGCGATCTCGCTGGCGTCGCCGGTGTGGCGCGAGCAGATCGGCAAGGCCGTGCGGCGCTTCGTGGAGCACTGCCGCTCGGCCCCGTACTCGACGCGCGTAATCGGCTACCTGGTCGCCTCCGGTGTCTCCTACGAGTGGCAGCACTGGGGCTCGGTTGGCCAGCATGAGCCGACGGATTACTCGGAGCCGATGCAGGCTGCGTTCCGCGAGTGGGTCCGGGAGCGCTACGATTCAGAGGACGCGTTGCGCGAGGCGTGGGCGATGCCCGAGGTGACCTTCGACACAATCGCGATCCCGTCTGTCGAAGAGCGCGATGCAGCAGACCACATGCTCATCCGCGATCCGAGCAACGGGCGCTACGTCATCGACTTCTACCTCTTCTACCAGGATGTGATGGCCGACGCCATCCTGCACTACTTCCGGATCGTCAAGGACGCCAGCGCGGGAGAGGCGCTTGCGGGGACGTACTACGGTTACGTTGCGACTATGCTCAGCGGGGCGCGCCGGGCCGGAGACTCGGGCCACATGGCGCTGTCGAATGTCATCGAATCCGATCTGTGCGACTACCTCATCTCCCCCTGGGACTACTCGCAGCGCGATGTGGGCAACCCCACAACGATCATGAGCGCAGTCGGCTCCGCGCTGGCGCACGGGAAGCTGTGGGGCATGGAGACTGATCTGCGCACACACCTGGTGACCAGCGCGCGTCAGCGAGGCTTCGGCGCTCCCGACCACCTTGACGGCACCGTCAGCCAGCTTCGCCGCGCGTTCGCCAGCGCCGGCACGAAGGGCCTCGCGGTGCGCTGGTATGACTTCAGCCGCGGCTGGATCTCCGGGGATCCGCGACAGGCGCAGGTGATCGGGCAGCTTCGCGACCTGGCCGACCGATGGGTCGAGTGGGACCGCTCTCCCGATGAAAACGGCATCGCGGTCGTGGTCGATGAGGACACCCCGGCGGCCTACCTGAGCCATCAAATCCAGGCGATGTACTGGCTCGTGTATAAGCAAAAGGCATCATTCGAGCGCGTGGGGGCGCCGTGGAATATCTATCTGCTCGATGATGTGGTGGCCGGACGGGTTCCGAAGATGCGGGCCTACTTCTTCCTCAACTGCTTCCACATGACGGACGAGGAGCGGGCGTACATCGACGAGCAGCTCAAATCCGACGGCCGTACACTCACCTGGTTCTACGCTCCCGGATACATCTCCGAGGATCTGGACGTCACGCGCATCTCGCAGCTTACCGGCATGGACTTCCGGGAGATCCAGCAGATGCGCTCGTGGGAGATCGAGCTTACTCCCGACCATCCCTGGGCGGAAGGCATCTCGGAGGGCGCGAACCAGCAGCCGAAGATCGAGATCGGGCCGGTCTTCGTGCCCGATGAGGTGGGCACCGAGGTGGTCGGACGCTGGGCCGACGGCGGTGAGCCCGGCCTGGCGGTGAAACGCATGGACGGGTGGACCAGCGTCTACTCGGCGGCGCCGATCCTCTCCCCCACTGTGCTCAAGCGCATCTGTCGCGATGCGGGTGTGGCGGTACGAGTTGAGGGCTCCGAGCCATGCTACGTCAGCCGCAACCTCATCGGCCTGCACTCCGCGGTGCCGCGCACGGAGACGCTGACCTTCGACGAGCCGACGCGGGTGATTGATCTGGCGACCGGAGAGATCCTGGCCGCCGCGTGTGAGGAGCTTCAGGTGGATGTGCCGGGACCGGGCACGCGGATTCTGCGGACGCGGCCGGCGTATTGAACCGCCGACCATGACGCATGCACTTACCGTGCGCACCGACCGGAAGGTCTATTCCCGGTCGCGTCGAATACGCCCACATGCAGGCTACGCCGCAAACACGTGCCGGATTGAGGAGAATGCACCATGGACAAACTGAGAGTTGCGATGATCGGGGCCGGCGGACGCGGGATGAGCCACATCCGCTCAATCGCGAACGCGCCGAACATCGAGTTCGTTGCGATCTGTGACATGGTTGAGGAGGCCGCTGAGCCGATCGTTGAAGAGTTCGGTGTCCCGTGGGTGAGCAGCATCGAGGACCTGCTCGCCGACTACGATATCGACGGCTGCGGGATCTGCGTGCAGACGCCCTACCACTATGATACGGCCACGCCCGTGATCGAGGCGGGCAAGCACCTCGTGACCGAGAAGCCGATGGCGACGAGCGTCTCCGAGGCGCGCGAGATGGTGGAGAAGGTCGAGGACCAGGGCCTCGTAGCGGCGATCTCCTATCAGCTTCGCTTCGGTCCGGTCTACCGCAAGATGAAAGAGCTTTGCGAGGAGATCGACCCGCTGCAGATTATCTTCGCGCGCCAGCGGGGCATGCTCAAGGACAAGTACCTCAGCCCCGAACCCTTCGATGGGATCATGGACTTCATCAGCCACGACATCGACATGATCCCGTTCCTCGCGGGCCGCAATCCGAAGAAAGTCTTCGCGACAATGAGCCGCGACATCTGGGCGGACGCGGGCGCTGTTTCCTACATGAGCGCCGAGATCCAGCTTGGCGAGGGCCCGGATCGCACCGCCGGGATCATCTCCTCATCGATGGGCGGCGGCGGTGTCCCGCAGCGACTCGACGTGGTCGGTCGCAACGGCATCGCAGTGGCCGAGGGCAACAACGTGAAGTACGCCGTCGGGCCGAATCCGATGCCCGGCGAGCAGGGCCGCGACACGTGGAACGCGGCGTTCGCGGGCGAGGGCCGCGACTTCACCCAGGACCTCTACCGCCACTGGGCGGCCGCCTGCCTCGACGACAGCGTGGACCTCGCACCGGCGGCAAGCTACCGTGACGGATATAACGCGCTGCTGATCTCTCTGGCGATGGTTGAGTCGGGCGAGAGCGGCGAGGTCGTGGACATCGAAGAATTCGCGGCCAGCGCTGAGTGACGCGCTTCACTGTGCTGATACACCTGCGCCTCCCGCGGCCGCGGGAGGCGCATCCTGTTCTCACGGTCCCTCAGAGTTCGTCCACATCCGGTATGTCGATGGCTGCACCGGTGTCGATCGACTCTCGGGCGGCGATGCCGATCGCCGCACTCTCGTAGCCCGCGCGCAAGTCCGAGATCGGCTCGCGTCCCTCGCGCACGGCCTCGGCGAAGTCCACGATAAGCGCGGGGTCGGCGCCTCCGTGACCGGTGGTCTTCGTCGGGCGCTCGCGGCGCTGGTCGCGGGTGTAGCGCTCGGTGATCTCGATCCACGCCTGCCCGGTATCGTGATTGGCCTCCACATCCATCTGCGCATTGCTCCCGTAGATCGTGAAGTGGATCCCGTACCAGGGCGCGAAATGCACCTCAGCATACTGCCCCACCACCCCGGATGCGTACTCGAGGTTCGCGAAGGTCACGTCCTCCACGTCGCAGGCCTCCGAGAAGACGCAGAAGTCATCACCGTGCTCGATCTCGATGGGTGGTCGCGCGAGGCCGCCTGTGGCCTCCAGCGCATGCGGGCACTTTTCGCGCTCCGGGCAATCGCGGCAGTGTCTGTCGGCAGGCTTGTCGCCGCCGAAGAAGCGCAAGCCACCGACCGCGTGCATCCGGCGCGGCGATGAACCGATGAACCAGTTCAGCAGGTCCAGCGCGTGAACGCCCTTCTGCACCACAAGGCTCACGACGCCTTCGCGGTTGCGCGTCGCCGCCCGGCCGAAGAACTGCTTGTGGTCGCGCCCGACGTGGTCGATCAGCCTCGCCGACAGGACCTCGCCGATCTCACCGGACTCGATAATCTCCTTCACGCGCTGCCACAGATCCGCGTGGCGCAACTCCAAAAATGTGCCGATGGTCAGGCCGGTCTCGCGCTTGAGGTGCGCAATCTCCGCGAGGTCCTCGAAGCTCTGCGCGAGGGGCTTTT
>CAZAHB010000329.1:0-4606 GCA_964484945.1 uncultured Armatimonadia bacterium | reverse complement strand
TGGTGGGCGTGGCGGAGCGGGATGCCGGCGGGAAGGTCACGCTGACGCTCCCGACAGATCTCTCGCGATCGCTCACGTGCATGCTGCACGTGCGCCTGATGGACGGGGAGCGCGTGGTGGACCAGGCCTACCGCCTGCTGCCGACCGTACTGCCGGACGACCTCTCGGAGTATCAGGTCGGTCTCTGGGCATCATACGGCTCGTACACCGGCTTCCGCCACTGGGGCGACGGGATGCTTGACGCCCAGGAACAGTTGCTCGTGGACTTCGCCATCGGCGGGCAGCCGAACGCCTACGCGCGCCATGACATCAGGCCCTGCCCGGAGAACATGCACCGCATCTTCTTCAAGCTGGCCGAGCGATACGAGCAGATGAACCTGGCCGAACCGGGATTCCGCGAGCAGTTCCTCGAAACGATCCGCGGGCGCATCAGGGGCGGCTATAACTGGGGCGCGTACGACTTCTCGGTCGGCGATGAGTGCGGTTACACGCTGCGAGATGACGAGCATACGCTGGACGCCTTCCGCGAGTGGCTGCGCGAGCGCCACGGAGAGATCGAGGCGCTGAATGCGGCCTGGGGCGTGGGGGTCGAGAGCTTCGAGGACGTGCAGTTCGGCGAAGAGACCCCACTGCCGCAGAGGCTCGCGGAGCGCGTCTTCGGTGACTGGATCTTCGCGGACACGCTGATGGCCGCGCGCAGAGAGGCCGAGCAGATCGATCCGCGCAACCGCCTCGGAATCTCCGGCACCCGCGATCCCGCGCACTACATCGGGTTCGACTGGTGGCGGCTGATGAACACCCTGACGCACCTGAGCTTCTACGACGGCCTCCAGCGCCAGTGCACCCGCTCGTGGCGGAAGCCCGGTGACATGATCACGAGCTTCGTCGGCTACGACTACGCGGACACCAACGAGGTCATGGCGCGGTACTTCCCGTGGCTCGAGCTTTTCAACGGGATGCAGGGCGTGTCGTTGTACTCGGCCTCAAGCGGCGATATCCACGGCTTCGTGCGCCCGGATCTGACGCTGACCAACCGCGCCCGGTGGCAGATCGAGGAGGCCCGGGAGCTTAAGTCCGGGATCGCGAAGGCCCTGCTGACGGCCGAGCGCCCGCCCGCGCCAATCGCGATGCACTACTCGCAGCGCAGCATCCACCTCGCGAAGATGCTCGGGCGGCCCGCGCTGGCGAACCTCACATCGGCCTCCGAACTGATAAAGGACATCGGCCTGCAGTACGATTTCGTCTCCCACGAGCAGCTTGAGGGAGGCGCACTGGCCGAACGCGGCTATCGCGTGTTCATTCTGCCGGATTCACTGGCATTGTCGGATGCGGAGATCGCCGCTGTGGACGCGTTCGCGCAGGCCGGTGGCACCGTGATACACTTCGGTGAATCAGGCGCGCTGACCGAGTATGGGTGCCCTCGCGGCAACACGAACGTGGAGGCGCTCAGGTGGGAGGATCGGGACGCGCCGCTGGATCCTGCGGCACTGGAGAATGCCATCACTCGCACTGAGGTCGGCCGGGGCATGCGCATCGACTGCGACTTCCTGCTCGACGAATACCGCCAGTTCCAGCCGTCCGGGGTGGCCGGGGAGACCGTTGAGCGCTACTCCGTCAATGAAGAGACCGCCGCCGCGTGGCAGGCGCTCTTCGAGTCGCTGCTGGAGGACACCGGAGTCTCCGCGCCCGCGATAGTGCGCGATCCGGACGGCTCTGCGCGACGCTACGTTGAGGTGGTGCAGTTCGAGCGCGGCGACATCCGCTACCTTGGCGTGCTGCCGCGCTACTTCGGCGGCCGGAGTTCGCGCGGGATCGGCGCCCTCAGTGTCGATAAGGATGACTTCACCCCGGCCGTCATCGACCTGCCCGCGCAAGCGCACGTGTGCGATCTGCGCGGAGGCGAGTACCTGGGCCAGACCGACCGCATTGAGACGAAGCTCGCGACGGGGATCGCGCGGCTGTATGCGCTGGGCCCGCGCCGGGTCACGGGGCTCACGATCGACTGCCCGCGCGAGGCGCGTGCCGGAGAGGCACTCAACGTCGGATGTGAGATCGCGGTTGAGGGTGGCACGCCCGGCGACCGTGCCGTGCACTGGATCTTAACCGATGGGGAAGAGGTCGTCCCCGCGTGGAAGCGCAGCACCCTTGCCGAGGTCGGGACGGGCAACGTGGAGTTCCGCCTGCCTCTGAACATGTCCGGTGAGTGGACGATCACGGCCCGGGATGTCATCAGCGGCGAGACGGCGACGCGGGAGATCGTGGTCATGCGCGCCGAATGACAACATTCGTACCCCGCCGCGCAAAGGAGTCATCTGTCATGCGGCCCTTCATCACCGCCGCACTCATCGCTCTCACCTGTGCCGCCCACGCACAACCTCTCGGGCCGGACGAGCTTCAGGCCCGCGGCGTGACCTTCTACGCACCCTTCGATGAGGGCGTTACGGCCGCGTGGGCGAGGGGCGATGCCGAGCCGACCAGCCTGGTTAACGCCGACATCGTGGAGGGCAGGTTCGGCCGCGCGGTCCTCTGCCAGCGCAGCAAGGAGCGCGAGCTTGGCAAGGTGGAGGGACGCGCGACTGCGCTCAACTACGACGCGACCGGGCACCTCTACGGTGAGCGCGGCACACTCGCGTACTGGTTCCAGCCCCACTACGATCTCGACGACCCGGAGATCCGCTCCGGAAGCAACTCGACAGGGCCGTGGCTTGTGACCGTTTCCGCGGTCGAGGACACCTACGGGAACTTCTTCATCCGCTCGGGCATCAAGGGCGGGGCCTTTTACAACTGGGTGGTTGACCGCCACGGGGAGTGGCATGGCTTCAGCTTCGGCGAGGCGATCCGGGAGTGGAAGGCCGGCGAGTGGCATCACATCGCTTTCACCTGGGACGCGCAGAAGGGCATGCGCTTCTACGCCGATGGCGAGGAGGTCTACTCCACCTGGGGCGAGGATGCCTTCCCGCCCGCGACACCTCTCCGCGTCGGCGTGCTCGGCCGCCCCCCGAAAAAGCGACCAGGCTGGACGGTCGCCGCGGATGCCGTCTGCGACGAACTCGTAATGCTCGACCGCGCGGTCAGTGCCGAGGAAGTCGCCGCGCTGATGGAGATTCGCTTCGCGGACCTGCAGCCCGGTCCGGCGTTCGAGTACTCCGACGCACAGTTGCAGCAGCGGCGCGAGACGTTCCTGATCGAAGATGATCCCAACCGCGCTATCATCTCCGCCGAAGGTGGCGATGCGGCGGCCACCATCACCCACCTGCAGCCCGAGCAGATCGATATGCGCTACATCAAGGCGGAGCTTCTGGCCGACGGCCGCTTCGAACCGGTGGTGCGCTTCGAGCAGGCCGGAGTCGTGATGCAGCGCGAGGCCACCTTCCACCTCGCGGGAGACCGGCCGGCGAACTACGCCGTGATCGCGGGCCGACCGCCCGATGGCGCGCAATTCCAGTTCCCCGAACAGCAGCTTTCACCGCAGACGACGGTGGCCGGGGCGGCGCGGGCAGAGCTTTCCGGCACCCAGCGGCCTACGCTGCTGATCCCGGGCAGCGCCACCGTGGGCGAGGTGCAGTTCTTCAATATCGCCGAAGGAGCGGCGGATGGCGAGATGACCGCGTGGGCGCTGGGGGCGCAGGGCTCCGCGCAGGACCTGGCGTCACCGCGCCGTGCCCCTGATGACCTGAGCGCCGAGCAGGCGGACTATCCGGAGATCGTCGCCCACGTCACCGAGCAGGCGCGGCCGCTGCTTCGGAAGCTCGATCCGGGTGACCGGCAGCTTCTGATCCCCGGTGACGGCCAGGCCCCCGCGCTTGAGGTCAAGCCCACGCGCCACCTCTACCTCGCCGGCGAGGTCATGAGCGAGGACAGCGCCGCGCGGGCGCTGCGTGTGCGGATGCCGCTGACGACCGGGGCCGACGCGCAGGTCTTTCGCGTGACCGTTCCCCACCCGTACGAGCCAAGCGCATTCTACGCGAGCGCCGACGTGCAGGTGCAGTGGCAGGGCGGCGGTGCGCGCGTGCTGGACGTGACGCTCCGCTCGCCGGGCATGATCTTCCCCGAAGGCAGCCGACCGCTGGTGGAGGTCGTGTCCTCCCAGGGCTTCACACTGGCGGGAACGCCCGAACTGTCGGCTCAGATCGTGGATGCGCGTGTCGAGGGAGAGGCCTTCGCGCGGAGGTACAACCGCTTGATCAACGAGGAGTACACCACGCGGATGGGGCTGAACTTCAGATACTACCTCCGCGGGACCGATCGCGATAGTGGCATCACCCGGGCGGTCTTCCGCGCGCTGCATTTCGCCCCGGACAACACGCTGGCGCTGAATATGGCCCACTGGGCGCGCTTCCGCCCGTGGCCGGAGTGGACTGCAGAGCCTCAGGGGCCCGACGACTTCCCGCCGGTGGCGAAATACGCCCGCGAGGCGGCCATCGCCGCGCGCGACACGATCCACTGGTGGATCGACGAGCGTCAGGATGAGACCGGGTACATGGCCGGGCGCGCGAACATGTGGAACGATGACACGAAGCTGTTCAACGAGTATTCCTTCCTCTGGCTGCTCTCGGGTGACGAGAAGCTGGCGCAGGCCATGGAACGCTACCTCGCCGCCCACTGG
>CAZAHB010000328.1:0-4621 GCA_964484945.1 uncultured Armatimonadia bacterium | reverse complement strand
TGTATAACATCGGCAGTTTGGACCCCTTCTTCAACTTGACCGAATAGGATGCACGCAGAAACCGCGGATGCAACGGCGCCGCCATCTCCGGCGGCGCAGCTGCTCTGTACGCGGGAGGGCATCACTCGCGCCAGTCGAGGATCACCGCACCGGCCCGGGTGCGGTCCTCCATGAGCATCTCGTACGCCGCGGGCGCGTCCTGCCAGGCGAAGCGGTGGGTGATCATGTGCCGCGCGAGCACCTCGCCGGAGGGCATCAGGTCGAAGAGAAGCTCCGTGTTGCGATGTGGCGTCCACTGGTTGTACCAGGTCTCCACCGGCGGGTGGGAGCCGTTGTGCGCGCCGATGATCGTGTGGCTGGGCGAGTTCACGTAGTCGTGGAAGTCAAACTGGGTCTCCCCGCGCGGGCTGGAGATGATGACAATCCGGCCCTGCTTGTGCAGAAGGTCCATCTCCCGCGGGATCAGCGACGCCACGCCGGTGACCTCCAGCACACAGTCGAGCATCCGCCCGCGCGTCGCCTCCTTGATGCGCTGAGTGAGGTCATCAGCCGCGCCGTCCAGCACGAGGTCGATCCCCGCCTGCTCGGCGAACCCCCGCCGCAGCGGCGAGAGGTCCACCCCGATGACCGGCCGGGCGCCCTCCAGCCGCGCCAGTTGCGCGGCGAACTGCCCGATCAGCCCGAGGCCGAAGACCGCCACCGACTCGCCCATCTCGATCTGCCCGCGGCGCATGCCGTTGAAGGCGATGCGGCCGAGTTGCCAGAGTGTCGCGACATCATCGGCGAGCGCGTGGGGGATCGGGAAGAGGGCGCTTTCATCCAGCGCACCCATGCGGTGTGCCCGCCCCTCGTGGCAACGCGATCGCCGACTTCGAACCCCTCGACCTCGGCGCCGACCTCGACGATTGACCCCACGCTGCAGTATCCGGGAGTCACCGGGTAGTTGGTGATCTGGTCCCACTTCGAGCCCTCCGGGAAATCGCTCATGAGCATGGTCAACTCAGTCCCGGTGGAGATGGCGGTCCTGGAGGTGCGGATCAGGACCTGTCCCGGCCCGGGTGCTGGCATCCCGGTGGACTGGACCTCGACCGTGTTGACATCGGTGAAGACGACCTGGTGGTTCATTGGACTACACCCCTCGGTGCTCAATCGTGAGTCGGGAACCGGGTATCGGGAAACGGCAACGGAGAACGATACCTGCTGTCATCCGGCGGATTGGCCTGTGGCTCAGTACCGCCCATGCTCTCTCACTGTCTCCACCCACGCGACCAGGTTCTCCCACTCTGTATCCGCGGGGACCTCGTCGCCGGAGACCATGATGTAGCCGCCGCCCTCCATCGCCTCGTCGAGGCACCGCATCGCCTCATCACGACAGTCGCCCGGCGTGCCCTGCGCGAGCATGACGCAGTCGAAGTTGCCCATCACGCAGATGTCGTCACCGTACAGCTGTTTCGCCTCGCGCAGGGAGATGTCGCCCTCATTCGGCTCGAACGTCTCCACGAAGTGCGCGCCCGCATCGACCATGGATGGCAGCAACTGGCGGATGGGCCCGAGCGTATACAGCCCCACGAACTTGCCCGGCACCTCGCGCACGCGCTCGCAGACCGCGGCCACGTCCGGGACCACCCACTCCTCGAACATCTCCGGGCTCATCTGCGAGCCGGTCGCCCAGCAAATGTCGTACCATCCGACCTCGCAGGGCGATTCGAGGAATGCCTCCGTGGCCAGCATCGTGCGCTGCAGCAGGATCTCCTGCATCTCTCGGATCGTGTCGGGAATGTCGTAGAGATCATACAGCAGCGGCTCCATCCCCCTCGCGGCGCCGAGGCCGCCGTAGACGGACGGAATCGCCACACTTGGAATCCCGTCCCCCCCCATCACCTCGTAGGCCTCGGCGGCGGCGGAGTACTCCGGGCCGGCCGCGCGGTCAAGGGCGTCGCGCTGCATCTCGGCCCAGATCTCCCAGTCATCCTGCGCTTCAACCGGGTACTCGGTGACCTTGTGTGTCAGCGGATCATGCGGGATCATCCCGCGCACCTGGACCTGCCGAAGCTCGCCCGCCGGCCCCGACCAGGTGGTCTCGGTGATGATCCGGCCATCCGGCTGTTCGACTTCCTCGGACACGGACGTCCACGCGCTCTCTCCGCGGGTGCTGAAGCTTGCCCCTATTGGACCCCGGAAGTGCGTTGAGCCAAGCTCCTGATGCACCTCGAAGATCGCGCGCCAGTCGCTCCGTCCAAGCCGCTCGTTGGCGTAGCGATAGTGGATCAGCGGGGACACGGGTACACGGTCGGGCGTTTCGAGGCGCAGAGCGGTCAGAAATGCTTCTTTGCGGGTCATGATCATCACCTCAGGCGCGCCGGGCGCAGGCCTGCGCCACCTTCACGATGGCCTGCGCAGCGTCATCGATGTCCGCTTCGGTCCAGCGTTCGTTGAAGACCAGGGTGCATAGCTGCGCTACGCCGCGCTCGGCGTTCGCGCAGAGGCCGTCAGGGTAGCTGACCGGTTCCTCGCGCCCGTGATCCCACGGGAAGTCCGATGAACCGAACGCGATGCGGTTGCGCAGTGAGTCGAACTGGTACAGCAGCTTGCCGATCCAGCCACCGCCCAGCGGCACACCCTCTGCGCGGACCATCTCGATGAAGCGCTCGCGCGAGACACCGAGTACGTCAGCGTCCACTCGCAGCGGGAAATGCCAGTAGCTGTGCTCGGCGCCCTCGGTGCGCTCGGGCGGGTGGATCCCCGGCACATCCTGCAGCAGCCCCACCAGCCGGTCGCCGAGATGCTGGCGGCTCTGAACGATCCACTCCAGCCGCTCAAGCTGGCTGCACAGGACCGCCCCCTGCCATTCGGTCATGCGGTAGCACGGCGCGATGAACGCGTATCGGAGGCGATACTGCCGATCCTCGGTCCAGTCGCAGCCCTTGTCCACATAAACGGCAGCGCGCCGCCCGAGGTCCTCGTCGTCGGTGATCGTCACGCCCCCGTCTCCGCACTGCAGGTGTTTGGAATCCTGCAGGCTGAATGCTCCAAGGTCGCCGATCGTTCCGACGGGCTCCCCCCGATAGTGGGTCAGATGCGCCTGGGAGCAGTCCTCGATCACGCGCAGATCATGCTCGCGCGCGATCGCCATCAGTTCATCCATCTCCGCGGGCTGTCCCCAGCAATGGACCACGATCAGGGCCCGCGTCCGGTCCGTGATGCGCTCGCGGACGCTGTCGGGGTCGAGATTGAACGTGCCGAGCTTCAGATCCGCGAAGATCGGCACACAGCCGCAGAGGACGATGGGAGCGACCGTGCCCATGTCCGAGAGCGGGGTGGTGATCACCTCATCGCCCGGCTCAAGGTTGAGCGCGCCCAGCGCGACGTGGATGGCGGAGGTCCCCGAGGTCGATGCAGTCGCGTAGTCCACACCGTAGAGGTCGCGGATCCGGCCCTCGAACTCGTAGACCTTGCTGCCGAGCGGGAAGAACGCGGTCTGCTGATCGAGAACGGAGCGAAGCTGCTCGAGGTCCGCCGGCCCGAACGGATCGCGGTCCGGAAACGGTTCGGTGCGGACGGGCGTTCCGCCATCGATTGCGAGCGTATCGGCCGCCGATGTCATGAGTGTCGCCTCCCGTGGCAGGTTGACGGGGGGTTCGGCGCGGATCCACATGGGACCTGCTTTCCGGGTGCGTATCAGAACTAAGGTTTGACCCACAACGTGTCGGCAGGCCGGGCCTCACCCCCCTGCGATAAACGACATCGCTTCCCCCCCCTCTCCCTTTGCGATAGACGACATCGCCGGCGGGACGCGGGGGGGAGAACGACAAACGCGCGCTGTGAACGCAACCCCTAATTCATCGTTGATACAGACCCCTGCCTTCCCGCCGCACCGAACTGCGGAGGGAGGTCTGCCCGTACACGCGCCGAATCATCATGTGGACCGCCAGACATCCGCTTCGAGAGGAAGATGGCTGTGAAGTTCGCCCTGTGCAACGAGATCATGAAACAGTTCGAGATAGAGAAGCAGTTCGAGGTCGCCGCAGAGATCGGCTTCGACGCACTGGAGATCGCGCCGTTCACGCTCAACGACTGGGTCCAGGAGATCACCGAGGACCAGAAAGAGCGCATCCGCAAGGCATCAGAGGAGACCGGCGTGGACGCGGCCGGGATCCACTGGCTGCTGGTGGGCCCGACGGGCCTGCATATTACCGATCCGGATCCGGACGTGCGCGAGAAGACGACAGCCTACTGTGAGGACCTGGTGCGCTTCGGCCTGGAGATCGGCGCCACCTACGAAGTCGTCGGCTCCCCCGGGCAGCGCTGGCGCAAAGAGGGCATCACCTATCACCAGGCGTGGGAGTGGTTCAAGGAGGCCATGGCCGCATCCGCGCAGGTTGAGGGTGCTGAGGACTTCAAGGTCTGCATCGAGCCGCTGGCGCCGAGCACGGACAACAATTTCCTCTTCAATCACCACGAGGTCGTGAAGATGTGCCAGGAGATCGACCTGCCGAACGTGGGCGTGATCCTCGACACGTACTCCGGCCTGCAGACCGAAAGCGACCTGCCCGAGGCGATTCGCGAGACGGGCGATCTGCTGATGCACTATCACTGCAATGACCTCAACAAGCGCGCGCCC
>CAZAHB010000327.1:0-4645 GCA_964484945.1 uncultured Armatimonadia bacterium | reverse complement strand
CCGTCGTTCCCGTCCGGAGGTCGGGCGTGCCCACGCCCGACGCCGTCTGTCGAAGACGCGCCTACTTCCTCAGCCTCAGGATCCACTCGATCATCTGATCCCGTAGCTCATACAGGTCTCCGCTCACGTCCATCTGGTCGATGAACCGCTGCGCCTCGTCCGCGAGTTTCGCGCGCCCTCCGCCGGCCTCGCGGGCTTTGGCGATGGCGTGCTGCAGCGTCCCGAGGTAGCGCAGGTCATCGATGCCCTCGCGGTAGCCCTCCCACTGCACCGTGTCGATGCAGCCCTCCATGGTCGGGTAGATGAAGTTATGCTGGCGGTAGCGGTCACCGGAGAAGTCGTTCCAGCCGTGGTAGTAGATGTAGGTCATCCCGCCATCGTAGCCGGCTGCCGCCAGCGCCAGGCCGAAGTTCCGGCGGTATCTTTCCGGTTCCTCGAGCCCCGACTGCGGGTTGGCGTACGAGAAGATCTTGTGGCCCTCTGAGTGCCACGCCTCGGCCGCCTCGGGCTTGAGGTCACCGTGGGAGACAAGCAGGTCCTGGATGTCGCCGACCTCGGGGAAGCTGTGGTGGTGCTGGCCGGCGACGAACACCTTTCCGCCGACCTCGTGCAGGCGTTCCCACTGTTCGCGCTGTCTGCGCAGCGCTTCGCCCTTCGCCTCATCTCGCCCGTAGAAGTACGCGTCCTCGAAGCCGAACTGCTTCGCGAGGTCGATGATCTCCTCCGCCTTCTCAGGGGCCATGCTCGCGCGCGCCTTGAGATAGTAAAGGTGGTCGCTGGCCATCCCCACCTGCTCGCGCAGCATCAGCGCCAGCGGAAGGTCACCGCTCTCGTAGGGAACACCCATCGTCGGGTTGTCCACACCGTGCTCGAGCAGGTTCTCAAGCTCCGCGCGGTACTGCGAGGGGCTGCGCCGGTTGAACTTCAGCGACCCCGGCTCATCGATCAGTTCGATCCCCCAGTGGAAGTACACGCTCGACTCCAGCGGATTCTCGGCAAGCTCGAACGGAAGCACCTCAAGCTCGAGGTCCAGCGTGTCAACGACCTCATCGCCCGAGCGGATCGCGATCTCGCCGCGGTAGGTTCCGGGCGGAGCGTAACTGGGAACGCGCGCGGTCAGCCAGAACTGCTTTGCGGTGTCGGCGGGCACAGTGACCGGCTGAAGCGCATCGAGGTCATAGACCGGCTCATCGGTGAGGTTCGCGCGGCCCTCGGGGCCCCAGGGCGCATCCTCGCCGCGAGGGAATGAGATCCAGATGTACTCCTCGCCGTCATCGCGCCGCAGCTTCAGATAGTTCTCGCGCTCCCGGTGATCGACTTTCACGAGCGTGTCATCGTGCAGCAGAAGCTCCGGCACCAGCGCCCGCACGCCCTCCTCCTTGAAGGGGAAGCGCGTGCCGCCCTCGCCCGCCTGGTACCAGCGCTTGATGGCGTGGATGTCGAAGTGGCGCGCGCGCAGGCCCAGTCCCGGCCCGTCGAGGTCGCCGAGTTCCGGCAGCACCGTCATCTCCTCGCCCAGCGGGTAGACCACGAACGAAGCCGGCTCGGTCTCGCCGGGGCAGGCCCGCATGCGGATCGTGCCGCCGGCCCGCTCAGGTGGCTCGGGCGCGGGCATGATCCGGCGGTCTGTGATCGCCCGCACGGGCCACGCGAGGAGCGGCTTGCCGTCCGCGAGGCGCTGCATCTCCCGCGCGGCCTCACGCTGCCTGATCGCAGCACCGAGGTCTTCCTGGACTTCATCCAGGCGCGCGATCGCCCCGTCGGCCGTGGTCAGGAGAGTGGACAGTCTTTCGAGGTCCTCCGGTCCGCCGGCCTCGAGCGCCGAACGCACGGGCGCCAGGTCCTCGTGCAGCGGTTCCATGAGGTCCTTAAGATCGCCGGCGATCTGCGGGTCGATCTCCGCGCGGTCGGTCAGGTCCTGTGAGCGCTCCAGCCACGGCTGCCATCCGTAGCGGTCGAGGATCGCGCCGTAGTCGTCGCTGAATACCAGCCGCCCCCAGTGCGAGATGTTGTGGAAGTCACTGGCCGCATCGGACCATGAGCTGAGCTGCAGCTTGCCGGCGGCGCGGCGCTGGCGGCTGACGTTGAACCACCACATCACGCTCGCGCGGGGCTTTGCGTTGAGCGTCTCGTACGGCATCGTGGCATGGAGCCACCAGCGGTCATCGTCGCGGTGCGCGCTGACCTCCCACCGGCCGTTCCACGAGACGTTCTTCACGCGCTCCTCGAAGCTCGCCCCGAGCGCGTTGGCCGCGAAGTGGAAGTAGTCATCCTCCGACCCGGTCGGCCCCACGAAGATCTCCACGCAGTCGTCCTCGAACACTCGGACATCGCCCTCGGCTGGCTGCAATTCCGCCTTGATCGCATCCATCTTCGGCTCCATGCACTCGACGACGATCTCCAGCGCGTCATCGCCGGGAAGTGCCCACGCCCGCGTCTGCACCTCGGCCTCGCTGCCCGAGGAAGCGATGAACGGCTCCATCGCGGGTACGTCGGCCAGACCATCCGGCGTCAAAACCACGTCATCGGCGACCGGCTGTGTGAGGTACATGCGCTCGGCCCCGAACGGTCCGGCAAGCGCCACCGATGCGGTGATCAGTCCGACGAGAAGCGTGACTGTGAGTTTGCGTGTCATGACAAGCATCCCCTCTGTCCGTCCTTCATGTGACCGGCTTGAGAAGCGGCGCGCCCACCGCCGCCCCAATCGGCGGCCCAAGGTAGTACACAATGACGAACGCGGTCGCTGCCGCGCTAAACCACGATCCGAGCATTCCCAGCGCGCTCGCGACCGCCGTCCCGAGCACCATCCCCAGCACCGCCGCGCGCTCCGACGACACAGACGCGTCCGATCCCTTCGATCCGAACGGCCGGGCGTGAACGCAGGACCCCTGCGGGTGTTGGACGTCCAGACGACCGGCGTCAAGCCAGTCGCAATGCGACCCTCTCTATCGTTGGCCCCTTCGCCGAACACCGGGCAGGTCCCTCCGCCCGCGCGGCGAAGCATAGCCGCACGAAGAGACTTCGCCGGGAGGGATCACCGATGGCCATCGATGCGAGGGCCGTTTGCTTCACCGAAGCCGACACCGCCGAGTTGCTCGATATCACGTGGGACGATCCGGGCCCAGAGCAGGTCGTCGTGAGGATGAACCGCTCGGGCATCAGCGCCGGGACGGAGGGTTCGATCTTCCGCGGCATCCGCACACACAACGGGACCTTTCCTCTCATCACCGGTTACCAGGGCGCGGGCGTGGTCGAGTGGGTCGGCGATCACGCCGCGCCGCTGCAGGAGGGCCAGCGCGTGGCGGTCACGTCCGTGGCGGGTGACCTGGTCGAGCAGGACCTCGAGATCGTCTGGGGGACGCACTGCAGCACCGTGGTCGCCCCGGCGAGTGCCGTGCACCCGATCCCGGACGGTTGCTCCGACGACGCAGCCTCGCTGTGCACGCTGTGGGGGACCGGCCGACACGGCGTGGACGTCACCGGCGTTACCGAGGACGACGTGGTGCTCGTGATCGGGCTGGGGCTGGTCGGCCTGGCGCATGCACAGTGTGCGATGGCCGATGGCGCGGCGGTCGTTGGACTGGACCTGGCCGAGGACCGGGCGGAGGTGCTGCGCTCGCTCGGCGCGGAGGCATTCAGCGAGCAGGAGGATGTGCGCGCGTGGCTGGACGAGCGCGGACTGTCGGGCTTCACCGTCGCGACACAGGCCACGCAGTCGGCGGAGGTCACGGACGTTGCGGTGGAGTTCGCTGCGCGAGGGGGCAGGGTCGTCTGGCAGGGCTGGTATCCGGGGCAGGCGTGCTTCGACTTCAACAGCGCGCACGGGAAGCAGGTCACGATGAAGTTCCCGTGCTCCACCGGCGGGACGCAGCCCACGACGCTGCAGATGATCGCGGACGGCAGCTTCGACGGCGACGCGCTGATTACGCATCATTTCCCGGTCGAGGACTGCCAGGAGGCGTATGACCTGGCGGTCTTCCGGCCGATGGACTGCCTCGGTGTCGTCATGGAGTGGTCGCAATGAAGGCTATTGTGGTCGAGACGTGTGGTGAGGCCGCGTGGCGCCAGGTGCCTGAGCCGCCGGAGCCCGGACCGTATGAGGCGCTGGTGCGCACCACTGCCTTCAGCATCTGCAACGCGACCGATCGGCATATCCGCGACTGTGTGCTGATGGGCGCGTCGGAGGAGGACTGCCCTTTCCTGCTGGGGCACGAGGCGGTGGGGGAGATCGTGGCGCTGGGGTCGAACTGCCGCTACCTGCGCGAGGGCGATCAGGTGCTGCGCCCGATGCTCTCGCTGGAGGGATTCGGCTCATACTGGGGCGGCATGGCGCAGTACGGTCTCGTCTCGGACCGGCTCGCACACGAGGAGGACGGCTCCCCACCGGGCCCGAGCGTTCACGCCGGCCACCAGGTGGTGCCGGATGAGATCCCCCCCGACGAGGCGGCCGTGCTCACCACGCTCAAGGAGGTCCTCTCCTACCTGCGCTCGATCGGAGTCGAGCGCGGATCGCGGCTGCTGGTGACCGGTCACGGCCCGGTCGGGCTGTCGGCGATCTACCTTGCGCGCAACGTCATCGCCGCGGATCGGATCGTGGTGGCCGGGCGCAGGCCTGGCGCGGCCGCCCGGGTGGGGGGCTTCCGCG
>CAZAHB010000326.1:2909-4653 GCA_964484945.1 uncultured Armatimonadia bacterium | reverse complement strand
CCCGGTAACCAGACAGGATGAACGTGGCCTCGCGTATCATTGGGATCGCCACGAACTGCCCGGTCAGACCGACCATGCGCGCGTTGATGTAGGACTGAAGCGGTGTCCAGAGGTACCCGTAGACAACCAGGAAAACAAGCGGGAAGTTGGGCACGAGTATCCGACACAGGACGACATATCCGGTCGTCGCGGCGAAAAAGAGGCCGAGCATGCCCCAGACATTGAAGTCACCGCGTCCGGGCACATTCCGGCCGAGCGTCAGGCCGCTGGTGTCCGCGCCGGCGGCCTTCTTCTCCCGCGACTCTACAACCATCTTGTAGACCCCCAGTGCGGCGACCGCGAAGGCCGTCCCCACTCCCCACGACAGCCAGATGTCAATCTGAGCGGCCCAGGCGGTGCGGGTGGTCTCCATTCCCGGTCGCCAGGTTGGCAGATGGCCACTGTGATAGGCGATGGGATTGACAATCGCCGTGGTCACCACAGCCAGGAAGCTGCCCACGACCATCCAGAAGGGCAGTACGAACCCCAGCATCAGGGAGGCGAGATTGGTCCCGATGCCGGTGGGGACGCCCGGCAGGAAGGCCTCAGTTCCCTGTGTGAAATCGATCCACGGGATTGGCAGGATCGCGACCGGCCGGATCAACACCGCGCCGGTCAGCGTCGGGACCGCAAGGTAGATAAGCCCGAAGCCGATTCCGATCATCGACCCGATGGAGAAGAGACGCCAGCGCCAGGTCCCCTCCTGCTTCCCTGCCTCAGCAAGCGCGGTAGCACCCTGAGCCTGAATGGGCGCAAGCGGGAAGGGAAGCTGTTCACCGTCAGACAGCACCCGGAACAGCGAGTAGCCGAGGGTGAACCACGCCACGCGCGAGAACACCTGCGTCAGGAGCAACACTGCGATGGCGGGTACCCAGTCTACATGGGCAAAAGTCCGCTCGGCGATCGCGACTGAGTCAGGATGGGGCGCGACCCAGTTCGGCACCTGGTCAACCAGCTCGCCGGGGGCCGACGCGCGCAGGAACTGGGCCCATATCAGGCCCGCGAAGGCTCCTCCGGACAGATGCACCGCTCCGTACATCGCCGTCAGTCCTCCGGCGATGTAGTAGAGGATGTAGATCTGCTGGCGCGATAGCTGGGCGAATGACCGCCGCGCGATCTCGGTGAAGAGGATTATCGTGGTCCACTCTGCCGCAGGCCCCATCGTCTGCCCTGCCACCAGCCCCAGGTAGATCGAGCCGGGCATCATCACGAAGCCGATGAAGAACGCGCCGATGATCGTCTGAAGCCCAAAGCCGTCCTCGAATTGATCCGGGGTTTCCATCAACGACCTGTACTCTGCCAGCTCAAGGGTTTCTCTCAGTGCCATGGTCGGTCTCCGGGTTAGAGATGCGCCCAGCACCACAGGCGCACCGCGCATGTGTCTGCGCAAGCATTTACTCCCACAGGATAAACCATTGCCGGCGGGAAAAGTTTCCTCTTTTCAGCAAAATACTTAACTTTTTACTGAGCGGAGAACAGCGTCGATGCGCGGCCGCAACTGGCGAGCATCAGAGGGCGCAGGCTTGCGCGAGTGTTACGTGTGTACCCTGACCGCGCCATATGACCCGACAACTGCCGTTAAGAGAGGTTTTCGGTCGTCGGGGGATATGCCCAAAGAAACGGGGCCGCCCCCGGGGGCGGGGGCGGGGGTGGTGGCTTTTTCCTTGGGCCCCGCGTCGCCGGTGGTGGCGGCCGGTGGGGGGCG
>CAZAHB010000326.1:0-2899 GCA_964484945.1 uncultured Armatimonadia bacterium | reverse complement strand
TAAGAGGGGTTTGGGGGTCGGGGGGGAAAACCCCCAAAGCACCGCCGCCGCCCCGGGGGGCGGCCCCGTTGTCGTTGCTATTTCCGTTGGCCCTGTCGTCGCTGTTGTCGCCGTCAGCTGGCGACCGGCGACTGGCGACTGATGGCTGCCTTTCAGAACGGCATTTGTGAGACCGATTGCTGGATCAGCACAATGGCGATAGCCAGCATCGCGACCAGCCCCGTTCCGCAGGCGAAGCCCGCGTAGAGGACCGGCGGCCAGACACGCCAGTTTTCCTCGCCAAAGCGCCGGCGCATGTAGAACCGTCCAATCAGTGCGCCGATAAACTGCAACGTGAGGTAGTGCGGGATCCGGCCCATGCCACGGATCCAGCCGTAGATGAGCAGGACAGGCAGACGCAGCCAGTTCAGGACCGCGTATATCCCGATACCGAATGCGAGGCCGCCGACCATCAGCCAGGGCTTGATGGCGCGCTGGAAGATTTCCACGTGCCCGCCCTCAGTGGTCGAGGAGAACCAGACCCACTTGGTGATGGCCTGGTAGTCCCACATCTTCTGCGCGTACGGATAGAAGACGGAGGGGATCGGCTGCAACCGCCAGACGTAGCCCCAGAAGATGAAGCTGGTGACGATCATGATCGGGAACATCAAAAGCTCGGCCTTGAGCACCGAGGTGAACTTGTTCCCTGTCAGCTCAATCTCCCGGAAGCGCTGCACGGTTCGCCCGTAGTTACCCAGTGGAATCGGTGCAAACCAGATATCCACGCCCTTGTATCCGGAGAGGATGAAGGTCGCCTCTCGGATCATCGGTATCCGGACGAACTGTCCGGTCAGCCCGACCATTCTCGCGTTGATATAGCTTTGCAGCGGCGTCCAGATGTAGCCGTAGATGATCAGGAAGGCGATCGGGAACTTGGGCACAAGGATCCGGCACAGGATGACGTAACCGGTTGTCGCAGCGAAGAAAAGTGCGAGCATAATCCAGACTTTGAAGTCACCGCGTCCCGGTACTTTCTTACCGAAGCCAAAGCCGCCGGTGTCCAGGCCCTGTTCCATCTTCTCATTGTACTCGGACCACATCTTGTAGACGCCGATGATAGCGATGGAAAAGGCGCTTCCGATCCCGAACGAAAGCCAGATGTCGATACGCGTGGCCCACAGCGTTCGGGTCGTCTCCATGCCTGGGCGCCAGGTGGGCAGGTTCCCGGTCCAGTACGCGATTGGATTGACAATCGCGGTGGTGACAACAGCCGCGAAGCTGCCGACAACCATCCAGAATGGCAGAACCATGCCCAGCATCAGCGTGGCCATATTGGTGCCGATCCCCGTTGGCACTCCGGGGAGGAAACGTTCAGTCCCCTGAGTGAAATCAATCCATGGGATCGGCAATATGTGAACGGGCTGTATAAGCACCGCCCCGGTGAGCGTCGGCACCGCCACGTAGATTATCCCGAAGGCGATACCGATCATCGAGCCGATTGAGAAGATGCGCCAGCGCCACGTCTCCTCCTTCGACTGCGCCTCGGCCAGTGCCGTTGCCCCCTGCGCCTGAATGGGCGCCAGCGGGAACGGAAGCTCCTCACCGTCCGACAACAGTCGGAACAGCGAGTAGCCAAGGGTGAACCACGCCACGCGTGAGAATACCTGCGTCAGAAGCAGCACACCGATGGCCGGAAGCCAGTCGGCGTGCACAAACGTTCGTTGAGCGATCGCCTCGGAGTGCGGCGGGGGAGCGACCCAGTTGGGCACTTCCGATTCGAGACCGCCGGGCGCGACGGCGCGGAAGAACTGGTTCCACACCAACCGCGCGAATGGGCCGCCGGACAGCGCAACGCCGCCCATCATTGCAGTAAGCCCGCCAGCAATATAGTACAGAATGTAGATTTGCTGGCGACTGAGGATCGCAAACGACCGTCGAGCTATCTCCGTAAAGAGAATAATGGTCGTCCACTCTGCCGCAGGCCCCATCGTCTGTCCGGCCACAAGGCCGAGGTAGATCGAGCCGGGCATCATGATAAAGCCGATGAAGAAAGCGCCCACGACCGTCTGCCAGCCGAAGCCGTCCTCAAACTGGTCGGGCGTCTCCATCAACGCGCGATATTCGGCAAGTTCCTGTGTCTCTCTCAGTGCCATGGCATTACTCCATCATTTTTGGCCCCACTGTGACGGGGCCGCTGCTACCACGAGTACGACGCAATCGAGTTTCACCGTGTGGGGGCTGAGGACCTTCCTGCGAAGACGAACAAATCCTACCATCATCTACGCCGTGCCGTCAACCCGACCCCACGATTGCCTTCAAACGCTTGATATTCTGGTGTGCAACCCCATCCCTGGGATTCTCGGCCAGAAGCTCCTGCCAGACGGCCAGCGCCTTTTCCGGAAAGCCCGCATGCTCCAGAGCGTGTGCGTGCAACCGCGCCGCTTCGGGAGGGCATCCAAGCTCCCGCGCGCGCTCGAACTCAGGGACGGCGTCCCCCGGCCGTTTCCGGGCGTTGAAATAGTAAAAACCAAGCTCAAAATGCGACAGCCACTCATCCGGATGCATGGCGACCGCCCGGCGATAGGTGGCGAGCGCCTCGGTGTCACGATCGAGACTCCAGTAGAGATAGGCCGCGTTCGTCAGGCCCTCCAGGTAGCTCGGCTCCAGCCACACCGTCGTCTCCAGACCGCGGATGATCTGGTCGTAATGACCTGCATGCCACCACCAGTCAGTCTCACCGATCAGGTAGTTCGCCATCGTGAAGATGACCTGGCTGAGATCCTGGTCAGCGGGACCGGCGTACGTCGTCTCGACCTCGACAGGGCCCCATGCGTCCAGGTCTCCTGCCTTCGCCAGCTTCCGCACCCGCGGATCCGGGTCGTCCAGGGGCGCTTGTGGCACTCTGCCGGCGCGGGCGGGG
>CAZAHB010000325.1:0-4654 GCA_964484945.1 uncultured Armatimonadia bacterium | reverse complement strand
GCGCTGATGGTGGGGCGTAGCGCATCGCCGGGGCCGTCCGTGGCGATCGCCACCTCTCCGCCGCACGTCTCCTGCCCACCGGCCCAGCGGCGACCGTCGCATGCGAGGTCGCCACCCTCGACCCCCGTGCGCTCGGGATCGAGGCCGTAGGTGTTCTCGAACGTGATAACCTGTGCGCCGATATTCCAGCCGGCGATTTCATACACCGGGTCGCCGAAGTCGAAACTGAATTGCTGCATGCTTTCCCTCCCGCAGGATCTCTCGTGAGCATCAATCGTCGGTCATTGGTTTAATGACGCGCTGCCTGCCTGTGCCCGGTCGCGTTCAGGGGCTGCCTTCGCCCTCGGCTCCGGGGTGTCTGCGCAGTCCTGCACCTCAAAGATCAACTCCGATTGCAGCACCCACGCCCAGAACCCACCGCCCGCAAGCTCGCGGTCCTCTCCCAGGTTCGCGTGAAATGTCTCTTCTGTCAGGTTCAGGCCGACGTGGTAGCTGCCCGCAGCCAGTCGCACCTCCCCGATCGGCGGCCGGTCCGGCTCCCACTCTCCGAAGAGGCCGATCCGCTGGGTAGTGTTGGTGGCCGATGGTGGATAGACGCCCGCAGGTCGCTCGACCGTGTACCAACGCGGAGCGGAATCCTTCGGTCCGCGCTCCCTCTGCCCCACCCGCCACAGCACATGCAGGCTGCTGTCGAGCGCGAAGGGGGGCTCCGCGTCGCCGGACTGGTCGGTCACGAACCAGTCGAAGAGCAGATACCCGCGCACCGCGTGGCCTTCGCTCACATGCTCGTGCAGTTCCGCGCCGGGCACATTCCACTGGCAGTCCTCACACCACCAGCGGCCGAGCCTGCCAAGCTGCCACGAGGACCACCCTCGCGGGTCAGACGCGTTATCGGCCTCGGTCACGCCCTCGATCGGATCCAGACCGACCAGCTTCAGTTGGTACGCCATCCAGGGCTTGAGCCCTTCGGCGCGGACGGTGCCGCGCAGCGTCGATGCTTCGCGGTCATACGCAACCGTGGCGCGGTGCGCGTCGAGGTGATCGTAGTCGAAGCTCTCGCGAAAGTCACTCGCGTACGCCACGTCCGCGATATCCCGCCATCGCTCGCGTTGCGGCTCTTCAACCGTCAACGGGCCCATGGTGGTTTCGCTGAGGTCGCTTACAGTCACAGTAGCCTCACTCGTCCGAGGTCGATGGGGATAGAAGTTGCTTCTCCAAACGATATAGGTCAGCACCGCAGTAAGACCCACGAGGACAGCGATCGCCCATGGCGCGATGCGACTGACGGTCGATCGTCCACTCATCGAAAGCTACGTTCTCCTCCGCACGCGAGAATCCCTGCCGGCTGTGATGGGTCATGTACAGACTACAGCGCGAGCCACCGGCTCAGTGGCTCGCGCCTGATGTGGACAGGTCGGAATGGGGTTATTCGCTTTGCACGGTCGGATTCCAGTTCACGTTCGTGTTCACGCGCTGCTCCTTGGCCCACTTGACATGGCCATCCGCGTAGCCCCAGACCGTGCCATCGTTGTGCCGCTGGGGCCAGTTGTTGCCCTCGAAGCTGTTATTGTCGGGCGCGGTGCAGATGGTGTTGTTGATGTCGTTCATCCACCATTCGGGGGAGCCGAAGTCCGCGTCACCAGTTCCGACCTCTCCGTTGGCGCCTATTGCCTCGGGCCGCACATCGCCGACCAGGATCTTCACCGAGGGATCCCAGAAGTTCCCGACAGTCTGTCCAGACGCGAGATAGTTCATCGCGTAGCCGGGTCCGGCATCCTTGCGGTCGGGGCAGTAAAAGATCTGGCGGTTGCGGCTGTAGGGGAAGATCGCGTTGTACCACTGGGTGTTTGCGGTCGCTCCCGCCTGACCGGCCGGGAAGATCTCGTCATAATCCTGTGCGTACATCTGCATGGCGAGGCATATCTGCTTGACGTTCGAGATACACGCTGCCTGTCTGCCCTTTCCCCGCGCCTGTGAGAATACCGGCATGAGGATCGAGGCGAGGATCGAGATGATGGCGATAACCACCAGAAGTTCGATCAACGTGAATCCGGGGCGAGGTGAGCGGGTCGCCATGTAGCTGCGCCTCCTTGTGCGCTATCATGCATCGCTCGCATGTCGGAACGTTGGTGTCAGTTACAATAACAAACAACGCTGTCGCCAACAAGTTTCGTTAGATCGAAGCAATTCCCTGCATTGTTGTCTGGTCCTCCACCGAGGGGCGCATATGTCAAATGGTATCGGTGCGCGTGATTATCTGGAGCGTGACGTCGCACGGGAATCGTCCGACACGCGAACCGTAGACCGTCAGGCCTCCCGCGTGGACATCTGCGTCCTCAGCAGTCAGACGGACCACGAGAGATGGCGATGCGACCGCCGAACGGGCGTCACTGCCTGTGAGCGTGGCGAGGACGAGTTGCCCGTACCGGCCCTGGAAACCGTTCATATGTGACAGAGCGCCCCGCGAATCTGCCGGTTGGTCGGCCAACTGGACGACACCGGCCTCGCGCCCACCGATGTGAATGCCGACGGTCGATGGCCAGCGATCGGTGCCGGTCTGCGGAGCGCCACCCCGCGTGCTGGACAGCTCCACGAGCAGCCCCAGTTCCATCACATCATCAGGCGCCAGGTCCTCCGGCAGCGCGAATGTGTATGTGATCTCGCCATCGCCCCTCCCTGCCAGAAGGTGGACGTCACCGGCGACCTCACCTCGCTCCGGCTCGTTGCCAAACGATGCCTCACATTCGCCGGCGAGCCTGGTGAGGATGCGGCTGCCGGTACGGACCGACAGATCGTCGCTGCCGATGAGTTCGAAGAAGCAGAAGTTCCGCGCACATGCTCGGCCTTCCTCGTCGAACGCGGTTGCCTCGAGGCGGACCAGTCCGGGCCTGCGTGGGAGGTTCAGTTCGATGCACCGCTCGCCGTGGGTGTTGTGCTGCAGTGAGCGGCGCCGCGAGACGACCTCGTGGCGCGCGAGGCGGTCCACGAACGTGGCGCGCCAGCGCAGGTTACGCTCAAGCTCGGATGCCCGGGCCGAAGGGCGGAGGAACACGGGGACTTTCACACTCGCGCCGGGAAGAACCGTGCGGCCGGGCGGCGTATCGAAGCCGACGAAAGGCTCGTTAAGCAGCAGAGCGGTGTCGTACCCGAACTCTTTGGGCGAGCGGTCGTAATCGTAGATGCCATTGTGCTCCCATTCGATGTCGGTCAGTTCCGTGTACACATATCCGCAGACCTTCTCGTGCTTCCGGATTTCGTTGGTGAGGAAGCGCAGGCACCACGAGACATCGAGGTCGCCCATCCGCGCGGAGATGCCCCCGTATTCGCTGTTGAGGAGCGGTTCATCGCCCTGGGTGTTCCCGCCGACGAAGTTGAAGCGCGAGCCTTCGTACGTGCGGGCGGCGACTTCCTCGAGATGCTCGCGGGCCTGCTCGTAGTCATTGATGTAGAAATGCCACGAGTTGATGTCGGTCACCACGTGATCGTTCAGACACGGTGAGTTATCTTCGATCAGGCGCGTGGGATCAAGATCTTTGGCGGTCTCATAGCACCGTGCAACCCACTGCTGGCGCTCAGGGCTGTCGGCGTAGGCCTGGCCACCGAGGCCCCACGTCTCATTGAACAGGCACCATGAGAAAATGCTGGGATGATTGAAGTCGCGCTCGATCTGCCCCCACGCGGTGTGCTCCCAGCGTTCTTTCGCGACCTCCGAGTACCCGTCATATCCCACGCCCGGCATGTCGCACATGAGCAGTACGCCCATGCGGTCGGCCCAGTAGCAGTAGCGTGGATCGGGTGTTTTGATATGGAGGCGGAGAAAGTTGAAGCCGGCCTCCTTCGCCAGCACGAAATCGCGCTTGATGGTGGCATCCGTCGGGTGGGTGTAAACGCCCTCCGGGTGGAAGCTCTGATCGAGCGCCCCGCGCAGGTAGATTGGCTCTCCGTTGAGACGGATCCATGTCGGGCCGCCCTCATCGAGTGGCGCGACATCGACATCGCGCATTCCGAACTGCGTGTGGACCGTGTCGATGACGTCGCCGTCGCGGGTCAGGTGGACCTTCACCCGATACAGATGCGGCGACTCGGGCGTCCACGGGATTGGGTCGGGGATCTCGTGCGCGATCTCGATCTCACTGGCATCATCGGGCATTTCAGCTTCCTTACCGCAAACGCGCGGGCCGGCTGAGGCGCGGATGTCGGTCGATACACTGAGATCGTCGGTCCCGTCCGGGGCGTGCACCCGCACACTCAGGGTCGCTGTCTCGCCCGCCAGATCGGGCTCGATGCGCACGTTCTCGATGTGCGCTTCGGCCCGTGGCTCCAGCCAGACCGTCTGCCAAATCCCGCTGGTACGAGTGTACCAGTTGCTCACCTGCTTGCCGATGGGCTGTTGCGAATGATCCTCCGGATCGTGCACACGGATTACCAGCACGTTGGAGCCATCGGTCAGGGCGTCGGTGAGGTCGCAGGCGACCGGCAGATAGCCGCTTTCCTCCGCGGCGACCTCTACACCATTGACCCATATCCGCACCTCCCAATCGGCGGCGCCAACGTTCAACCAGATGTGGCGGTCGCGCCACCCGTCGGGCACTTCGAACGTGCGCCGGGACCAGCCGCCAGAGTGGGGAGGGGCCTCACGGTAGTGGTGTTTCGT
>CAZAHB010000324.1:2427-4658 GCA_964484945.1 uncultured Armatimonadia bacterium | reverse complement strand
TCCACCAGCTATACAAGCTGGGACCGCGCCATCTCAATGATCGAGAAGGGCAAAGTGGACGCCGAGGCGATCGTTACTCACCGCGAGCCGCTGGAGAACTGGGGAGAGGTCTTCGACGCCCTCGAGGCGCAGGAAGGGCTTAAGGCGCTTTTCATTCCGGAGTGACCGAAACCGCCAGCCTGTGAGGAACTCGTCCCTGTCCGGTCATGTGGACTGCCTTCCAGCCTGCGGCCGTTCTGATCTGGCTATACACAGGAGCGATGAGCTGTGGCAAACTATCTCGCCTTCGTGGCACACAGAGACGACGAACTGAACATCGCCGGTACGCTGATGCGGCTGCTCGATGACGGGCATCGGTGCGTGGTTGCGTGCATTACCAACGGCAGCCGTGGGGGGCTGGCGGACAGGCCGGAGGAGGAACGCAAGAAGATCGCGCGCTCGGAGTTCCAGGCCTCGACCGAGGTCATCGGCTGCGAGACGCGCTGGCTCGACATTAACGAGCACGATTTTCCGAAGCCCGAGTGGCAGATGGAGGCGCGCAAGCGCATCTTTGAGGTGCTGTGTGATGTCGATCCGGACTGCCTGATCCTGCATCCGGGGCCGCCGCTTGATCAGTATGATTACCACGAACATCACTGGCTGGCCGCGCAGCTTCCGTACGCGGAGAGCTACTCCGCCTCGAATCCGAACTACGCGCGGCCGCGCGGTCTCAAGCACATGAGCGGCGTGCCGCCTGTGTTCCACATGTGCCCGATCGGCACGCCCATGGTGCCTGACCGCTACGTGAGCATGACCGGCTACCTCGACCGCAAGCTGGAGGCGGCCGCCTGCTACGAGAGCCAGGTGGAGTTTCTGGGCGACCATGACAGGATCAATTTCGTCGAAGTTCACCGAGCGCAGTCGATCGTCTACGGCTCATACTGCGGGGTCCCGGTGGCCGAGGGCTTCTGCACCTCGCCGGCGTGGAACCGGCTGGTGGCCGAGGCGGGGCTGCCCGAGTAGTCCGGGTGACCGCAACGCAGCGTTGCGGTCACACGAAACCACGGGGGAGAACCTGAGGAGGTAGTTTGATGAGAGATGGAAAGATGGGGTTCGGCATCGTCGGCTGCGGACTGGTCTCGCAGTTCCACGGCGCCGCCATCATGAACTCTGAGAAGGCGGAGCTTATCGCCGCCACCGACCTGGACGAAGAGCGCCTGAGCAACTTCATCGCCGACTACGGCGGGGAGCCCGTCGCGAGCTTCGAAGAGTTGCTCGAAGACGACCGGATCGACGTAGTCAACATCCTCACACCGAACGCCATGCACGCGGACTTCGCCGTGCCGGCGCTTGAGGCAGGCAAGCACGTGATCGTGGAGAAGCCGCCGGAGATGCGGCTGGATCGCACCGATGACATGATCGCGGCAAAGAACGCGAATGACCGCAAGCTCGCGATCTGCCTGCAGGTGCGCTTCCGCGAGTCGATCCGCGCGATCAAGAACGCCATCGAGGAGGGGCGCTTCGGCGGCCTGCTCGAGGGCGACGCCTACATGAAGTGGTTCCGCGATACCGACTACTACCTGATGGATGACTGGCGCAGCAAGCGCAGTTCGGGCGCGGGCGTGACGATCCAGCACGCGTTCCACTACATCGACCTGCTGCACCACCTGATGGGGCCGGTCGCGGTCGTGGACGCGCGCATGACGAACCTCGCGCACCCGGACGTGCAGCTTGAGGACACGCTGAAGGCGTTCCTGACGTTCGAGAATGGCGCTGAGGGGCTCGTGGAGGCCTCCACCGCTCTTTGGCCCGGCCGCCCGCCTCGCATCGAGGTCAACGGCGACAACGGCACCGCCATCACCGAGGGCGAGGTCATGCTCGCGTGGGACTTTCGCGAGGAGCAGCCCGAGGACGAAGATATCCTCCAGATCGGGCGCGGGACCGTCGCCGCCGGAGGCACCGGCGCCGCGGACCTCTCCTACGAGGAGCACATGTGGCTGATCGACGACATGGTGGACGCGATCGCCGAGGACCGCGACCCGTACATCACCGCCGAGAACGCGCGGCACACGCTGGAGATCGCGCTGGCGATGTATAAGTCCGCCGACGCGGAGGAGCCGGTGGAGCTTCCGCTGGCGGCGGATGTGAGCATCTAACGGCAGTCGCAAGCTGCAAGTCACAAGTAGCAAGCAAGGACAACGACACAGGCCGGCCCCGGAGTGATGGGGCCGGGCTTTCCTGCGACAACGGCA
>CAZAHB010000324.1:0-2417 GCA_964484945.1 uncultured Armatimonadia bacterium | reverse complement strand
AAAGAAGAGAGGAGATCGGCCACCCCCCGCGGACGCAGTGGGGGGGGGGCCCACCTTTCCTTCGAGAACGCCAACGGTCCCCGCAGCCGTTGCCTTTCAGTGTTGCTTGCGACTTGTGACTTGCGACTGTCGTTGCCGGTAGCCGCCGTCACCACCCCAGCCCGTCCTCCAGGTCCCGCAGGTCCTCGTGGATAGTGCCGGATTCGAGGGCCTTGACGTAGTGGTCCGGGAGGAGGGAGCGCGAGGTCGTGTGCGTGACGGCCATCAGCTCCATCGCCCGGATCTCATCCGCGCGGGAGACGCCCGGGGGGATGTAGTCCTCGACCGCGAAGCGCAGGTCCTCCACCCGCACTCTGTCATGCCCCTCGCGAAAAGCCTGCCGCTGGGCGATGCGCACCAGTTCGCGGATGTCCGCCCCGGAAAAGCCCCCGGTGTCCGCTGCGATGCCGGAGAAGTCCGCGTCCTCGAACTCGACCTTCAGGTTGCGCAGACTTACCCGCAGGATCGCCTCCCGCGCCTCCTCGTCCGGCAGCAGGAACGGGATCTTCATGTCGAAGCGCCCCGCGCGCATGGTGGACTGGTCGATCAGGTCCGGGCGGTTCGTCGCCGCGCCGAAGATGATGCGGCCCTGGTGGGTGTCATCGGACAGGAAGTTGTTGAACATCCCGAATACGCGCCGCGAAACGCCCGAGTCGCTGTCTGACGCCACGCGCCGCCCGTAGCTCTGGTCGAACTCGTCGATGAATACGAAGATGGGCGCGAGGGCTTCGAGGTAGTGGAACAGCTTCTCCAGGTTCGATTCGGTCGATCCCACGTACTTGCTGAAGATATTGCGAAGCTCCACGAACGGGATGCCGATGTCGTTGGCGAAGCACCGCATGGTGAACGTCTTCCCCGTCCCGGGCGGGCCCAGCAGCAGTATGCCCTTGGGCACCAGGCCCCGCCGGCCCTCGCGCAGAGCGCGGACGGTGTCGAGCAGAAGCTTCTTCTGCTTCTCCACGCCCGCGACCGCGTCGAGCCCGAAGGGCGATTCGGTGAACTCAACCAGGTTGCCAATCTCCGCCTCGATGGCCTCCCGTTTGTGCTCGCCGACCTCCGCGAGGCCCAGCGGCGCGTGCTCGGCGTGCGCGGAGCGGATCATCGCCGCCACCTGCTGCAGTGTCATTCCGTTGGTCACCTGTGCGAGCACCTCGCGGGAGATCGCGAGGTCGGCGCTCTCGGCGGGCGGGGAGTGATTCGCCTGCACGGTGTCCAGCAGGTGTTCGATGTAGGCGAAACGCTGATCCTCGTCGGGAAGCGGGATCTCGACGAGCGCGGTTCCTCCGCCGCGGGAGTAGAGGTCCTCGTGTACGTCTGCCAGCGACTCGGCGATCATCATCACGAAGGAGTTCCGCTTCATCAGGCGAGGATCGGTCGCCAGGGAGCGTACCGTGGCCAGCAGGCGGCGCTCGTCGGCGCTCATGAAGCGCTCCTCCTGCTGGGGGAAGACTTTATCCACGAAGTCGATCACCAGTGCCACGCGGCTGCGGCTCATCAGGTACTCCTGCAGCAGCGGGATGGCGATGGTGGGCTGGTAGCTGTCGCGCATGGCGAAGTCGGGCTCACCGCGCGCCTCGCGCACCTGGAGGAATGACGTGAACTCCTCCTCATCCTCGGGAGTGGGGAAGTGGATGCCCTGACCGATGTCGTAGAAGACCGCGCGCTTGTTGCCGCAGAATGCGCGGTGGATGAATTCTGGCAGTGGGGTGTATTCGTCGCCGAATCGCACCAGGTCGCGGACACCATGCAGCAGGAAGACGGATGCCGCGCCGCTGGTGAAGTCGGCGCGGATATCGTCCGCCCATTTTGGCTCACGGGATGGGGCCGGTGTCTGTGTCATGACTGTCGGCGGTCACTCCTGCTGCTCGGTCTGCGATTCCTCCGCCTCCATGCGCGCTTCCAGTTCGCGCAGTTCCTCGTCGCTGGCGCCCTCCGTGATCGTCTCTCCGGAGCCCTCGGCGGCGACCGATTCCATGGTGCGCTCGGCCTCCTCCTCGGGGATGAGGCCAAGCTGGCGCTGATACTCCACGTAGGCCATCTCGGCCTCTTCGTCGGCCACGTCCATCTCCAGTTCAGCCATCTGCGCATCCATCGTCTCGGACGCGACCTCCTGGCGGGCCTCGGCCCGGGCGAGGTCTTCATCGATCTTCTCGGTCATTCGATCGAGGGTGTCGGCCTCATCGCCGACTTCAAATGACGCCATCGTCGAGGCGATCTGCTTCTCCACCTCGGCCCGCTTCGCGCGTGAAAGCTGGCGCTTGGCCTCCTCGATCTGCTGCTTGATCCCGCGCTCATACGCCGCGCGCTGGCGCAACATCCGCTCCGAGTTCTGCTTCGCGCGCGCAAGCTGCTCTTCGATGTCCGCCAGTTCAGCCTTT
>CAZAHB010000323.1:0-4662 GCA_964484945.1 uncultured Armatimonadia bacterium | reverse complement strand
CGACGGGACGCCCGTACCACGGGAACAGCCGGGGCATACCCCGTTTCCCCATTCCCGGTTCCCGTTTCCCGCCTCCCATTTCCCGCCTACGCATTCAGCGCTTCATGCGACTCATTGAGCTGCTCGATAATCGGGATATCCTGCGGGCACTTCTCCTCGCAGACGCCGCACTCCACGCACGCATCCGCCTGCAGCAGGCCCTTCTTGCTCTCAGGTCCCAGACGCGCATAGCGCCTCTTCGCAACCTCCGTGAGGCCCCACACGCGGTGCATGTTCATCGCCGAGAAGATCTGCGGGATGCCCACATCCTGCGGGCAGGGCATGCAATACTCGCAGCCGGTGCAGTAAAGCTCGCTGAGGCGCCTGTTCTCCTGGAGCGTATCCTCGATCGCCTGCTTCTCCTCGTCGCTGAGAGGCTCTTCGATCGACGCGGTCGCGATGTTCTCGTCGATCATCTCGATGGAGTTCATTCCGGACATCGCGGAGGTGACCCCGGGGTTGCTGAGGACAAAGCGCAGCGCAAGCTCGGGCGTACTCTGCACACCCGGCACGATGCTCTCGATCCTTTCCGAGCGCATACCCAGCCTTCCGCCACCGACCGGTCCCATAACCAGGACCGCGATGTCGTTCTCGCGGGCGTACTCGATGACCGGTTCGTTCTTGCGGTCAAGGAGGTTGTACTGGATGATGCAGCTTTCGAAGACGCCCTCCTGCAGCAGCTTCAGGATGTTCTCGGGCGTGTCATGCGAGGAGAAGCTGAAGTGCCGGATCAGCCCCTCATCCCGCGCCTTCAGCACCTCGTCCCAGGCGTTGGCGCGCAGCTTCTCGTTGTAGCTCTCCCACGAGATGGCGTGGATAAGCTGGTAGAAGTCGATGTAATCGGTCTGCAGGTTCTCCAGCGACAGCTCGAGCTCCTCGCGCCACGCCTCGGCGCTGTCACAGCCGGAGGCGTTCTTGGTGGAGATGTAGATGTCCTCGCGGGGGTAATCGGCGATCGCCCGACCGACGAGGCGCTCGCTGGAGCCGCGCGAATCGTCCTCGCCGCCTGTGTAACCGGCGGCGGTGTCGATGAAGTTCACACCGTTGTCCAGCGCGTGTTGCATGCACTCGATGGCGTAGTCATCGTCATCGGGCAGGCGCATGGCGCCAAAGCCCAGGGCAGAGAGCTGAATATCCGTGTCGGCGTATTGGCGATATTGCATTGTGGCCTCCTTTGAAGCGGCGTTGGTCGCAAGTCACAGGTCACAAGTCGCAAGCTACGGCAGACGACGAACGGCGTTCGCGGCATGGCGGGTCGTTGGCTTGCGACTTGCGACTTGTGGCTAATGACTGCCGTTCCCACACCACTTTCGTATCTCGTGCGCGAGTTGGTGATTCTGCTCGTGGCCGGTGTAGAAGCCGAAGAAGCGCCCTGTCACCGGCCGCCCCAGCAGATAAAGGTCCCCTATCATGTCCACGATCTTATGGCGGGCGTACGCCGCCCGAAGGTCCGGTTCGTCGGAGACGTGATCCTCGTAGATTACGATCGCGTTCTCTTCGCCCCCCTCGGCCAGCAGCCCTGCCGCCTGAGCCTTCTCCGCCTCCTCGACGGTGATGAAGGTTCGGGCAGGCGCGAGATGCGTGTCGAAATCGTTCTTCGCGGTCTGGAAGCTTGCGAACTGCCGACCGATCATCGGATGCTGATACCACAGTGCGTACGCGAACGAGGTCGGCCGCCCGGGCAGAACCGAGACAGCGCATCGCTCATCCGAGGAAAGCAGCGGTTGATCGATCACCAGCGGCTTCCAGGGCTCTGATGACGGCTCTACGCCGGCCTCGTCGATGAGCGCGAGGATCGGCTGGACGCTGCCGTCGAAAAGCGGTATCTCCCGCCCGTCAACGCTCACCCGGCAGTCCGTGACCCCCCGCGCCCACAGTGCCGCCATGATGTGCTCGACGAAATGTACGCCTGCCTTCCCCTCACCGGAAATGGTACACCCGGGCCCCGGCTGAGAGTGGTCCAGATCAAGCGGCCATTGGCGGTCCATATCGGTCCGCTCGAGGACAATTCCCTCGCCGATGTCGGCAGGAGCCACAGACAGCGTCACATCGCCGCCGAAGCGCACGCCGATGGCCGTCGCGAATGCGCGGTCTGAGAGAGTGGCGCGGGTATCAGTCATGGTGCGGGCCCCTCCCCCGCGCCCAGCGAACTGCCGACGCATCCGGGAGATGCGGCGCTCCGAACGGCAACGGCGAAGACCAACCGCTCACTTCGCCTCAAAGCTGTCCTCCATAAGCTTGATAAGGTCATCCCGGCTGAGACCCGCCGGCGTCTTATCGACCGCGCCGCCCATGTAATGCAGCGCGTCATCCACCAGTGTGGGGATCTCATCGCGCGTCACGCCCAGATCCTTCAGGCCGATGTTCAGACCAACGCTGTCGATCACCGCCTGCAGCGCATCGGCGGCGTACTCCGCGGACTGCTCCGGCGGCGCGCCCTGCACCCCGCGGCCCAGCAACTGCGCGATCCGCCCGAACTTCAGCGGGTCGCGGTCCCAGTAATGCCGCGCGTATGAGACGAACATCACGGCCAGGCCCGCCCCGTGTGCGACCTCAGGGTGATGCGCGCTGATCGGATGCTCCAGCGCGTGCATCACTGATGCGCCACAGTTACTCAATACATATCCTGCATACACGTTCGCCAGCGCCATCCGCTCGCGCGCCTGGATGTCCCGGCAGTCCTCGACGGCCTTCGGCAGCCAGCGGCCGACAAGGCCGATGGCCTTCTCGGCGAACACATCGGTAACCGGACTGGCCTCGGTGGAGAAGTAGCCCTCCATCGAGTGCGCGAGTACGTCCGCACCCGTGTTGGCGGTCACCCGCTCCGGGCAGGTCAGCGTCGCCTCAGGATCGACGATGGCGACCTGAGGGTACTGGTTATCGCTTCCGATGCCGACCTTCATCTTCTGCTCGGTCGCGGTGATGACCGCGAACGGCGTCAGCTCAGATGACGTGCCCGAGGTCGTGGTGGCGCAGATGATCGGGAGCGTCGCCTCGGTGGCCTCGCGACGATCCTCGGGGCGGAGGAACTCCCACAGCGGCTCGTCATGAGTCGCAGCGACCGCGATGGCCTTGGCCGCGTCCATCGGGGAGCCGCCGCCGACCGCCACCACCACGTTCACGTCCTCCTCTTCGACCAGCGCCGCCCCCTCCTTTACGATCTCGTCGGTGGGGTTGGGCATTATGCGGTCGAAGACCGTCACAGTGACGCCGGCGTCTCCGAGCCGATCGACGGCCCGGTCGAGCAGTCCGCTTTCGCGCGCGGAGCTTCGACCGGTCACCAGCAATGCGTGTGATCCGTGTTCTGCGGCGCGCTCTCCGATCTGATCGAACGTCCCCTTGCCGAAAACCAGGCGCACGGGGTTGTAGAATTCAAAAGTGTCCATGGGTTGCGTGTTCTCCTCCCTGCAATATGAACGGAAACGGGACTCCAGCGACAGCCCCAAACAACGTCAGTCTTCGTTGCGGCTCAGCGGCAGCTTGA
This sequence comes from uncultured Armatimonadia bacterium, assembly GCA_964484945.1. Taxonomy (GTDB): domain Bacteria; phylum Armatimonadota; class Zipacnadia; order Zipacnadales; family UBA5352; genus UBA5352. The sequence goes on along the minus strand of CAZAHB010000323.1, from coordinate 1,139 downwards.
TCGTCATGGTCGTGCCCTCGCCGACCTCGCTTTCGACGTCGATGACACCGTCGTGCGCGCGGACGACATCACCGATGATGCGCGTTCCGAGGCCGGTGCCTCCGGGCTTGGTGGAGATCGCGTCATCGGTGAACAGCTTCTCGCGCACCTCGTCGGGAATGCCTGAGCCTGTATCCGCGACCGACAGCCAGGCGTAGTCGCCCTCGCGCCACTCGCCCTCAGACTCGCTGCCGCAGCGGATGGTCACCGAGTCACCTTCCTCACAGGCCTGAATGGCGTTATTCGCGAGGTTGTAGATCGCGTTGTAAAGCTGCTTCTCGTCGGCAACGACCTCGCACATGTCCTCATCGAGGTCCTGCTCGAGAGTGACCCCGTTGTTCTCAGCCACGAGGCTCAGGGGCCGAACGGCTCGCTCGACGAGATCCTGGATGTCCACCGGCGCGAAGTTGGGTTCGCTCACCATGCCCTTAATGCAATCCGAGATCTCCTTGGTGCGCTCCTGCACGTTGGTCGAGCCGTCGATGATGATGGAGACCATCTCGGGGTAGAAGTCGCGGACCTCGCTGATAACCCGATCAAGCTCCTCGATCCGTTCGTCATCCTCGACTTCGTCAACTATCTGCTCGACCTGGGCGAACATGTCCTGCAGCATGAACTCCAGGGTCTCCGCACCGGTCTGGACGGGCGTCACCATGTTCTTGACATCGTGGGAGATGTGGCCGATAAACTGGATGACCTCTGCGATCCGGGCCTTCTCGTGGAGCCGACTTGTCTCGATGGCGGAGGCAATCTGGGCGCCGAGGATTCCGAGCACATCGACATCGGCATCGGTGAAGATGCCGTCGGACTTGTTCAGCACCTGCATGACGCCGATGGGATCACCCTCGACGCTTTTGAGGGGGACGGTGACCATGTTTCTGGTCACATAGTGTACCTGCTGCCCCACCTTCGTGTCATGGTCCTTTTCTTCGGTCATGTCCTCGCTGACGCGCAACTCGCCGGACTGGTAAACCGCGCCCGCAATGCCCTGGTCGGGCTCCAACTCCATGCCCACCAGGTCATCAGCGGTCGGCCCCACGACGTGGGTGAAGACCAGGCTGCCGTCGTTCTCGCTGCAGAGACTGATCGGACCGGCTCCG
>CAZAHB010000322.1:0-4767 GCA_964484945.1 uncultured Armatimonadia bacterium | reverse complement strand
ACTGCGCCTGCGCAGCTTAGCCAAACCTATACACCTACAAAATTGAGTCAGACCCAAACGACAGGAGCGATCACGATGGCCGAACTGACAGTCGGCACGGCGCGACGCAACATCACGCCACCGGTGGGGGCCGGTATGGCGGGGTATGGCAACCGAAATCATGGCGCTGAGGCCGTGCATGATGAACTGTGGGTCCGCGCGCTGTTCATTGATGACGGGAACGCGCAAGCCGCGCTGATCTGCCGGGACCTGCTGGATACGGATAACGCGGAGATGGACCTGCTGGCGGAGGTCTTCGAGGATCGTCTCGGGCTCATGCGCGAGCAGCTTTTCATCGCCAACACACACACGCACTCCGGCCCGAGCACGGGCTGCGACGATGATGCCGAGAACCGCGACTACGTCGAGACGCTCGCCCGGATCTGCGCGGGAGCGGTCGAGGAGGCGCGCGGCAACGCCCGACCGGCGACGCTGGCAGTTGCACAGCGCCCGGTGCAGTGCGGCATCAATCGCCGCGAGCTTCGTGACGGGGAGATCGTCCTCGGCGTCAACCCGGACGGGCCGTGCGACACGGTCGTGGATGTCCTCAGCTTCGCGGATGCTGATGGCGAGCCGCTCGCGACGATCTTCCGCCACGGGGTCCACGGTGTCGTGATGGGCTCGGACAACTACGTAATCTCCGGGGACGCTCCGGGCGCGGCCGAGGCGTTCGTGGAGTCGAATCTTCCCGGCGTCGGCGGCTTCCTTGCAGGCGCCTCGGGGAACATCAACGCTCACCCGCGCGGGGGTTTCCAGCAGGTGGCGATGCTCGGCCGGCGCCTCGGCGCGGCGACCGTACAGGGAACCACCGAGGCGGATGAGCCGCGTTCGGACGTCGCGCTGGCGACGGTGCGACATGAGTATGAGCTACCGGTCGAGACGCTGGAGAATGCCGAAGACCTGCGCTCTGAGCGCGAGGACCTTGAGGACTCGCTGGAGCGTATCGAGGCGGGAGAGGACGCGGGGGGCCTCAGCCCCTGGCGCTGTCGGCGGAGGCTCCGGCACGTCGAGGCTCAGCTTGAGGCGATCGAGGACGGCGAGGAGCCGACGGGGCTGCCCACTTTCGCGCAGGTGCTGGCGCTTGGTGACGTCGCCCTGGTGGGCTGGCCGGCGGAGGTCTTCTACCAGATCGCGCAGCAGGTGCGAGAGCAATCGTCCTTCGCACACACGCTGGATGTCACGCACGTGAACGGCTCCATCGGCTATGTGCCGGTCGCCTCAGCGTACGAGGAAGGCGGCTACGAGATCCGCGCGCGGGCCCATCACCGGGGTCTCGGCATCACGCCGCCGGCCGAGGGCGTGATGGTGCGCGAGCCGCTGCAGGCGCTGGAGAGGGCGCGCGAGGCGGTGGGGTAGGCGGCTACGCGAGGCCGAAATCCGCGAAAACCCCGTCGCTGACGGTCGCCGGATCAGGCTCGGGGCTCTCCATGGCGAAGCGCACGGCCTCCTCGATGTCGGCCTCGATCTCCTCGGCGGTCGGGTCAAGGGCCTCGCGGGTTGCGATCTCCCGCTCGAGGATGCGGTCCTCGGCGATGGTCAGCGGATCGCGCTCCAGCCACTGCTGCTCTTCCTCATCGGTCCGGTAGAGGCACTGGTCGGACTTCGAGTGCCCGCAGTAGCGATAGGTCCGCGCCTCCACCAGCGTCGGCCCGCCGCCCATTCGCGCCTGCTCGGCGGCATTGTGTACGGTCTCGCGCACCGCCTCGACGTCGTTGCCGTCAACGCTGACGCCGGGGATCCCGAACGCAGAGGCGCGTTCGGCGACCTCGGTGACCTTGAACGACTGGTCGATCGAGGTGCTCATCGCGTAGAGGTTATTCTCACACAGGTAGACGATCGGAAGCTCCCACGCCGCGCCGATGTTCACCGCTTCGTGGAATGCGCCCTGGCCTGTCGCACCGTCGCCGAAGAACGCGACGACCACGCGACCGGTGTCGAGTTGCTTCTGCGAGAGCGCGGCGCCGGTCGCTACGGGGATCATCCCGGCGGTGATGCCGTGTGAGCCGAGGAACCCGATGGAGAAGTCCGCCACGTGCTGGGAGCCGCCCCGGCCCCGGGCGTAGCCGGTCTCTTTGCCGAAGAGTTCGGCCATCAACCGGCCCGGGTCTGCGCCCTTGGCGAGGAAGTGGCCGTGTCCGCGGTGGTTGCTGGTGACCATGTCGTCATCGCGCAGGGCCGCGACCGTCCCGACAGCCGCGGCCTCCTGGCCGATGCAGAAGTGCGCGGTCCCGACGACGCGCCCTTCCGCGAAGATGTCCGCCACGGTCTCCTCGAAGCGGCGGATCAGCAGCATCCTGCGCCACGACTCAAGCAGCATCTCGTCTGTCATTCGCGCCACTCCTCGATCACGACCGCGCCGGCGCCGTCTGCGGATACTGCTGCAAGCGGTTCCCCGGCCTCGCCGGCAAGCTCCGCACAGCATGCAGCCGAGAGAGCCACCGAGGCGCCGAAGGTGTGGCCGCAAACCGTAGCCGCATCGACCACACGCGCGCAGTCACTTCCGGCGGCGATGAGCGCGCGCTCGCCCGCCTCGTCACTGCATGGCGCCAGCGACGCCGCGCCGGTCAGTTCGGCCAGCGGATCAGCGCCACGGTCCGCCGCATGTTCCTCTGTCTCCAGCACCAGGATGCCCGCGCCCTCGCCCAGCGCGCCCTCGAAGCCTCTCTCATCCATCGCCGCGACGAGCGGGTCGCTCAGGGCCTCGCACCCGCCGACCAGCATCAGGTCGGCCCGGCCCATCCGCATCATCTTAAGCGCATACGCCAGCGCTGCCGCGCTGGAGGCGTCCCCAAGCGAGTGCGTCATGTTCGGGCCCTGAAGCTCATACTCGATGGCGATCAGTGCCGAGGGCGTGTTGATGAATGCGTGGGTGAAGATCATCGGTGAGCCGAAGCGCAGGCCCTTCTGCTGCACGCGGCCGGTCATGTTGAGCATCGACTCGAGCGTCCCGTACGCTGTCCCGATCGCCGCGCCCAGGCGTTCGCTGTCGAATCGGGGGTGCTCGGCCCCATCCCAGCCCAGTCCGGCGTCGCGCACTGCCAGGTAGCATGCCGCGAGCGCATGGTCCGAGCACGGGTCCATGTATGTCTTGGAACTCTCGCGCAGATCCTCGGGCTCGTACTCAGCCTCGAGGAGATCTGCTTCGGGCGCATCTCCCGCGCGCAGGGCCTCTACCAGCGGCTCGACGCCCACGCCGAGTCCGCTGACTGCGCCCACGCCTGTGATTGCGATGCGATTCTGATCATCCATCAGCTTGCCGCCCCCAGTGCGATGCAGGAGTTGTTGCCGCCGATCCCCGCGGAGATCGAGATGGCTCGCTGTACCTCGGCCTCGCGCGCCTCGTTGGGCACGTGGTCGAGGTCACACTCAGGGTCCGGCTCGCGATAGTTCACAGTGGGCGGCACCACGTCCTCGTTGATGGCCATGACCGTCGCAACGGCCTCCACAACCCCGGCCGCTCCCATCATGTGCCCGATCGCGGCCTTGATCGAGGACATCGGAATCTCTCGCGCGCGGTCGCCGAGCACCGTCTTCACCGCCTGCACCTCCGCCGGGTCGTGCGGCTCGGTCCCGGTGCCATGCGCGTTCACGTAGTCGATGGTGGCTGCGTCGATGCCCGCATCGGCAACGGCATCGCGGACCACGCGCGTCATCCCCGCTCCGCCCTGGTCGGGCGCGGTGAGGTGGTACGCGTTGTTGTTCTCGGCCCAGCCGAGCACCTCGGCGAGGGGATGTGCGTTGCGGTCGCGGGCGTGCTCAAGCTCCTCAAGCACCAGCGCGGCTGCGCCCTCGCCGAAGAGCGTGCCGGAGCGGTCGGCGGAGAAGGGGCGGATCATCTCGTCGGTCATCGTGCGCAGCACGCTCAGTCCCGACAGCGGCGTGGGCGCGAGGGCGTCATAGCCGGCCACGAGCACGACGTCGGCTTCGCCGAGGCGGATCATGTCCAGCGCGGCGCCAATGGCCGCTCCCCCCGAGGCGCAGGCCACCGAGAGCAGCGCGCATGGACCGCCGATGCCGAACGCCTCGCATGCGCGGTCGGCCGCGCGCTCAAATGCGAACTCATCGAGCGCCTCGGGGTGAACGTCGCCATCGAGCAACCCGGAGACGTAACCCTCCCAGGAGTTCGCGCCACCGAAGTTCGTCGCGTAGCTGGCGCCGAAGCTGGTGTCACGCTCGGCCGCGGGGGCGATGGCCGCGCGGTGCATCGCCTCGCGGGCGGCGGTGAGCAGAAACTGCGTCGCCAGGTCCGGAGGCTGCCGGAGTCGGAACACCGCCGGTTCCGAGACGCAGGCGCGGAGCTGGCCGGCACTTTGATTGCGAAGTCCGGCGGGGTCGAAGCGGTCGATGGGCCCGATCCCGGACTTTCCATCGACCAAGCCCTGCCAGAACTCGCCGAGGTTGCGCCCCAGCGAGCAAAGCACCCCCATGCCTGTGATTACTGCCCGTCTGTTCATCGTATACCGGTCAACTCCCATCGGGGAGAGATGTTCAGTGCCGACACATTCTGCCGTTCACCGTCTGCCCGTCTCGCTGTCTGCCGTCGCCGTTCTCCGTTCGCTCGTCGCTCGTTGCTTGTAGCCGTTTGAGCCGTTCGCCGTCTGCTCGTCGCTCGCACCTCGTCGCTCGTTGCTTGTAGCCGTTTGAGCCGTTCGCCGTCTGCTCGTCGCTCGCACCTCGTCGCTCGTTGCTTGTAGCCGTTTGAGCCGTTCGCCGTCTGCTCGTCGCTCG
>CAZAHB010000321.1:0-4877 GCA_964484945.1 uncultured Armatimonadia bacterium | reverse complement strand
TGGAGACCGCGTGCTCGTCAGCGGCCCCCTCGGCGACCACGGCATCTGCATCCTCGCCGCGCGCGAAGAACTGTCGCTCAGACACAAAATTGAAAGCGACTGCGCATCGCTGCTGCCGCTGACGCAGGCCATTATCGAGGCAGGAGGCCCCGTGGTACGCACTTTGCGCGATATGACCCGCGGCGGGATGTCCGCGGCGCTGAATGAAATCGCCATGTCCTCGGAGGTTTCCATCGAAATCGAGGAGGGATCGGTCCCGGTGCGCCGCGAAGTACATGGTGCATGTGAATTGTTGGGTATGAGCCCGTTTGATATTGCGAACGAAGGCAAGCTGATGGTGATCGTGGCGCCCGATGCCGCTGACGATGTCCTGGGGGCCATGCACGAGCATCCACTGGGGGAGGACGCCGCGATCGTGGGGGCGGTCGGCGACGGGAAGCCCGGACGGGTGTCCGCGCGAACGCCGCTGGGCACATCTCGTCTCATCGACCTGCCCGCGGGGGAGCTATTGCCGAGAATCTGCTGAAGCTGTTTAGAAGGAGCATGTGGCGAAGTGAATGGGGATGGCCAGTCAGAAGACGTCGTAATCGTGGGAATTGGTGATGAGCGCAAACGAGATGACGCCGCGGGTCTGATGATAGCCCGCGAGTTGATGGAGCGAACGCTCCCCAATAGCGTGCGTGTCGAGGTGGCCGGCGAGGAGGGATTCGACCTCGTAGCAACCATCGATGGCGCCTCCCGCGCAATTATCCTCGCCGCGGTCGCGCTTGGCGATGAGCCGGGGACCGTCCATGCCCTCTCACCCGGTGACGCGGAGGCGCAGGCGAACTATATGTCCTCGCCCAGCGAGGTCGAACTCATCGACGCGCTGGAGCTTTCGGCGATGCGCGGCGGCCCGAACGTGCTGATCGTCGGCATCGAGCCGGCGGAGATCGTGCCGGGCCAGACGCTCCACCCGGAGGTCCAGGCATCGGTGGGCGAGGCCGCTGAAATCGCGCGAGACCTCGCCACCGGCGCCCGCGAGTGGCGGTTCTTCGCACGCGGGGACTTCGAAGAGTAGGGCCTGCCCGCGCTGCACAGGCATGTCCACAACGGCGCCGCGCAGGGGTGCCCGACCTTCGGACGACGGCGAAGCGGCTGCCGCGCGAAAAGGCCTGTCACATCATTCCGGCGAACCTCTCGGCGTGTCGATGACTGACGCGCCTGGAGGTCTCGCCCATGCTCGCGCTGCCCACTGTCGGTCTGTTGCTCGGTGCATCCACGCTCGCCGCCCCTGTGCCTGATATCTACGCGCCTTACCTGCAGGACAACCCGCCCGAGATCGTCGAGGAGCGCCCCGAGCAGCGCCTCCATCCGGAGGATGGTGCCGGCGACGTGATCGTGCGCGAGTTCTGGTTCATCCCGCGCCAGTTCCCCGGCACCGACGACCACTACGAGGTCCACTCGGTGCTCGCAAGGCCCGCCGAACCGGGCCCGCACCCCGCGATCCTTTTCTGCCACGGAGGCGGCGGCTACACCCAGCGCGAGCGCACCTGCATCATCGGATGGGCCAAGAAGGGCTACGTCTGCATCGGCCAGGACCAGCCGGGCTTTTGCAACCTCCGCCAGTCCCTCACCCGCGGGCCGGATAAGCCGATTCTCAGCTCCATCTCCGCGACACCCGACGCTACCGCAAGTCCGCTGTATGATGGTGTTGTGGCGGTGCTGCGCTCACTGTCGATCCTGCGGACGAACCCACACGTGGACCCCGACCGCATCGGCGTCTTCGGCGGCTCGTGGGGAGGGTACATGACCACGATGGCCTCGGCGCTTGCCGGTGACAGGCTCGCGGCAGCGTTCTCGGTCTACGGGGCCGGCTACTATGACCTCGCAACCGCATGGACGCTGCGCCTCCGCGCGATGCCCGATGACGAGCGCGAGCGGTGGATCGCGGCCTTCGACCCGGGGCGCCTCGCCACGAACATCCGCGCCGACTACATGATCACGCAGGCGGCGAATGACTGGTACTTCTGGCCGCCAGCGATCGAGGCGACGCTCGACAACATCCCCGCCGAGGGGCCGAGCGCCGAGAAGAACTGGCTCTTCTCCCCCAACGACTACCATGCCATCCGCTACCCGGGCGGCACAGGTGACCCGAAGGTCAACCACGCCGAGCACCGCACATACATGGAACTGCGCTTCATGAACTGGAAGCTCAAGGGAGAGGGCGCGAAGTTCCCCACCGCGGAGGCCGTCGGCGAGCCGACCCGCGAGGGCGACGCCATCCGCGTGCGCTTTCGAGTGAGCCACGAGCTTCCGCTCACCAGCGCCGAAATCTACTGGTCGGGTGGAGAGATGCCGTGGCGCATGCGCTGGTGGGAGGCGGTGGAGGCGACCGAGGGCGAGGACGGCGTTTACGAGGCGCTGATACCGGTGCGCCACACAGATGAGCGCCTCGACTGGGTCGGCGTGATCAGCGATGAGGGCTCCGCGACCGTCTCCACGCGCATCCAGCGCCTGCAGGCGACCGACGTGGGCTTCGAAGCGGGCGCGCATCCCACGCCGGTGACGCTTGAGGACCTCCAGGCGCTTCTCGCGGACGACCGCTGGCGCTGGGCGGCGGGCACCCGCCGACGGGGCGATGACTACGGCTATGGGCGCGAGGAGAGCGCGTCACGGAAAGAGGGCGGCGTCGGCCTGCGGATCACCGGGAAGTACGCCATCGCCACATGGGGGCTGCGCGCTGCCGACATCGAGGCGGCGGGCGCGGAGGGCGTGCGGCTCTGGGCGCGCGCGGCCGGCGAGGGGCCGGTGGACAGCTTCCGCGTGGGCCTGACGGTGGAGGTGGATGGCGGCGAGCGCTACTTCTTCTACGCGCGGAGCGTCGATGAAATGCAGATCGGTACGGACTGGCAGATGCTGGAACTTCCGTGGGATGACTTCGTGTGCGAGGGAGCGCCGCTGGACCTGCTCAGCGACGGCCTCGGCGAACTCCGACTGGTCGTGGATGAGGAGGGGCAGACGGTTCACGTCGATGGGGTGGAGTTCGTTGGAGGAGGGACAAGTGAAGAGTGAAAAGGGAACGGCCTGAGGGCGTCGGGCGAAGGCTCGCCCGACCTCCGGACGGCAAGGGCAACGACCCTCCGAGCGAGATCACGACCGCAACAGTAGTCCTCCCCGATTCCCGGATCCCCGTTCCCGTTTCCCGACGCTCACCACTTTCTGTCATTCGCCCCGCTTTCCGACATAGTCCCTTAGCTGCCGCACGTTCTCGATCGCCCATCCGTGCGCGTCATTGTTAAAGAACGCGTAGACATCGAGGCCGTCGTCGAGGTAGCGTTCCACCCGCCGGGCTTCGGCTTCCATCTTCTGGTAGGGATACTCGCCCCACTCGCCACCGTGGTAGCGCAGGTAGGTCCAGTCGGCGGTGATGACCTCGGGGTGATCGCTGATCTTATCGTGCATCACCAGTGCCGCGTTGTGGTCGCGAAGGATGTCGTAGATCGGCTCCTGCAGCCAGTCCGGGTCGCGGAACTCCACCGCCCAGCGGAAGGGGACCGGCGCGACATCGAGGAATGCGCGCAGACGCTCCGGATCGGCGTGCCAGTTCGGCGGAAGCTGCACGAGGATCGGGCCCATGATTTCGTGAAGAGGCTCGGAGCGGTCGAGGAATGTGTTCACGTGATCCTGCGGGTCATTGAGCTTCTTCAGGTGCGAGCCGTAGCGCGAGTACTTGAGGATGTAGGTGAAGCCTTCGGGCGCGCGCTCGCGCCAGCCCTCGAACGTCTCGCGGTCGGGCAGGCCGTAGAAGGTGTTGTTGATCTCGCAGGTGTCGAAGTGTTCGGCGTAGTAGCCGAACCACTCGTCCTGCGGCAGGTCCTCAGGGTAGAACGGCCCGACCCAGTGGTTGTACTGATAACCTGATGTGCCGGCAAGGAAGGTTGCCATGCGCACCACCTCTGGCAGTCGGGAAACGGGAACCGGGACGGCATGTCCAGCCTTTGGGAGGGTGCGAGGCTACGTCCCCGCCCGACTTTGTCAGGAGACCTTGGCCATGAAGACGATCCGTTCTGCGCTGCGCCGGTTGGCTTTCTTGCAGTGCTCCCTAATCTTCTTCGGATCCCCGCTGCAATCATCCACGACGAAGGCCCGCGTCGGGCGAAGGCTCGCCCGACCTCCGGACGGCGACCCACTCGCTATGCTCGGGGTTGGGCGTTTGCGTGGCGCCAAATGACAGCGCCGCGCGAACTCCATGAGTTTCGAGCAGGCCTGCTATCCAAAGGTGGGTCGTTGTCGTCCGGAGGGATGGGGAGCCTTCCCTATCCACCGCCACCCGCATCTCTCGCTCACCGTGGCTCGTAGTCCATGTAGGGCGTCAGCATCACGCGGTCGATCTTCGTGCCGTCCTCGCGCGCGGATATCTCCAGCGTCACCTCGCCGGCCGGGAGGGCCAGCGGAACCGCCTCCTCTGCGCTCCTGAGTGTGAAGGGCGTCCACTCCCAGCTTTCGTGCTGACCGGTGTGCCAGTCCACGCGGCTGACCGGTTCGGTCTCCTCCGTATACACGCGCACGAAGAACGAATCGTCCTGCGGTGTCGGAGCCCTGACGCGGCCCCACAGGTAGTAATCCCCCGCCTCGGGCACATTCAGCCGCCAGGTGATGCTCCCCGAACTGCTCGCTATCTCGCCGATCTCGCCCGGCGTCCACACGAACTGCTTCCCTGACGCGGCGTCATCCTCGGCCACCTCCATGTCGGGCTGCACCACGCCGCTCTCGGCCTCAAGATGGGTTGCCTCACCTGTCAGGTTGACCATTCCCTCGACAAGCTGCTCCCGGCGCTGCTCATACTCCAGCACCGGCTCCAGGTCCGCGAGGAGCGGCCCGCCGATCTCCTCACC
>CAZAHB010000320.1:0-4904 GCA_964484945.1 uncultured Armatimonadia bacterium | reverse complement strand
AGGGTGACACCTCCCCTTCTACTACCCCGTTACCTACAAAATTCGGTCGCACCCACGCAATTGTGTCAGGTTGACAATGCCGCACGCGAGGACTAAACTGAGCTTCGTAATCTGTCACGTGTGCGGCCGTAACCAATCAACCAGACAATAGCACAGGCTTTCGAGCCGAGTCAACGCGGGCGGATGTCATGCCGCCCGCAGCAGCGTACTGTGGCACAGGGATGCAAGCATCAGGATCGCACCCCCGCTTCGCTGTTGTTCCGTGGACGGCTTGTTCACCTGATTGCGACTGAGGGATAGACCATGCTGCTGTACTGTTTTCGCGGGATCGTCGGGGAAGGCCTCACACCGGAGATGATGGCCAAACTCGGCGGAATCGCCGCACAGCACTTTATCGATGAAGGCTACGATGAAATATCCATCGCCGGCGATTACCGCATCTCCACCCCCGGACTGCGCACCTCTCTGATGGGGGGACTGGCATCAGGTGGCATGACCGTCTACGACTGCGGCACCCTTCCTTCAGGCGCGATCGCCGCGTGGACCAAACACACCGCCAAGCCCGGCTGTATGGTCACCGCCTCGCACAATCCGCCCGAGTGGAACGGCGTGCAGTTCATGGAGCCCGACTCGCATATCTGGTGGCCCGAGTTGGAAGATGCTGCCAAAGAAGCGCTCAACGAGCCGTTCGACTGGCCCGAGTGGGACCAGGGCGGCAGGATCGAGCCCTTCGATGGTGTCCTCGATGCCTACGTCGATTGGCTGGTGGAGATGGCCAACCCCGACGGGACGCTGAAGGTCCTGATCGATCCCGGCGGCGGCGCCGCCATCCCCGCCGCGAAGATCGCCCTCGAGAAGCTCGGTATGGACGTCGAGTCCATCAACGGCAAGCCCGACGGCCGCTTCAAGGCCCGCCCCTCGGAGCCACGCGAAGAGCATCTCGAACAGCTCCAGAAGGCAGTTGTAGAAGAGGGCGCGGATATCGGCATCGCCTTCGACGGCGACGCCGACCGCATCGTGACCTTCGACGACAGCGGCGGCTATGTGCTGCCCGACTACACCATCGAGCTTCTGTGCCGAACGCAGCGAGATCCCGGCCCGGCCGTGCTCAACGTCGGCGTCAGCCTGCACACCATCTCCGCCGTCGAGGACCTGGGCTTTGAAATCATACCCAGCCGCTGGGGACAGACCTTCATCGCCCAGCTCATCAAGGATCACGATGCCGTCTTCTCCGCCGAGCCGGACGGCCACTTCGGTTTCCCGGAACTGTCGCTGCGCGGCGATGCAGTCGCAAGCGCCGTGCTGCTCACCAGTGCCCTCACCCACGAGGACGCTCCATACAGCGAAGTCATCGAACAGATGCCCACTATCAACATCGTCAAAGACAAGATCGAGTGGGGCGACGACTTCATCAACTACGCCGATGAGCTGCAGGACTGGCTGGCAGAGCGCTTCGATGACGTGCAACGCCTGCACGATCGGCTGATCACGGCCTGCAGCGATGACGCGAAAATCATCGCCCGTCAGAGCCCCTTCGATTCCACGCTGCGCCTCTCTGCTGAAAGCTACGGAGGTGTCACCCCCGAGCAGTGGATCGCCGACATCGAGGATATCGTTCTGGGCTGAAATACCACCCGCGATTGTTCCTGATGTGTCATCCACAACACTTTGGAGTCTGATGCGGAGTCTGACTGCTGCGTGGACGTACGCATGCCGTTCATAAGCCCAAACACGGCGTACACGGTACGCATCGATGTACCGAAGCGTTTATAACAGCCGCATACGGGAGATGAACAGTCAATATGGACCGACGCACCGGATTCACCCTCATTGAGCTTCTGGTCGTCATCGCGATTATCGCGATCCTGGCCGCCATTCTCTTCCCCGTATTCGCACGAGCACGCGAGAAGGCGCGTCAGACGTCATGCCTTTCGAACCTCAAACAGATCGGACTTTCCGAAAAGATGTACGAGCAGGATTACGACGAAAAGACCGCCTCCTACGACAGCCATCCCGGCGGGCTGAGTTCGCCGAACTCCTATCGCTACGGAGAGATGCTCGAACCGTACCTCAAGAACGATCAAATCAGTCTCTGCCCCAGCGATGACAGGGACAGCGGATGGAGCTACGGGCCCAATATCTCGAATGTCAGCCCCTCTATCACAATCTCCGGGCAGTCATTCAGCTACCTGTACTGCTTCCGCAAGATCTCGCACTTCGAATATCCAGCGGAGCTTGCTCTCTTCACGGAGACCCACGGCGCCTACTGGCGCTATCGTGGAAGTGAGCCCGATAATGTGGACAATGACGAAGTTCGCCACAACGAGGGCATGAACGTGGCCTATCTCGATGGCCACGCCAAGTGGGTCAGCAACCAGTGGATGGACGGCGAAGCCGCGAACTGGCCCGACACGAAGTTCTTCCGCGGCATGTGACACTCGCCTGCCGATCGGCTGCAGCCCGGCGCGCCGCCACCCGCGGCGGGCCTTCGTCTTATACACCCCGTGGTATTGCCGCACCGCCATCTGCGAAGGTATAATGACAGGCGCTCGCAACAAAGCTGGCTGAAAGGTGAGTCGATGTCCCCAATGCCCCGATACCCGATCGCTCTGCTCGCGCTGGCCTTGATGACCGCCATCCCCGCATCCGCCGAGATCTATCAGGCCCCCGGCATTTCCCTCGAAGTCTCAGATGAGGCTCCGCTGGGAATCATCTCGGTGAAAGCCTCTCCCGACGGCCCCGCGCTCTTTACTGACCCGGAGACCGTCGAGACCACGTGGGAGCTTATCATGGTGGACGCGGACGGAAATGAGTTCACCCTCGATCCGGTCTCGCGCAATCTCGCCGGCCAGGTCAATGAAACCAGCGGAGCTTTCGCGATGGCCTGGGACGCCGCCGAAATCCCCGGCGGCACGGTGAAGGTCTCATGCGCCTTCGCCCCCGCACCCACAATGCAGTGCCGCCGCGATGCGCCCATGATCTACGCGCGCATCCAGGTCGCCAACGAATCCGACAGCCAGCTTCGTGCGGTCCAGTTCCCCCGCTTTCAGTTTGTCCCGGGGCCGTCTGCTGCCGAAGAGGCAACCCTTGTCTTCCCCCGCGCCTACGGCCGCTCGTGGCGCAATCCGTTCGACGCTCCCCCCGGCTACCTGGTCGGCACACAGGAACCCGCCGGCCATCGCGGCGACATGGAGATGCAGTTCGCCACACTCTACGATGACGCCGGCAACGGCCTCTACTGGGCGTTCTACGATGGCGAGGGCTACCACAAGCGCGTGGTCTACGACAACAGGACCCGCGGGCAGATCGAGCTTAAGATGGAGCACAGGCCCGAAAACTGCCTGACGCCCGGCCAGGACTACGCGTCGCCCTACCCCGTTGCGCTGGCGACCTATACCGGCGACTGGTGGGACGCCGCGCGGATGTACCGCGAGTGGGCTCTGCAGCAGAAGTGGACGCGGAAGGGCCCCATCAAGCAGCGCGATCACGCCGCCGAGTGGGTCAAGGATGCCGACATCTGGGTCCGTGGCGATGGCAACCGTTACGCGCCCGAGTTAGCCGAAGAGTACACGAATCAGCTCCAGGACGCGCTTGGTGTCGAGACGGTCGGCGTCCAGTTCTACAACTGGTATATGCCCGAAGGCGAGCGCAACTGGATGGCGCCACTCGGCTGGCCGATGCTCGAGGGCTATCCGGAGATGATCGCCCGTGCCCGAGACCGCGGCATCCATCATACGCCCTACATCAACTCCCTGCAGGCCGACCTGGAGTCGGTGCAAATGCCCGAAGGCGCGCGGGACGCGATCGCCTTCGACCAGGATGGCAATCCGCGGCGCTGGACCGATGAGGGCGAGTCATACATCATGTGCGCGGCCACACAGATCTGGAAGGACATCCTCGTCCAGGCCTCCGAGCAACTTATCACGAAGGGCAACGTCTCCGGCATCTACCTCGACCAGCTCGGCGGGCACTGCGGCCGCCCGTGCTACAACCCCGACCACGGCCACCCGGTCGGCGGCGGGACCTACGCCACCGACGGCCTGCGCGAGATTTGCGCGTCGATCCTCGAGGCCACCCGCGAGCACTTCCCCGAGGCCGCGCTGTCGGGCGAGGTCCAGCACGAAATGCTCATCGACGTGACCGACCACCGCCTCTGCCACTACAACTACTGGCCGGGCTGGGTGAACCTGTGGCCGGCGGTCTACGGCGACTACATGGTCAACTACGGCCGCACGATCTCGCTGGCGCAGAGCCCCCGCCCTGACGGCAGCGAGCGCGAGCCGATCGAGTTCTTCGGGCCCTGCGGGAACACGCTCGTCGCGGGCATGGCCTTCGGGCGCATCTGGCCCACGGGCAACCCCGTCAACCTCATCACCTCCGAGGGCAACGAGGCGAAGCGCGAGTACCTGCAGACATGCGTGGACCTGCGCCAGGCCGCGCGGGAGTACCTCGAGTTCGGCTACCTCCAGCGCCCGGCGCAGGTGCTCACACAGATCCCGGATGTCCCGATCCGCGATCCGAAGAAGCGTCCCAGTTCGATCAAGGCGATGCTGCACTCGTCGTGGATCAGCGATGCAGGCTCACTGGCATTCGTTTTCACGAACGTGAGCGAGGAGCCGATCCAGTTCGACTGGAGGGCGGACCTGACGCGCTACGAGATCGCGCCGGCGGAGGTCTACCGCATCCAGCGCATCATGCCCGACGGCGAGCGCCAGTCGGTCGCGGAGATCGAACTGCCGCGCATCGAGCGCACAGAGACACTCGACCCGCACGCAATCGTGATCTACGAGGTGAGCGTGGGGGCGTATTGAACGGCAGTCGTCAGTCGTCAGTCGCAAGTCGCAAGCAAGGCTCCGTATCAAACATTAAGGATAAGGGCAAACGGCCTGTCGCGCTTTGCGCGA
>CAZAHB010000319.1:0-4987 GCA_964484945.1 uncultured Armatimonadia bacterium | reverse complement strand
GCGCGAATCAAGACTTTTTCAACAGTCAGATCATCGCCATCCTGGCGGCGATCCTGTTCCCGGTATTCGCCCGTGCCCGTGAGAAAGCCCGCCAGACGAGTTGTCTGAGCAACCTCAAGCAGATCGGTCTCGCCCACAATATGTACGCACAGGATTACGACGAGATGTATCTGGCCGGCCGCTACAACGCCGAGTGCATGTTCGGGCATTACCACGACCTGGGCGGGAACAACGCCATCAATGATTATTATGGATGGTTCAACCATATCTATCCATACATAAAGAACACCCAGGTCTTCCAGTGTTCGAGCGAGAGGTGGAACCACTGTTCCAGCGGCAACGAGGTCGCGCGGATCACGGACGCATACCTTTTCAACTATGACGGCTGCCGCAGGACCGCGATGGCGGAAATCGACAGGCCCGCCGAGCAGATGATCAACATGGACGGGCAGAACTCTTTCGTCATCTCCAGCACGAACACCAAGTCCACGGCCATGGGCGCGATGGGCAACGGCCTGGAGCGCCATAACGGTGGCGCGAACGTCGCATTCTGCGACGGCCACAGCAAATGGATGAGCAAAGGCTCCATCGACGCCGCGATCCCGGCGACCGCGGGCCAGCGGTCCGATTTCCTCGGCATCACCATGCAGTAGCCCCTCAACGGAACCCGTAAGACCGCAGGAGGGCGCCATCGCGATGATGGCGCCCTCGACGCGTTCTGCCTCGGGCATCAGTCGCCGCCGGTCATGCCACCGATGCTCACGGGCGCGTATATGCCGCCGTTGCCTCCCCCATCCCACACGCGCACGGCGATCAGATTCTGCTCGCCCGTCTTCACAACATCCGCCGGCACCGCAAGCGCAAATGGTTCATCCCAGCCCCTGTGATGGCCGATGAACTCCCCGTTCAGGTAGACCCAGCACTCGCCATCGACGCCGAGGAACTTCAGGGACAGGGCGCGCGGCCAGTTCTCCTCAAATCGCATCCGCACCCGGTACCACGCGTAGCCGTCGTAGTCGGCGTACCCCTGCTCCTCCCAGGCCCTGCCGATCTCGATCATGTTCCACTCCGAATCATCAAAGCCCGGCGCGAACCACTCGCGCTCCATGCCCACATCTTCCTCATCAAGCCGGAAGCGCCAGGTCTGCGGTGGAATGCCGACCGTCTCGGCGGCAAAGGCCTCCATCATCGCCGCCTTCTCGGCGAAGCGCCGGCCCATCTCGCCGGGACGCTCCGCCAGACGCCGCGCCGCCGCGATAGCATCCTGCAGGGCCTCCTGACTGCCCGAGTGCCTGTATTCGGCCCATGCCGAGGTCACCGCGGTCTGGTCGGCCACGCGAAGCCGGTCCACGGCATGGCGAAAGGCCAGTCGCCGGATCCTCACGCGCTCTCCCGCGGTCGAACGGGATGCGGCGGCACGAGCGGCGGCGAGGTGCTCCTCCGCAGCCGAGCCGGCATCGATGTCCAGCCCTTCCCCCGCCGGCGAGTTGATCTTCCGCGCCGCACCGGCGAATGCGCGCATCTGACTGCCCGCCGCTCCGTAGAAGCCCCGGTACCAGTCATCGATAAGCTCGTCTACAGGGGCATCTGTGTCCCACAGCAGCCGCGCGATGATCCACATCGCCGGCCCGGTCCGCGCCCATTGCCAGCCGGTGGTGCGGGCCGTGCAGGCGCGGGCGCCCGCCCCGTGGAGGGCCCTCACCTGCTGCGCGAGGTCCCGCGGATCGATCGGGGGGAGGCTCACGCCCGGTATCGGGTCGAGCAGCACGCAGGCGCCCGTGGTCTCCGTCTGACCGCGCCACCGAGACCGCTGCTGCGCGGCGAGCGGGGCTCCCGCAATCATCCGCTCCCATTGCATATCCGCGTATCTGATCGATTCCCCGGCTGCCGAGCGATCCACCGCGTACCAGGCCTGCAGATGCCCGGCCTCTGCTTCGGTGAGCAATCCGTCGGTACCGCTTCCGAGGCTCGCCACGAAATCCTGCGGATACCAGCCGTTCAGGCCCTGGCGCAGCGCCCACCAGCAGCGCGATTCCTCAGGCGGGATGATGGCCCTGATCCGCCAGTCCGGTCGCACGGTGCGCGTGCCGCTGTCAATACTCAATGTCTCGGCCGACGGGATGACCTCACCGATCTCCCCGCCCGCGTACCACCGGCAGCCGAGGTCTTTGCGCAGCACATCGTAGACGCCGTGCAGAAGCGCGACCGGCGATCCGGCGCTCAGGCGCATCCGCTGGGGTGTCACGTCCAGCGCGTAGCCCTGACCGGCCCGGTCGCTGATCAGAAGCAGGATCGGGCGGCCGGCGTCACCGTTGACGGGGAGCTTCGCCTCGCTGATATGCCGGACGTAACGCGCGAACTCCTGCGCGGCGAGATGCTCGACATCCGTTGCATCCTCGCGCAACTGGATCGAGGCCTGCGCCTGCCCGTCACGGACGAGCGGGAAGTCGGCCGCCTGCAGAGAGAGTGGGGCCAGCAGGATCAGGGTCGCGGCAATAAAGGCTCGCACGGGCACTCATTCCTTCGCGGTCGTATCGCGGCTGGAAGGCTCACGGCGCGCATGTAGCATGTTCACTCTCGTTGGGCGCAAATCCTCTTGACCGTTATACCGCCCAGCGGGCATACTGGGGGGCAAACTCGCAGGTCTTCGACCCCGGGAGGGTCCGCCGATATGCTGCAGAGAGCCAACGTGATCCTCGCAATTGCTGTCCTCGTTCTCGCCATGGCCGCGCCCCTTGGCGCTGAGCAGAATGTCCCTGAGGGGTTGCTTTACGCCGCTCATTTCGACACCTACGCAGCCGCCAGTTGGGCCGCCGGCACACGCAGTTCAGGCCTGAACCTTGCGCGAGCGCGCCTGAGCGACGGAAAGTTCGGGAAGGCCGTGTCCTTCACGCCCGGGGTGACCCTCAGCATCGTCCCCGATGACGGCAACTTCAACCTCGAACAGGGCACGGTGGAGATGTGGCTGCGCCCGGCGTGGGACGGAGACAGCGGCGAGGTCCACCAGATCTTCAATGTACACGTCCGGCGGGGGAACTACCTCAACCTTAATGTGCTCGATGACAACACGCTCGGCCCGGCGACCGGCGGCGCGGACATCGGACGCTACCGCCGCATCGCATACGATATCTCCGACTGGGAGGCCGGGCAGTGGCATCACGTCGCCTTCAACTGGGGCGACCGCGAGCTTGTCATGTTCGTGGACGGCGAGAAGGTCGGCGACGTGGATAAGGCGATTCCTCCGCTCGACACGCCGAAGAGCATCCACGTGGGGCGGAAGTTCACCGGCGCGATCGATGAACTGGCGATCTGGTCGATTCGAAAAAGCAGCTTCGATCTGACCTCAGCCATCCAGGCGCCGGAGCTTGACCGACCCGCCGCCAAATACCAGGTCCCCCCACCGGTTGGCGAGCTTGACCAGTACCAGTTCGAGCTTCCGCAGACCGACCGCGGCTATCACCTGGTCTCGAAGCACTTCGAGGACGAGGTCGATCCCGAGGCCCGGCCCGAGGGCCTGGCCGATGAGGTCGCGCTGGAGACATTCGCGGCGCGCACCGAGTGGCAGACGATGGGGATGACCGTCTACGCCACATCGGACCTGACCGACCTGGACCTCACGCCGACTGCGCTCAGCAACCGGCACGGGGCGACCATCGACGCGGAGAACCTCGCGGTCTACCTCAACCGGCGCGTCATGCAGCGCCGCCGCCCCCATGTGCCGGACACCGACCGCGAGTCGGTTGCGGCGCTTCTGGACCCCGCGCGTCCGTTCGACCTGCCCGCGGGCCACTTCAAGGAGGCGACTGTCACGGTCCATGTGCCCGCGGACACCGAACCGGGAACCTATACCGGCAGACTGAAGCTCTCCTGCAGGGGTGGCGTGGACACCTCCATCCCGGTAACGGTCGATGTCCTGCCCCTGACGCTGGAGCCGTCGGAGCGCAAGCAGTACGGGATGTACTACCAGATGCCGCTGAATGAACTCGACCGCGAGAGGCTCCACGCCGAACTGAAGGATCTCCGCGAGCACTACGTCAAGCACCTCTACTGCTACGCCGGGGTCCAGTACTCGCAGCAGGAAGACGGCGAAATCGCGATCTCGTACGACGCGGTCGCCGAGGCGCTTGAGCAGGCGAGCGCGTTCGGGTTCGAGGGTCCGATCATCGTGCGGGACGGGTTCGTGAAGCTCGCGCGGCTTCTCGGGCACGAGGACGTCGCCGAGGGCGAGACGGCGCAGTCGCTGAAGGACGATGAGCGCTATTACTACTATGCCGAGAGAGCCATCCGGGGCCTGCAGAAGCTCAACGAGGAGTACCCGCAGTTCGAGATCGTGCTCACGCACATGGATGAGGTCATGGGCAACCACCGCCGCCCCGTGTATATCGAGGTGGCGAAGGCGATCCGGCAGGTGCCCGAGCAGCGCATCTACATCACGCTGCACACCCTCCCGCGCGAGGGCGTCCCCGAGGCGACCGCCGAGCTTGACCCGTACATGGACATCCGCGGCTACAACGGGCATGCGCTGGACCTGTGGCTGCAGGCGGGTAACACCTGGGCGGACCTTAAGCAGGAGCTTGATGAGAGCCATGACGAGGGCTGGATGTACTACAATCCGCACCGTTCGTGGTACACCGCGAAGTGGTCGCGGATCATCAACGGGTTCTACATGTGGTGGAGCCCGATCCAGGTGCACTGCCCCTACCGCTACCGGACGATGCGCAGCTATCCGCTGTCGTACATCCACAACATGGCCTACACGGTGCCCTCGGCGGAGGACCTGATCACGCCGATCGCGCTGCGCAACTGGGAGGGCTTCCGGCTGGGTGTGCAGGATGCCTGGTACTTCTGCATGCTGGAGGACCTGGTGGCGGAGGCCGAGGCCGCGGGGATCGACAGCCCCCGCGCGGGCCACGCGGCAGAGTGGCTCGCGGACCTGCGCGGGCGGATGCCGACGGCGGGGGACGATGCCGAGGGGGCGCGCGGGGGG
>CAZAHB010000318.1:0-4998 GCA_964484945.1 uncultured Armatimonadia bacterium | reverse complement strand
GGCGACTGGCGACTGGCGACTGGCGACTGGCGACTGGCGACTGGCGACTGGCCCTTCACACAAGCTCTTCGATCGGCTTCAACCGCGAGTACTCGCAGGTGGTGGACATCGCGTGCTGGTCGATCTGCACACCGCGCTCACTGGCCGCGGCCATGGGCGTCAGCCCGCCGACGACCACGACGCCCACGCGGCCCATCCCGACCGGAAGCTCCAGCAGCGGCTGGCCCGGGGCTCCCACCGCCAGCACGCCGTTGAGGTGGTGCTCCTTGAGCGCCTCGATCAGCTCCAGGGCGGTGTCGATGGCTGCCCCCGGGATCTCCCGGAAGCCCGCGCCGACCATTCCCGCGCCGGTAGTTGCGGCCTCCCACGAAGAGGTCAAACCTGAGGCGATGAAGATGTGCAGCGGATCGATGGACGAGCCCTCGTAACTGACAAGTTCGACGAAGCGCAGCGGTCGCCCCTCCCGCATCTGCAGCAGGCCGCCGTAAACCGAGCGGACCGGGATGAAGTGGTGGAGCAGCACGCCGTTGAGCGTCACCGAGCAGACTGTGCCGACCGCGACCTTGCCCTCAGGGACTGTTTCGCCGAGCTTCTCGCCCTCGTGGGCAACGGTGGCCAGGTCGCTCATGCACAGGCCCGCGTCGGTGGCGACCTTCGCGTGTTCGAGGGCCCGTGGCAGGTCGTCTTCATCCAGCAGGGAGACGTTCAGGATGACGTCCCCCTCGCCTGTGTCGGGGCCGAATGTCGTCTCGTAGGCCAGTCGATCGATGCGCGCGGCGACGAAACCGACCTTATCGGCGACCTGCGCGCTGTCAAGCTCATGGCGGCCCTGGTCGGTGAGCACGCGCCCGGCATTGCCCACCGCCTGGGTGAGTCCGCGCTCGTCCATGAATTGCAGGTGGTAGCGCACCTGGCGCTCCCTCAGTTCCATGCCGTCCGTCTCAAGCTCGCGACCGATGGGGCGCGCGCCGAGCGGTTCCTCGCTGCCCGACAGAACGCGGAGGATTGCGAGCATCTTGCGGCGGACATCTCGGTCATCACTGAGCGGCTGCACTGGCGCGGACTCCACTGAAGAATCACTCCGGTCGAACGTACATAGAAAGGTCGCTGCGGGGCGTAGATGCGGTGGGTGAACAATACGCGACAGTTCGCGGGTCTGTCAAGCCTGCGCGGGTTGCGGGCCGAGGCCTTATCGGCAGGAATCGAAGCGACCTGGCCCCCGTAGCCGTCAGACGACCTCGACCCTGTAGTCGCCGCCTTCCCAGCGGTCCTCGTCGCTCCAGTAGAACGTGAAGCGGACCGGGGCGTGCTGGTCCTCAGAGATGGGAATGTCCACGTAGCCGATCCCCAGGTCCGTCATCGTCGCCTGCGTCCTCTGCTTATGCGCCCAGTCATCGTCCGTCCATACCAGGTCGTAGGGCGTCGGCGCCTGGATGCGCAGCGTGTCTCCACGATGCACCTGAGACACCTGTCTGACCGGCTTCCACACCTCCAGATCATCACGCCCCTCGCCGGAGAGGTAACGGTCGGCGACGGGATCGATTCGCGGGAAAAGCTTATCATCACGCACCGAACGCACGAGGCTGATGTACTCCGCATGCGCCCAGCACAGCGGCATCGCCGACCCGGCAGGCCTGCCGAGGTACATGCCCTGCTCGGGCATGTCCGCTTCGTCCCAGACCTGCTCGGGCAACATACCTCCAGCCGACGCGAATCGTTCCATCGCCGTGACCAGCGGCCTCGGATCATTCCCTGCAGCGAGTTCGTAGTGAGCGCGTTCCCCGGTCAGCAGCGGCCACGCGCGGCCTTTCCCCCAGCCCTCGTAGGGGCCGCCATCCGGGCGCTGGCCGTAGCCATCATGGTTGTATCTGCGCCACGCAGGTCCGAACGGTGTCTCGACCTTCAGGATCTCGTCCACGACCTGCACCGAATCGCGGATCAGCGGGTCATCGGCGGCGCGTACACCGTATCGCACAAGCTCCAGAAAGCCCGCGTCCACGATGTCCTTCGCCGGGAAGCGGTGTCGCGAGTCGGGCGGTCGATTCGCGATAGTGAGCATGCCGCGGTTCGGATCCTCGTTCGGCCTCGGATTGCCGACCTCCGTGGGCGTGATGCGGATGTAGTGGCGCGGGATTTCGGGTACGATCTGACCTTCGGTGGTCACCGTCCACTCCTCGAGGTGCGCTTCGAGGAAGTCCGCGTACTCGCACAAGAAACGCGCCGTGTGCGTGTCATCCCGGTCGCGGGCGAAATCGGCCGCGCAGATGAGGCTGGCGATGGTCACCGCAAGGGTGGACGGAGAGTAGCCGCTGGCCTCCTCCCAGCGCTCCTGGTCGGTGGCCGGGCCGTGGCGGATCAGGAATGCGGCGGCCCTGCGCACCATCGGCCAGGGGTCGAAGCCGCTGAGGGCGTCGGCCCGCCGCAGGCGCCATGCGAGGATGATAGGGAAGGCCACCTCGTCAAGCTGGATGGCGCCCCAGTGCGGTGTGCCATCAAGCCAGAAGTTCTGCGGGAAGCCGCCGTCGGCGCGCTGCGAGCACGCGATGTACACCAGCGCGCGGCGAGGTGTGATCGTGTCCCCGGTCGCCAGCAGGCCCGTGGCTGAGTTGACCATGTCGCGCGTCCAGACCAGGTGGTAGCCGCCGAGGTCCTCGCCGGAGCGCATTTCGCCCCAGGGGATGCTCGCGGAGGCGATCATCGCGCCGGCGTAGGTTTTGTCCTCGTGTGCCAGCAGCAGCTTGTGGCTGATGCGGTAGAGGCGGCCGTCATCGGTTGAGGCGGAATCGAGGTCGCGAATGTCGCAACAGACGCGATGCCACTGGTCGGAGAAGCGTTTGCGGCTTTCCTCCCAGGGGATCGTCAGCACCTGGCGGACGACCGTCGAAGCCGCGTGCAGGCTGTCTCCGAACGCCAGCGCGAGGATGAACTCGTCATCGCCGGGTTCGACCTGTCCGATCATCGCCACGTTGCCCTCTTCGGCCCGGCGAAATTGCCAGTCCATCTGATAGTTATCCGTAAGGTCGCTCCAGCCATCGCTGACCCCGACATACCCGACGGATGTGCGTGAAAAGGGAACCGTCGAGCCGAGGGCGAGGTGCGTTGCGTCCTGCCATGCGACGAGGATCTCCTGGCCGCCGGCGTCGTAGCACGCGGCGGAGTTGTGATGGCCGCGGGCGCCCATCTGTGGTGAGCAGAGTATGAAGACCTGCAGCCGGTCGCGCCAGTCGTCGGCGGCGCTGAGCCGGACCCGCATCAACACCGCCGACTCGTGCGGGTCGCCGATGATCTCCTTTTCGATCCGATAACGCTTCTCAGGGTCCTCGCAGGTGATGCGCCAGCCGAGGGTG
This sequence comes from uncultured Armatimonadia bacterium, assembly GCA_964484945.1. Classification (GTDB taxonomy): domain Bacteria; phylum Armatimonadota; class Zipacnadia; order Zipacnadales; family UBA5352; genus UBA5352. Next base: position 1,651 of record CAZAHB010000318.1, on the reverse strand, counting down.
TCTCTACCGAAGACCTCAATGCTCGAGTCGAGATCACGCTTCTCCTCGTGGCAGAACGTCTCGCCGTCGGTGATCAACAGTTCGAGGTCGCGCACCTGCGGGTGATCGATCGTGGGGTAGTAAACCTCGTTGAGAATGCCATGCGAGAGCGTGAACCACACGCGGCTTGAGGTCGAATATGCCGTGCCTACGCCCTCTTTCGTCGAATGCGTCCAGCGCGGCTGTATCCCGGGCTTTCCGAACGCTTCCGGCCCATCGGGCAGCGTCTCGTCCATCACGCCCGCCTCCCACACCAATCCTCATGCACGTTCCCTCATCTCGTGGCTTCGGCATAAGACGGATACCGGCCTGCCCCACATGGGCGAATGTGGCCATTTGCCCTGCCTGCGGCCGTCTTCTACTGCATGCGAATCCACTGCTGCCCCTGCTTCGCCCAGATCCTGTCTCCATAGCGCCACCGCCGGGTGGGTATCCCATCGTCAAACCACCAGTGGTCTATCACCACCGCAGGTCCGTCAGTCTCGGGATAGCCGTAGTGAAGCGTCTCCACGATAGTCCCGCCCCGCGCGTAGATCTCTCGTGTCCTCAGACGCGGATCGCCCTGCCGCATCGGCTGCCAGATTTCACGTCTCGCCAGTGCGCCGTCGTCGTAGCGATCACGCCTGCACGCGAACCCGTCCGCGTTCAGATCCTCTGCGTACGCCAGTTCGCCACGCTCGTAGCGTTCGCGTCGGAACAGGCCCTCCGCGCGGTGGACGACTTCGCGCAGCGCCTCGGGCGCACCACGTGCGGTTTCGCGATCACACGCACGCCCCTCCACGCTCCAGCGATCGATGATCCACGAGAAATCCTCCGGGATATCCGCGAGCACCTTCAGCCGCGCCGGCTGCTCGACGCGAATTGCGCGGCTTTCGTGGCCCTCCAGTCCGCTCCACTCAACTGCAATCGCCCGCCACGTTCCCGCCTGCAGTGTCATCTCCATACCCGGTCGGACAGGGCTGTCTGTGACCCGCTCACCATCACGCAGCAGATGGTACCCGAACGTCTCCCGGTGATTCTCGCCAGGTATCAGTTGCACGGGCTCATCGGCTTCGCGCAGCCATGGCTGATCGGGGAGGCGCACCACGCTCATGTAGACATCCGTCTGGCGCTGCCGTAGAAGAGGCGCAGCGGCGGGCAGGCCGGCCTCCTCAACCGCCCGCAGCAGCCACGGATATGGCTCGACCGCGCGCTCGACCTGCTCGTCGGTCATCACGCGCGCGTCGAAGAGCGTCACATCGAGGCCGCCCTTCAGCGTGTCGCGCCTTCCGGTCGTGTAGCGGTGTCGCTGCAGCCCCTCGAAGGTGGTGGGGGTCTTCGACGAGTACGCGATCACTTCGGTGAGGACTTCGATCTCGCCGCTCTCGGGGAAGCCCTCGGTGCTCCCCACGCGCACGCTGTCCTGCTCGCCGAGGGATTCGCGCAGCCGCGTATGAGGGGCCGTCGCGAAGGGGTAGTTCGAGACGAAACAGATCTTCGTGCCATCCGGCGAGCCCTTCGGGTCGGCGACGTAGGGCGTGGGGGGATCCTTGATCGATGCGGGCCAGCACATCTCAGGCGGTGCGCTCCGATGGTGGATACCGGCGGCGGAGCGCAGATCCCCGAGGGCATA
>CAZAHB010000317.1:0-5021 GCA_964484945.1 uncultured Armatimonadia bacterium | reverse complement strand
CCTGGCATCAGCGTCAGGTTCGGCCACGCGCAGTGCTCCAGCGCGGTCACGACATGGTAAGCGCCTTCAGGCAGTTCGATGTGATAGCCCATCATGGACCTCCCCGCGGCAGTGGATGCGACCGAATTTCGCAGGTAACGGCAACGACAACCTCTCCCGCCGACGCACACGACGCGTCGGCACCCCCTCGACCCCTTCGGGGGTTAGGCTCGGCAAACGACGCCAAGCAGGCGGGAGGGGGATATCGCCTGCATTGCCGCAAAGCCCCATGCCTGATAGTTGCACCCGCGTTGTGGACGGCTTCGCCTCAGCGCACTTCCCCGCTACTCGCCCATGACCTTCACGATCACGCGCTTGCGGCGCATTCCGTCGAACTCCGCGTAGTAGATCTGCTGCCAGGGGCCGAGGTCCAGCGCGCCGTCGGTGATGGGCACGATGACCTCGTGGTGGATCAGCAGGCTCTTGAGGTGCGCGTCACCGTTGGTCTCGCCGGTGCGATGATGTTTGTAGTCGGCGCGGTAGGGCGCGAGCTTCTCTGCCCACTCGTCGATGTCCTGGATGATCCCCGCCTCCGCATCATTCACGTAGACTCCGGCGGTGATGTGCATCGCCGAGACCAGCACCATCCCCTCCTGCACACCGCTGTCGGCGACGATCTCCGACACCCGATCGGTGATGTTGACGTACTCGCGCTTCTGTTCAGTCTCGAACCACAGATACTCGGTCGCAAAGTTGATGGGGCTCACTCCTCTGCGCAGGGTGCGTATGAAAAAGCCCCCGGAAAACCCGGGGGCTTGTGTCGGCGTCTGTCAACCTGGATTACTCGTGGGTCCAGATGTGGACACGCACGCATTTCATCCTGTGGAAGGTGAACTCAATATTGTTGTGTTCGGTGTAGCGCAGGATGCAGTCGCGGGAGAATTCGCGGGTGGTTCCGCCGAAGGTCACGCTGACCGGCCCGCCGCCAGTCCCTACCTCGCCGGGGCCGGTGGAGTAGTAGGTAAGCGTCTCATCCGGCCAGCCGTAGCGGTAGATAACTCGCTTGTAGCTGTCGCCGAGCTTCACGTACTGGTGCGGCTGCCACATGCTTGTTCGGGCGAAGTTACAATTCTCGCCGGCAACCGCGATCGATTCGATGTAGCCGTCGCGATCGAGCACGAAGCCCAAAACGACGCCCTTGATGCGGTAGAGCCACTGTATCTGATTGCTTTCGAGGTCAACCCACACGGGCAGTGCCCACGTCGGGTAGGGATTGGCCTGAACGCCGCCCCCGCCTGCTGCAGCACCGGCCTCCGCGGCTCCTGCTCCGGGACCAGCTCCTGCTTCGGGGAAGGCACCGGGGCCTCCTTCCATGCCCTCGGCGGGCATGCCGGGCTCCGCACCGGGCATAGCGGCGCCGGGCATCGCGCCCTCGGCGCCCATACCCATTTCCATGCCGCCCTCGGCGCCCATTCCGGCACCTGCACCGGCACCAGCACCGCCTCCGGCGAAGGCCTCGCCCTGACCGGTGGCGATACCCATCGGTTCGCCATAGATGTCCAGCAGGTTGACGGCATGCTGGCCCAGGCGAATACCGGCAAGCTGGACTTCGCGCGCATCAGCAACACCTGCAAACAGCAGGCAACTCAGCAGTGCGACCATTATTGCGACGACAGTGCGGTGACTGCGTATGTCCTGCATCTCGCACCTCACATGGTGACGGCATGCGGCCGAGTTCAATGGGCCTGCGGCGCAGTATAACACACTCCCGGCAGGCCGCTCAAGAGGCAGCGCACACCGAAGAGGTATTCAGAAGTTCGTTGGACGGGCATCTCAGTCCTTCTCGGCCTGTCCTTTAATCGCTGCGAGCATGTTGTCGCAGTTCTCCTGGACCTTGCGGTGAAGCAGTTTCTTGATCAAGGGACCGATCAGTGGAACGCTGTATTCGTAGTCCACCACGAGCTTTGCGAGAGTCCCATGCTCGCTCTCCTCGAACGTCCACAGGCCGCTGTAGGCCGTGAAGTCGCCCTCCAGCATCTCGAACGTACAGGAGTGCTCCTCGTCGTCCCAGAAGTCCTCTTCGGTCCACTCCAGGGTACGGTTGAACTCCTCAATAAGTCCTACCCAGTGGGAGACGCGCCGCTCACCCTCGTCTTCGAGTATCTCGACATCCTCCACATCATCCATGAACTCCGGAAAGCGCTCCACATCGCGCGCAATGGCGTAAACCTCATCCACTGGTGCCTCGATCTCGATCGTGCTTTCAACGGTTGCCATCTTCGAAAAGGTCCTCCCAGTCTGCTTCGGTCACCGGCACATTTCCGCCGCGTTTCAATCCTCTCGCATCCACTCCCGAAAGCTCCTGCGTTCGAACTTCCGGTATTGCTCCATGATCTGCGGCCCGTCCTCAACCAGCGTCGGCACGTCCCCCGTGGGGCAGGGGAGCCACTCCACCATCCCGAACAGCCGACAGATCAGCGGCCGCACGGGGTAGATGAGGCAGCGCGGCCCATCCGGGTCGCTGAACTCACACGGAGCCGCCATCTCGCCCTGCCACCGAAGCGTTGGTGTAAAAAGCGGCCCTCCCAGGTACTCGCGGATGGCTTCGTACTCAGTGCGGGTGATTGCCAGGTTGCCCATGCAGCGCGTGGCGCACTTCTCGCAGCCATGGCACTGTGCCATCGGAAGCGGCTCGTACGTTTCACGCAGCCAGCGGGCTTCATCGACGTCGCTCACGTTTCGTCTTCCTCCACGACACCGCGCACTCTGTGTTCAAATTTCTTCCGAGGCAGGCGGATGACCTGCCCGCAACCGAGGCACCGCAGCTTCACATCCATCCCGAGGCGCATGACCTCCCAGGCGTTCTCGCCACATGGATGTGGCTTCTTGAGGCGCACGATGTCGCCCTGTCGGATCTTTGCCTCGCGACTCACGATGCGTCATCCTCCCCGGCGCCCCGGCCCCCGCCCGAGCGCAGTGGCAGATGCAGTTTGAAGGTTGAACCCTCACCCCATGTGCTGTCAACAGTGATCTCCCCCCCGTGCGCCTGAACGATGTGCTGACAGATGTACAGGCCGACGCCGGTACCACTCACCTGACCGTAACTGTCGTCATGGACGCGCTGGAAGCTGCGGAACAGGCGGGCCTGATCCTCCTCGCGAATCCCTACGCCATGATCCTCTACCTCGATGAGCACTTCGGTGTCTGTCGGAGAGACGCGAACCGCAATGGGAGCATCAACCTCGGAGTACTTCGCGGCGTTCTCCACGAGGTTGATGATAACCGCCTCCAGCTTGTCTGAATCCGCCTCGAAAACTGGCATGTCGGGATCGACTTCGACTGTGATAGTGCGCTCGGGGCCGACTCTGCGGCACAGCGATACCGCCGATTCGATCAATTCTTTCGGCCTGTCGATCTCTGTAAGCCTGAGGCTCAACTCCTGTCCGGCCTCGATACGCGACAGGTCGAGGAAGTCCTGCACAAGATACTGCATGCGCCTGCTCTGGCGACCGGCGATATCCAGCATGTGCTCGACACGATCGTCCTCTATATCCAGATGCTTATCTACGTACCGCCACGAGTTTTGAAGCGCGCCTATCGGGTTCTTCAGCTCGTGAGAGACAAACGAAATCAGATCCATCTTCATGCGGTCAAGCTGCTTGAGATGCGAGATATCCGTAAATACCGCGCACTTTCCCATGGACCGGTGGGTCGGCTCATCGATGAGGGCAATATGGGCGCGGACGACGGTGCCCTCGCTTTCATCCAGCGTAATCTCGGTCTCGTATGACCCACCGTGCGGGGAAAGCGGCATCGCAAACAGGTCGCACACGTCCGGGTGACTGAACACGGTAGCGGCCAGTTGCCCGCAGGCGCGCTTTTCGGAAACGCCGAAGATCCGCTCGGCCGCGTTGTTGAAGATGACGATGCGATCGGCTTCGTCAGTGGCAACCACCGCGTCTGCCATCTCGTCTACCAGGGTAGCGATCCGGGCCATCTCAAACTGCAGGCGATCGTTGGTTTTGCGAAGCTCCTCATTGGCATAATCCACTCTGTCCGAAAGTTCGCGGTAGAGCCGCGCGTTCTCGAGAAACATCGCGGATTGATGGGCGATCACCTGCATGAGTTGTACATCGTACTCGGTGAATGGTCCGGATCTCTTATTGATGACCTCGATTACGCCGATGACCTCGTCGCGCAGAATCATCGGCACGCACAGGATAGAGGTTGTGGGGTAGTCGATCGCGTAGGCCACATCCGGGCTCCACCGCTCGTCGACCTCCACATCCTGCGATACGATGGGCTCTCCGGTCGCAGCCGCTGTCCCGGCAATGCCCTCCCCTACCTGGACCGTGATGTCCTTGAGCATCTCGGCTTTGTCGCCCAGCGCGACTTCGAAGCGAAGGTGCTGGCCGTCCGGATCGAGCATGAGGACCGACGAGGCTTCTGCGTCGATCTCGCTTTCGGCCCAGCGCAGTATCTCGATCAGGAGCTGCTCGCGATCGAGGCTGGAGTTGACCAGGCGCCCGATTCCGGCGATGGCCTGCAGACGCGACTGGAGGGCCGCCTCGGCCTCCACGCGTGAACGCTCGGTAGCCGCAGCGGAGTTCGCGGCCAGGACTCCTCCCGTCACCGTCACTGCAAGCAGCGGCGCCGCGAGCGGGACATAGACTCCGCCCATAAAGAGCACTACCCCCACAATGCCTATCAGCGCGAGGACGGTGAGCGTCAGCAGAAGTCCGTGGAGAGCACTGCTGCGGGCAGCAATGAGTCCGACAAACAGTGTAAGCACAAGTGTCATGATTGCGGTGATCCACGCCGGTGGGCGATAGAGCATCGAGCCGGTTGTCAGGTTCTCGGTAATTGTGGCTGCGACCTCAACCCCGGGCATCGACGGCGCGGTGGGCGTACCCAAAAGTGTCGTGATGCCGGCGAGATCGGTCCCGACGAGTATGATCCGTCCACTGTCAAGGGGTATGTATTCCTTTATCGGCATTTCCAGCGCTTAACTGTACGAAACCCGGGGGAACTTCTGGTAGGCT
>CAZAHB010000316.1:0-5023 GCA_964484945.1 uncultured Armatimonadia bacterium | reverse complement strand
AAGAGGGGGCCTTCGAAGGCCGCCGCCTTCGTGGCGTTGGCGGTGGTCGTCATGGCCGTTCTGGGGATACTCATGACGACCGCGGCCGTCAAACTCTACCTCGAACGCGGGGAGATGCTCGGAGCGCTCGAAGGCTCAGCGACCAAGCTCGCCACCGCCTACGGCGGGCCTGAGGCCGATGATGCATCAAAGCGCCGCATCGCGTGGCTGCAGAACACCCTCGATGAAGGCGATTACGCGCAGGCGCAGAAGGCCATCCAGTCCCTCGGCGCTCCGACGGTCGATCGCCCACCGGCCGTCGAGTCACCACTGGCGGGACCTGACGAAGCCGAGGGCCAGCCGCCCGGCGATGACCGACCGCGCGTGCCGTCACCGGAGAACGATGCCAACCTTCCGCTGAAGGCCCAGGCGTTCTTTGAGCAACATCCGGACCTGTGGGAGGCGTTCTTCGGCTTCAGCGTCGCCATCCGACGGATGCAGCAGGCCGAGATGGATGTTGCCGGCCTGCGCGAACTTCGTGCACAGATGGTCGAAGCAGCCACGGAGGGGAAGACACAGAAGGTCGAGCAACTGCTTCAGAAGGCACGGGAGGCCCTTGAGGGACAGTCCAACCAGCAACTGCCGGAATCCCTCCGCGACAAGCTCCAGCAGTTCCGTTCCGGGATGCAGCAGGCGCAGAAGGAACGCCGTGACGTCCGTGCGGCCGTGGAACTCGCCAAAAGGTCCGAGCAGGCCGCGCGTCAGGGTGATGTCAGGAAGGCCGAGCGGCTCATGAACCGCGCCCTCTCAGCGCTTGAAAACGCACCGAAGATGCGCATGCCGCAGAGGCCGCAGATCGCGGGCAGCAGGCGCCAGGCCCCGCAGATGGGCCCGCAGGTGGGGCTGCTCAAGTACATCGCTGACCTCACCGCGAAGGTGATGCGCGCTGAGGAGAAGGACCTCACGCAGGTCTGGAAGTCGATCAACATCGCCGCGGGCGCTATCCGCGAGAAGAACGCCGAGCAGGTCCGCGAAATCCTTGGTGAGGCGAAGGACGCCCTGCATGACATCGGCGATCGCCGCCGGGAGATGTCCGAGGCCATCACGGAGATACAACAGAAGACGCGCCGCCCGGAGCCTGAGAATGAACCCGGCGAAGGTGCCACGGGTCCGGATGAGCGCGCCCGTCAGCGCCAGCAGATGATTGTCCGGCGCGTCGCCGGGATCCTCGCCAAAGTCCGTGAGATGCCGCAGGAGCAGTTTGAGGCCAACCGCGCCGAGATCGCACAGGCCGTTCTGAAGGCGATGACCGCGCCGATGCAGGCGCCGACCGAGCAACGGGGGCCGAGTCTGGCCGACCTCCCGCCGGAGCAGCGCGTGCGCCGAAAGATGGAGATCGCGGGCGAGATGTACCTCACAATCAAGACCGAAACCGATCTGGACCGAAGCGAACTTGATGAGACCTTCTCTGAAGTGCGAACACTCATCAGCCAGCACAAATACGAGGAAGCCGAGAAGCTCGTTGACAGGGGCGTAAAGATGATGCGGGAGATGGCCGAAGGGCTGAGGCCCACCGAGCGCGAACCCGAGGACAGCGGAGGATACGGGCCACAGCTTCGGCTGGACGCGCCCTCACCGGGGCTCGACCTTCAGCCTGATATGGGAGAGCCGCCCGCCCCGGCCCCCACCGGCGGAACCGAGATGGACGCGCCGGTCCCCGCCGCCCCGCCCGCGGAGCTTCCGGATGACATCGATGAAGGAGCCGAGCAATGAGAGTCGCTTTCGCAGGCGTTGGTCACTGGCATGCACCCGAGTTCTATTTGCCCGCGCTGCTCAAGCGCGATGTCGAGATCGTCGGCATCTCCGACTCCAGCGAGGAGGCGGTCGATCGTATCGCCGACGAGTTCAATCTCGACTGTTCCGGATACACGGACTACCGCAGGCTGCTGGATGAGGTTGAGGCCGATATCGTCTGGGCCTCGGCGCCCCACAATGAGATGAGCGAGCTTGCGGCGGAGCTTGTCGCGCGGGAGTTGCCCTTCCACATGGAGAAGCCGATGGGGCTCGACGCGGATGTTCTCCAGCCCATCGCGGCCCGGGCCGAGCAGAAGGGCGTCTTCACCGCCACGGCCCTGGTGAGCCGCTACTACGGCGTCGTGCAGCGCCTGCGCGAGATGCGCGAGGCCGGCGAACTGGGGGAGCCGATCCACTATTACTACCGCCTCTTCGCCGGCAGCCCCGAGCGGTACATCGACGCGCACTGCCCGTGGATGCTCGATCCCGAGAAGGCCGGCGGCGGGCCACTGTTCAACTTCGGTCCCCATGTGATCGACCTGTTCATCTACCTCGTGGACGACGTGGGTGAGGTCACGGCCCGCTGGAACTACGGCCTTCGCGATGACCTGATCGAGGACCACACGTCGGTGATGATGGTCGGTCGCGAAACCAGCGCAATCGGCACCGGCGAGATCTCCTACACCATCCCGGAGAACTATGAGCGCTACTTCTCGGTAACTACCGACCGGCTGCACGTGGGGGGCGACGTGGGCGACGAGGACATGCTCATGCGCGAGGGGCAGAACGAGCACGTCGGTGGCATGAATGGCCTGGAGGTCTACGACCACTATGTGGGCGATACGCTGGACGCCTTCACCGAGGGCCGGGAAGCGATCGCGACGATCCACGACATGGTCCCGGTCCTTCGCGTGATGAACGCGGCCGCCGAGTCCGCGAGCGTGGGGAACACGGTGGTGTTGTAGAGAGTCGTTTGAGAGACCGCCCCTGCAGCCCACGGGCGGGACCTGTGTCGCTGTCGTTGCCGATGCCTTTGTCCGTCCGGAAGTCGGGCGTGCCGACGTCCGACCCCGTCAGCCGTTCGCAGTAACCACCGCAAGGGGGAACTGCGACCGTGCGCACGTCAGAGGATCAATCGGCCCGCACGTTTCGTACCGGTTCGCCGCGAGGCTACCTTATCGGCGCGGCGCTGATCGGCGTGGCCGCATGGACCGCCGGCGAATTCCTCGGCGCCGAACACTTGCACCCCATCGACCGTCCCGCCATGGCCATCATTGCCATTGCGACATTTGGCGGACTGGGCGTAGTCAGCCTGCTGCGGGCATCGGTGGAGGGCATCGTCCTCGATGGGGAACGGATCTGCGTCCGAGAGTGGACGGGCCTGAGCCGCTGCTTTCCACTGCGGCAACTGACCCGCGTCACGTGGAGCTATCGCTACGCCGCCGGGATCTGGGGGCACTACGATCACGGCCGGGCATGGCTGGAGTTCGAATTCTTCGATCAGGACACCGGCCACTCGGTCGCGGTCATCGACTACGCCGGGCGTTCGCGGCATGCCGTGGTCGAGCGCCTCACCCGCGAACTTGTCGAGCGCGCGGGCCTGAGTTGGGACTCGCGCGGTGATAAACTGGAGGCGACCGATCTGCCGTCGGCAGAGATCATCTGGGAGCGCCGGAGAGCACCCGGCGCCAGCCACGGAGCCACGCAATGATGCGCTCAGCGGAAGTCTTCCATACGGGCGGAAACCCCACTCTCGCCGGCAACCTGCTGGCAATCGGCTTCGCCACTGGTATGATCGGTATCGCCTCGCGCGTCGTCTACGGCGGCCCGATGTGGCTGGCGCTCGCGATAGGCGTTCCCGCGGGCATTGTGCTTGTCTCAGGCCTGTACCTGCAGACCCGTGCCCGGAAGATGCGAGTCGAACTCGATGAGGATGGCCTGCGCTGCAGCGACTGGCTCGGGCGCACCGAGACGGTTGCCTGGGGCGAGGTCCGATCCCTGCAGTTGTGGAACCGCACGATACCGTTCTCGCGCCGCGCCCTGGATCTTACATGGCAGGACATTCGCGGCCGCGAGCACACCCGCCAGATTGCGAGCTTCACTCCTCGGCACGAGAGGGCGGACGCCAATGGCGTCAGCGAACTCCTGGAGGCGATCGAGGAGGAGTTGGACCTCAATGGTGAGACTGTCCAGGAGCGGCGTGGAACCATAGCGCTTCTGCAGCGCTGGGACGTCCGATAGCATCGCGCGGTTACTGCATCTGCAGACAGCGTGCCCGGCCATCCCTGGCGGTCGCGATGATCTCAGGCCAGTCACCTCCGGCCGAACGCGCGGCCACATCCACGACCCTCGCGCCCATGTCATAGCCGCTGACGACCGCTCCGCTTTCTGCGTTCAGCGCATAGACGCGGTGGTCATCGGAGCCTACCGCAACGCGCGGCCCCGTCTCGCCTCGCAGGAAAGCCATGCACGTGACCGGATTGGTCATCTCCGTGCGCCACAGAAGCGTGCCATCACCGTCCAGGCAGTAGACATTGAATGACAGCGATGAGGCGATGACCTCATCGGCGCCGTCGCCATCGATATCCGCACAGATCAGATCCGTGACCTCATCGCCGGTGTTGAAGGTCCACATGAAGTCACCGTCGCCGACCACCTGCACGTTGGAGTCAGCGCCGCCGAAGACCGCCTCGACCGTCCCGTCTCCGTCCACGTCTCCGGCCGCCGCCGCGTTTGCGCATGGCCCGTCCTTCGGCCGGATCGACCACAGGCGGCCGCCCTCGGGCGTGATAGCGTGCCAGCGATAGTACTCGGTGCCCGCGATGCCCCCCTCGCGCCCGTCGCCGGTGAGATCCGCCGCGGTTCCCGCGGTGGAATCATGGACGCTCTCGTAGTGCCAGATCTCATCACCGTTCGCGTCAACCGCATAGTAGCGCCAGTTCGCCGCACCTGCCACGACGATCTCGCGCCCGTCACCGGTCAGGTCCGCCGGGAAGATCGTGGCGACGCTGCCCGTCTGCTTGTAGAAGGGGACCTCGAATGTCCACATTCTTTCGCCGTCGCCGCTGATGGCGATCATCTCGGCGTTGTCCGTCCCTGCGACGACCGCCGGGCGATCGTTGCCGCCAAAATCCACAGTGGTGACCGCGTTGACCTCGTGCTCACAGTCCACCTGCCACCGGACGGTTCCCTCTGCGTTCATGCAGTAGACCTTGACCGACCAGTAAGCCAGAAGCGTCTCAGCGGAACC
>CAZAHB010000315.1:0-5031 GCA_964484945.1 uncultured Armatimonadia bacterium | reverse complement strand
CCAACAGCAACAGAGAGCACAACCCCACCCATACACAAACGGTGGAACGTAACCCAGTGGTCCAGATCGATTGACAGCCGCGCAGCCACATCCGAAAACGCGTCTGCCACGTTGCGCATCTCGCCCGGATCCTGCTGCAGGTCGTAAAGCGCCTCAGAACCGTCTGTGCCACGGATGTACTTCCAGCGCTCGGTCCGCACCGCCGTCAGATCGCGCGCAAGGGCCTCGAAGTCATAGCCCGGATTGTGACGCTGCAGGCGCGCCCGCTCATCCTCCCCCCAGGCCGCCCACTCCATGAACGCGTGGGCGTGCCCCTGCGCATCCGCCGCCAGCATGTCCCGGGGGGCGCGACCCGGCGTGTAGCCATCGGTTGGGACATCGAGGTATCGGCAGATTGTGTGCAGCAGGTCGGTGTGCTGGAACTGGCCCGCGAGTTGCGTTCCGGGAGAGATACCGGGCGCAAGTAGCGCGCACGGACAGTTCACGAGTTCCTCGTGTAGTGAGGCCTGGTGGTCGGCGAGGCCGTGCTCGCCGAGGTGCTCACCGTGGTCGGCAGTGATGATGACCAGCGAATCCTCCAGAAGTCCGGCACGCTTCCAGATTCCCAGTAGATCCTCGACGGCGGCTACGGTGTACTCGATACATTCGTGGTAGCGGGCGCGTCGTCCCGCCCAGTCGTCGGAATCGGCGACGGCCGCGAACTGCCAGGCGCGGGCACGGGAGGTCAGGTAGTACTCCAGGTGCCCGAAAGCGTAGCGAAGCCGAGGAATGGGGGAGAGCCCCCGCGGTGGCGCGAGATACGGATGGTGCGCCTCCTGGAGGTGCACCATCATCACGTCCGGCAGCGCATTATCGGTCGCCATGCGGCGAACCTCGCGCGTGATCGCCTGCGAACCGTAGTCCATCCCCGCGAAGATCCGCGCCGACGCCAGCGCCGGACGCCATCGATCGTGGGGGAGGTAGACCTGATCATCACGCAGCGGAAGCAGCGGCGATCCGCAGAGGTTGTTGCCGCTGAGCAGGCGGAATGTGCGTTCGTCGGTCTCAAGCATATCCGCGATTGTCGGCGTGGCCGGCGGTGTAGATGTCAGCGGCCACTGCAGGCCGTGCCGGGAGGGAAAAAGCCCGGTTAACATCGAGGCCACACAGGGCACGGTCCAGCAGGAGGGCGCGATCAGCGTCGCCCGCGCCATGTCCTGCAGCACCGGCATATCAGAGGCATCGAATGCCTCGTACAGCGCCTCGCGGCGAGCGGCGTCGATTACAATGACAAGCGCGCGTCTTCCCCCGGACATGGGCGGCATCCCCCTCCTGTGAGATACGACCACTACACGATAGGTTCGACACGAGGCTAATCTTTGCCTTCAGAACACAGAGGGAAGATCGTTCACGTCGCGAAGGGCTGCCCGTGAGCACCCCGCACGAGTGCGAAAGGAGCGCCGCAATCGAGATGAGCATCTCCCGAACGCTTGCGATGCCGGATATGGCCGACCTCGGTGACCCTCAGGCCATCGAGTCGGTCTTCCCCGATGATGCGCGTCCCACTCGAGGAGAGTGGCAGCAGGTGCTGCGGCCGAAGCTGCTGCAGCGCTGGCGCGAGGTGGTGGGGGCGCCGTCTTTCGGCGAGTTCGATCGCTCGCCTGAGGTCATGGATCAGTTCGACGCACCGTGGGCGCACGGGACGGTCATGCTGCAGCCGACCGGCCCCGGTCAGCGCCAGAAGGTCGTCCTGCTGGAGCCGACCGGCACGCAGGATGCGCCCCTCCCCGCGGCGGTCATTCCCTACTACCATCCGGACCTGATGGCCGGTTTCGACCTCCAGGCGCGTGAGCCGATCGACGAGCGACCGCTGGTGCAGTTCGGGCGGCACCTCGCCGAGCGCGGCTTCGTGGTCGCCTGCACGGAGGCATTCCCATACAACACCGTCCCGGAGCCTGACAGTGATGAGGGGTTCGCGTGGTGGCGGGCGGCCGCTGAGAAGCTGCTGGCGGACAATCCGGACTGGACGGGTATTGGCAAGCTCACCTGGGACACATCGCGGGCGGTGGACCTGCTGGTGGATCGGGCCGATGTGGACGACCGGCGCGTGCTGACGATCGGCCACTCGCTGGGCGGGAAGATGGCGTTCTACGCCGCCGCGTTCGATGAGCGGATCACCGCCTGCATCGGGTCGGACTTCGGTATCGCCTGGGAATTCACGAACTGGGAGGCGCCCTGGTACTTCGGGGAGCAGGTTGAGCGCGAGGATTTCACACTCAACGGGCATCACGCACTGGCGCTGATTGCCCCGCGCTCGTTCTTGCTGATCGGCGGACACTACGACCGGCCCGCAAGCTGGCAGTACATCCAGGAGGCGCAGCGCGTGTACGCGCTCTACGACCGCGAGGAGGCCGCGGGGTGCTTTCTGCACATGACGGGCCACCAGCCGACCGCGGAGTCGATCGAGGCGGCGTACGCGTGGCTGAGGGAGCAGTTCGGGCTCACAGATCGCTGACGTACGCGTTCGGATCGGCCATGAAATCCCGGTAGATGCGGTAGTGGTCGGTGTCTTCGTACGCGATTGGGCCGATCTGCCCGCCGTCGAAGCTCAGCAGCATCGCGTCCGGGCAGGCGAGGAGAATCGGCGAGTGTGTCGCGATGATGAACTGGGACTCGCCCTCGCTCGCGATTTCAATCAGTAGCTTGAGCAGGTCAAGCTGTGTGCGCGGTGACAGAGCGGTCTCCGGTTCATCGAGCAGATACAGGCCCCTGATGGGATACCGCGCGCGGAAGTAGGACATCAGCGATTCCCCGTGTGACTGCGTAAGCAGCGACTCTCCCCCGAAATACTTCAACTGGCCGGGATCGTCCCGCGCCCATTCGTCAAGGATGACCGCGAAGTCATTGAATGTGTTCGATGCGAAGTATGAGCCGGCGACGCGGCCGTTGGCCCAGTTCGCGCGGATGAAATCGCCGGGGCGACCCTCCCACGGATTGTTCGTCGCTCTCGGGCGCTGAGCGCGCTGCCACTGATGCACACCGCAGCGCTTCGCAATCGCCGAGAGGACCGTGGACTTACCGGAGCCATTCTCGCCCACGAACATGGTCACCGGGCGATTGAACGCGATCTCCACCGGCTCATCGAGTATCGGCAGGTTAAACGGGTACTTTTCATCTGTCGGATACTGCGCAGGGTCGAACTTCACGCCATCGAGATGCATTTGGCGAACCGCCTTGAGGGGATATGGTGTGCGCGTCACAGTCTTCGGGGCCGATTCAGTACCGACCCTCGCTCCGGTCTGCGGCTGACGGCTACTCAGTGAGTCGCACGACCCAGTCGGCCAGCAGCCTGCGCGTGCGATCGTAGTCGGCGAAGTCCCAGCCGTTGGGCATCTTGTACTCGCCGCCGACCTTCATCAGACCCTCCGCGTCGGTATGCTTCGGAACCGTCCACTGCCCCTGGATCGCCGGCGCAGTGTTCAAGTCGGTGAAGTATATCTCCGCAAGGTGCGCCTCGTACTGTGCGACCGCCTCGTCGGCCAGCGCCCGACGGTCCGCGTCGTCTGAGGCGCGGGCCTTTGCGACCGCGTCGTTGAATGTCGCCAGGTACGCCGCATCGATCGCGCCCTCGGCGGCACCCTCCAGGCCTGTGGTCGGGCCGCCCTCGCGCTCATCAGCGGGCGCGTACCAGTAGGTCATGTTCTGCCTGTGCCGGTCCGGATCGACCGTGTACGGATCCTCGCGCTCTGACTGCCACTGCCACTCGATCATCCCGCCCGAGTGGCAGGCCTCGCGGCCGAAGCCCATGCCGAAACGCATGACCTCCGGGTGGTAGCCGCACAGGTCGATGTTGTAGGTCCACAGCAGCTTCCCGTCCTCGCGGCAGCGGCGCACCATCTCGCTCTCCCAGATCCCGAGCTTCTGTTGCTCCACGTGGCGGCGGAAGTTGCAGTTCACCAGGTCCACGAACGGGTACATGGCCTCGAAATCCGCATCCCCCGGGCGGAGGTTCCCGTCCTCTTCTGTCCGCACGCCGAGGTCCTTCAGGATCTTCAGGCTGCGCAGAGCGATCGCCATGTGCCGCTCCCCGTGCACCGGCTCATCGATCGGCTGGTAGAGAATCTCCGGCCAGCCCTGCGCCTCGCGACGCTCCTCAACCTGCTCGATGATCGCGCGGTAGGCTGCGCCGAACTCCTCGCTCTCCAGCGGCCCGAACTCATCGAGGCAGAAGCGGCGGACGCGGTCCATCAGCCAGATGACCGGCTGCGTAAAGCCCTGCTCGGTCCATGCGTCCATACCGACGCCAAGCTCGTTCTCGTCATCCCAGATCACGACGGGCCGGCCGTCGCGGTTCGCGAGGTGGAGCCCCGCCACGATCCCGATGCTGGTCATGTTGCGCTCGCGCATCTGCGCAAAGTGTTTGCGCACGCGCTCGGGCTGGCCCTCGTAATAACGCATCAGGTAGTAGAAGCCCAGCGCGGCATCGGGTTGCTGCAGCTCAATTGGCAGCACTTCCAGACGCACGGGGACGCTTGCCCGCTGCTGTCCGCCGACGCGCACGGCGAGCATCCCCTGGTGTCGCCCCTCGGGCAGGCCTTCGACCGTCAACCAGTACCACGCGGTCTGCCCGGACGCGATATGCATCGTCTCAACCGGCTCAAAGTAGGTTGGTACGTCAATCGCGTCCGGCATGCTTCGATGGATGAGCCGCGTGAGCACCTGCACCGGCTGGATACTGACATCGGCATCGGGCAGTCCATGCAGGGATACGCTGACATCGGAAAGGTCGTCCACCGCGTGGATGCAGAAGCTGGCGGTGATGCGCTGATCGATGGCGCCCCACGCTTCGACGGGCCGCCCGATCTCCTCGGCGGAGGGAATGTACCCCGGCATCGCGATGTTCTCGGGATGGCGGGGGAAGACGACGAACCCGGCTTCGCGCGCGTCCTCCGACAACTGCGGCAGCTCTCGCTCGGGCGCGTACTGGGTGGGGGGCAGGCTGTCCACATCGGGCAGCGGCTCCAGAGCGATATCATCGAACCACGCGGTGCC
>CAZAHB010000314.1:0-5033 GCA_964484945.1 uncultured Armatimonadia bacterium | reverse complement strand
TGCTCCACGCCCTCCGGCAACTCGTGGTTGTGCTTTGAGTTCCCGCCGCGGTAGAGCACGCGCCAGTAATCGCCCATGTCCATAAGCCGGTTGCTGGCGTAGATCGACATGTGGTCGATCTCATCGATGTCCCCGCGCGGGATCCAGCCACCACGGAGCGGGCGTGTCCAGTGCTTCCGGTCGCGGGAGAAGCACAGCTCCAGGTCCATCGTCTGCTCCCAGCAGCGGTAGTGCCCCAGCATCCCCACATTCCACTCGCCCTGCGGCTGAACCGCCAGGTAGTAGAACTCCTGGTGCATCGGGTCGTGCTCATCCGCGAGGATCAGCATCTCCGGGTCCGACCAGGTCGTACCGTCCTCACTGGTTCGACGGTGGATCGTCCTGAGCACATGCGGTGCGTTGTCATGTGGCGTGTAACGGTTCGTTTCCGGGTCGCAGGGCATCAGCCACACCGAGTACATCTCGAACTGCTCGACCGCCTCGTTGTAGTACACGCTCGTGGCGTCATTCGAACGCAGCCGCTTCGCCTCCATCCACTCCATCGTGCGCTTGTCCGCGAACGTGTCCTCGGCCGATGCGCCCGTCAGGCCCGCCGCCCACGCGTTCTGGCCCAGTTCGCAATCGCTTGGGTGCATGACCGCCGGTTCGTTGAGGTCGGTGAGCGTCCAGTGGATGCCGTCGTCGCTCTCCGCGCGCACGTAGCGGATGTAGCCGACATCGTGCGCGTGCCACCACGACCACATCAGCCACGTCCCGTCGGGCATCAGCACCACCTGCGGCTGCGTGAAGCTGCCATCGTCAGGTTCATTGTCAAAGACGATGCGGTTCGTGTCATTCCCGTCTATCTCAAGCTGCCCCAGCGCCGGCCTGGTCCACTCGAAGCCGTCCTCGCTCTCCGCGAGCGCGAGGCCGAACGTCCGCTCGCCGGTCGGACACTGGCCGGAGTAGTAGCAGCGCCATCCGCCACCGGGCATCTCGATAACGCTCCCGGCGAATACCGAGGCGCGCTGGAGGTCCCAGTCCGGCCGCGGCCACTCGATCAGCCCGCGCCTGGTCACCGGGCCGTAGGTCAGGTGCAGGCCGTGCGACGACCGAATGTCTTCCTCATCGTAGAAGAAAACGCGCTGTGCCATCGTCAGACAATCCCTTCTGCGATCCAGCCTGAATTGTGGTCTGCATCAACGACTAACTAAGGATTGCGCTCACAGCGCGTTTGTCGTTCTCCCCCCTCGTCCCGCCAGCGATGTCGTCTATCGCAGGGGGGTGAGGCCCGGCCTGCCGACGCGTTGTGGCGTCAACCCTTAGATTCTGATACGTTCCCTGAATTGCAGGGAAGATATTTCCCCGCCGGCGGCGAACTACCCTGCGGGCGGCACGAGAATTTGTGGGAGGAGGTCACCGGATGGGCCTGTGGGACTGGCTGACCGGTCGTGTAACCGAAGATAAGTTCGCCGCGATGATGATCGACGCGATGCGGCAGGCAGGGCTGGAGGAGCCGGTCGAGTACGAGGAAGAGAGCTTCGCGCTTGTCGTGGGCGGCGATCGCAAGATCTTCCTCGGCAACGCCTTCGAGGAGTATCAGTCGGCACCGAGCGATGTGCGCCACCAGGTGATCGAGCATTATGCGTTCGGTGTATTCATCCCGCCGGAGGAACTGACGCCCGGGTCCTTCGAGCAGGCAGCCCCCAATCTCCTGCCGGCCATTCGCGGGCGCATGTACATCCAGTACATGCGTATGCAGTCGGAAATCGACGATGATCCGTATATCGATGTGCCCCACCGGGTCGTTGGCGAACATTTCGTGGAGATCCCTGCCTGGGATATGCCGAACCGGATCCTGCATCTGCCTGTCAGTCAGTTTGAGGACTGGGGCGTGAGCCTCGACGAGGTGTTCGAGACGGCGCGCGAGAATCTCCGGGCCATCGGCGGCGATTTCGAGGGCACCGAAGGTCGTCTCTACGTGGGAGCGTGGGATGACAGCTATGCCGCGTCGCGGGTGGTCGTGCCGGAGATGATCCACCGTCTCCCGGTGCGCGGTCGGCCCGTGGTGGCTATTCCGAACCGGAATCTCCTGATCGTGGCCGGCTCCAACGATGACGAGGCCCTGCAGCGGATGGGGGAGATGATCACCGAGGCGGAAGGGGAGCCGCGCTTCGAATCGGGAATCGTGCTGTCGCTGGAGGATGAAGGCTGGCGGCCGTTCCTGCCCGCACAGGATTCGGAGGCCCGCGATCTGTTGCACCGGCACCAGGTGGCGTCCTTCTGGCGGGATTATGACGAACACAAACGCCTGCTCGATGATCTGCATGAGAAGCGTGGAACCGCAATTCACGTGGCCGAATTCATGGCCCACGAGGACCGCTACACAAAGAGCCTGAGCACGTCATGCGTGTGGCCCGAGGGTGTGGAGGCGCTCCTGCCGCGAACCGATGAGGTGCTGCTGAGCACCGGGGATTCGGACGAGGCCGACATCATCGGCTCCGCTCCGTGGCAGCGCGTGATGGAGGTCGCCGGGGAGTTGATGGAGCGAACCGATCACTATCCCGAGCGCTGGCGCGTGAGGCGCTTCCCGAGTCCCGACCAGCGTGACGCGATGGATTTGGATGAAGGGCCATCGAGGTAAGCCGCGTGGCATCCGTCGTTTGCTCTTGCCTTTTGCTGTTGGGGGAACGCGCATCCTGCCCGTCGCCATTGCCTTTTGTCTTTTGTCGTCTGTAGGACGGGCATCCTGCCCGTCGCCGTTGACTGATGTCTTCAGCAACCCGCCGCACGAAAGGAATCGTTGACAATGTCCGAAATGACCCCGCGCGAGCGAATTCTCGCCGCGATGGAGTTCACCGGGCCCGACCGGTGCCCCATTCACCACTACATCTTCCCGGGGGCTCTCTGGCGCCATGGCGAGGAGCTTCTGGACCTGGTCGAGCGCTACCCGGATGATTTCGGGAACGAGAACATCGAGCGGAACCTCCAGAACCTGCCCTCCGGAGATGAGACCGACGAGGATGTGATCGAATACGAGGATGCGTGGGGGACGGTCTGGCGCAGGCTCCGCGGATATACCTCCGGCGAGGTGCTGCAACCGGCCATCCCCGACTGGGACGCGTGGGAGGACTACGAGTTCCCCGCCCTCCCGCCCGATGAGCACTTCGAGCAGTTCGCGGCCGACGTCGAGGAGCGCCACCCGGAGGAGTTTGTGGCCGCAAGCGGAGGCGGGTTCTTCGCCCACATGTGCCACCTGCGAGGGCCAGCGAACTTCTACATGGACCTCGCCGAGGGCCCCCCGGGCGCGGCGGAGCTTGCCGACCGCATGGTCGAGCACAACCTCTACCGCATCCGCCGCTACATCGACGCGGGCGTGGACTGCATCCGCTTTGGTGATGACTGGGGCGCCCAGGATCAGCTCCTGATCCGCCCCGAGATGTGGCGCGAGTTCTTCAAGCCGCGCTACGCGAAGATGTTCGCCTGCGCGCGCGAGGCAGGGGCGCACGTGTGGTTCCACACAGACGGGTGGATCCTGGAGATCATCGACGACCTGATCGAGATAGGCGTAACGCTGCTCAACCCCCAGCACGACTGCATGGGCACCGAGCGCGTGGGGGAGATCGTGCGAGGGAGGGTGTGCATCCGTACGGATATAGACCGCCAGTGGACGATGCCCTTCGGCACGCCCGAGGAGATCGAGGAGGCGGTGAAGGAGGCCCTGCGTGCCTTCGCGACCCCCGATGGAGGGTGCATGCTCCACGGCGAGGTCGGGCAGGAGGTGCCGCTGGAGAACATCGAGGCGCTGTACTCTGCGTTTTATGAGCACGGCCGCTATCCGCTGGATGAGGCCCTGACGCAGTGAATCGCGTCGCTCCAGGAGGCATTTCGGGGGCAGCTATCTACGCGTGGAGTGTCGGTGAAATCAGCAGAGCTTAACATTTTCGGAATAAGAGGAGGTGGCGCTGAGGGTTAGCGCGAATAGGCCTCTTAATAGAGCATTACGCCTGAAACAGGGGCGTGAACTGATCCCATTATCAGCGTACAAGGAGGCAAACCGTAGTGAAGAAAGGCTTCACCCTGATCGAACTGCTGGTCGTGATCGCGATCATCGCCATCCTGGCGGCGATCCTGTTCCCCGTGTTCGCACGAGCGCGAGAGAAGGCACGTCAAACAAGCTGTCTGAGCAATGTCAAGCAACTGGCGTTGTCCACATTGATGTACGCTCAGGACTACGATGAGAGATTCCCCCGGTACGCCGGCTACAGGGCCCCGCTGGAGCCGGACTATGTGTTGCTTGAGGGTGGCTACGACTACTGGTTCATGGTCATTCAGCCGTATGCGAAGAACGCGCAGATATTCTCATGCCCCAGCTTCGGCAACAACCGCATCTACGGTGGTGGCGAGTCGGCTCAGATCGATGAGGCCCCGAACGGGGTCAACTACAGCTACAACACGTATTGCGGCAGCTGGAATGGATCGCCGCTGAAACTCGCGGACGTCGAGCATCCGCCGAACATGGTCATCCTGATGGACGGCACAAATAACTACTTCCGCATCGCAGGCGGGAACGACCCCAACCACTGGGTCAATTCCGCATGGTCCACCCGGCATAACGAAGGCTGGAACGGCGCGTACGCGGACGGCCATGGCAAGTGGTCCAAGGAACAGTACCCGGACGGCCGCCCGGTGCACGAGGGTGAGGCGATCGTCGGCCGACCGGACTATTGAACTACCCGGACCTGAAGTGATCGCCGCTTCACCGAGTTCGGAGGTCGGGAGTTTGGCCTTTCCCACCTCCGAACCGGGTGGCTTGTTGACTTTCGGGGCAATGCGCGCGATAGATGTGCCGTTCAAACGGCGGTCTCTCGGGCTGGCGTGTTTATGTTGGCGCGAAGAGAAGTTCGGCTCACGCACAACCGCAACGTAGCGATTCCAATTGAAAGGGGTCGGTCCCATGAGTAAACGACGCGTAGCAAGTTCGGCAAAAGGCTTCACCCTGATCGAACTGCTGGTCGTGATCGCGATCATCTGACTGTTGAACAACCGGCTTG
>CAZAHB010000313.1:0-5055 GCA_964484945.1 uncultured Armatimonadia bacterium | reverse complement strand
GCTTCCGACTCGAGGAACGCCTCTGTCGAGAACCAGTTGTCATTGCCAGCCTCATCTTCGGTGCCCCACGCACGATGACTCTCCCACGGGAAGGGAACGCGAATGGTCCGCGAGAAGCCGGACGGGCCGGCTTCCTGCCACCCCTGCTGAATCCCGACATCCTCCGGATCGAACTTGAATCCCCACTCTCCGTTCAGGTTCAACCAGTCAACGCCCGGACGCTGCCCGCGGTGAAAATCGGGTCGGGGATGTTCCGGTCGTGGGACCTGGGTTTCGCGCATATCTGACATCACGCCACTCCTCCCCGTGTTCATGAACTGGAGCACGTGACTTCCGCCATCGACCGCCCGGGACCTTCCGCCGCCCGCAACCAGAGGGCGCGAGTTCGTGCCAGCGTCGAGAATGGTCTCAGCTTGACGATCTTGCCCCCGAACAATCAATTGCCTGTCTTTTTGTCCTGATGGGAAGGAATTCATACTGTGCGCGTTAAAATATATCAAAAGGCGGGGGTACACCACGGGTACTGGCGACGGTTTCGCCTGAATGATGACGTCTGTGGATGGTCACCATGGACGAAAACGTGCGCAAATTCATTGAGGAGACCGCTCACGACCTCGTCGGCCTGGATGTGGCCCTCTTCTTCCAGGCGAATCCGCGAGCGTTCGACACGGCTTCCGGCATCGCCCTGCGCACGCACCGGGCTGTTGGGGACGTCGAGCCGGCACTGACACGGATGGCCGAACAGGGGTACCTCGAGGTGCTGTCTCGCGGCGACGGCCGTTACCAGGTCTTCGCGCTCTCACATACCCCGGAGGTCTGGCGGACGTTGTGTCGTGTCAGCGACGCCTATCACGAGGATCCTCGAGCGCGCAAAGAAATCATCCTGATGCTCGTCCAGCGGCGTCTGAAGAATCGTGACGGGAAGGCGGCCGCGCCGGGCTCGGCGGGGAGTGGGAACGATGTCTGAACTGGTCAGCACCGGCATCGCGGGACTGGATCAGATACTGGATGGCGGTCTTCGGCGCGGTTCGTGTACCCTGCTCGAAGGGGTCCCCGGGACGGGCAAGACAACCCTCGGGCTCCGTTTCGTGCATCACGGCGCATCTGCCGCAGATGAGCCCGGGATTGTAATTACCTTCGAGCAGTTCCCGGAGCAGATGGTTGATGATGCCGCCCAGTTCGGCTGGGACATCCAGTCCCTCGAAGAACAGGGCCGGATGCGCATTATGTGCACCTCGCCGGAGGTCTTTTTGGATCAGCTCAGTGAAGTCGGCGGGGTCGTGGATCGGCTTGTCTCCGAGATGGGCGCGCGGCGAGTGCTCATCGACAGCGCCTCACACCTCGCCCAGATATGCAAAGATGAAGCCGAACAGCGCAACCAGTTCTACTCGATGATCAACGGGCTCAAGCGCGCCGGCCTCACCACGATCGTGACCAAGGAGCTAGAGACCGCCCAGGTGCGACAGATACCCTTTGAGGAGTACCTGTGCGACACGGTCATCCGTCTCGACAACCGCATGGTTGGCAGCTCGCGGCGCCGCCGGTTCATCGAGGTCGTCAAGTCCCGTGGACAGGCGCACCGGATGGGGCGTCACGGGTTCCAGATTACCGATGACGGGCCTGTCGTCTATCCCCGCTGGGATCCCGAGCCTGTTGCCGAGCCCGAAACCTGTCCGTCCAGGCGTCAATCCACCGGAGTGAAGGGCCTCGATCGCATGCTCAACGGCGGGCTCATTGCCGCGAGCGCGACGCTTGTTGCCGGTAGTGCGGGCGTCGGAAAGACCACGCTCGGCCTGCAATTCCTCTGCAACGGTGCCGGGGAGGACGAACCGGGGGTCTATGTCACGTTCGAGGAGTCGCCCGGCAGGCTGGTCTGCCAGGCCGAGGGCTTCGGCCTGCAACTGAACGAACTTTGTAGCGATGACATGATTTCGATCATCCACGAAGCCCCGACCACCGTCCGCTTCGAGAAGCTGCTCATCGACGTGATGCACGAGGTGGATCGGATTGGCGCAAAGCGCGTGGTCTTCGACTCCGTTACTGATCTCGACATGGCCTTCCCGGACAAGGAGGGCGTGCGCGAGGGCGTTTACGAACTTGTGAGCATGCTGCAAAGCCGCGGCGTGACGAGCGTGCTCACCACTGAAGTGCCGGAGCTGTTCGGCCAGACCTACGTCTCCGACGAGCACCTGTCGATCATCGTGGACACAATCATCCTCATGAAGTACCTCGAGCTTGAGAGCGAGATTCAGCGTGCGGTGTCCGTGCTGAAGATGCGCGGGTCCGGTCACGACACCGGCATCTGGCGCTACATCATCCGGAACCGCGGGATCGAGGTGCAGAGCCGCTTCGAGGGCGCCGAGGGTGTGATGGCCGGTGCCGCGCGCACCACGCAGATCGCGCTGTCAGTGCGCAGCTTCAATGAGTTCGACGAGCAGTTCAACGCGGAACTGCTCGACCGCTTCTCCCAGATCCATCCGAACGTTGAGCCGGTTTCGCTGACGATTCCCTACAATCCAGACGAGGTACTGGACACAGTTCAGACGGCTCTGCGCGCGGAGAGCACTCACCTTTCAGTCGCGCCACTGTGCCTGTACTGGACGCCTGAGATAATCAAGAGCGGCGGCCTGCGAGAGGTCGATGACCTGCTCGAACCCGACGAGTGGGACCAGCACATGCCTGAGGTTATCCGGCCCGCGCGTGGTGACGGGCAGATGTACGGCGTGCCGGCCATCGCCGTGTGCGGTGCGCTGATGTATCGGCGCGATCTGCTGGAGGAGCACGGCTTCTCCGCGGCGCCCGCCACGTGGGATGAACTCATCGAGCAGGCGCAGAAGGTGCTCATAGACGAGGAAGATGAGAATCTAATCGGCTTCCAGTTCCCCGGTTACCTCTACGAAGGCCTGAGTACCTCTTTCCTGACAAATCTGTGGAGCAACGGCGGGCAGGTCATTGATGAGGACGGCTCCTGCACACTGGACAGCGAGGCGGCCCGCGAGGCGCTGGCATTCATGCACGCGGCAATACACGAGCATGGCATCACCCCGCCCAACGTCACCTCGTACGGCGGCGGCCTGGAGCCGCAGGACGACTTCATCGAGGGGCGGACCCTGTTCCTGTATATGCTCCCGAGCGTGCTGCAGGAGATCAACCAGCCCGACTCAGCGCTCAGTGGGCGCGTCGGCCTCGCGCCACCGCCGCACGGCCCGCACGGTGAGCGAGGATACAGCTTCCTTGGCGGATGGCACTTCGGCATACCGATCAACGCTCGGGCACCGGTGGCCGCGGGCGAGTTCATCCAGTTCATGGCCAGCGCGGAGGTGCAGAAGGAGCGCGCGATGCGCGGAGGTCCGCTTCCGACCATCACGTCACTGTATCGCGATCCGGAGGTCCTGGCCTTCAACCCGCACTACCCGACCGTCTACGAGCTTCTGAGCACCGCTCGCCGGCGCAACGACATCCCGAACTACATGCAGGTCTCCGAACTCCTCCAGCGGCACCTGCATCCGGTCCTGAGCGGGAATCGCGGACCCGATGAGGCACTGGGCGAGCTAATTCCGCAGGTGCGCGAGTTGGTCGAGGAGTAGCCATGTCGCCGCCGGGCGTGGATGGAGGGGAAGGACGCCAGCAGATACGATTCATCCTCTTCGAGGGAATGGACCAGGAGCTTGCCGGGGAGATCGCGGAGGGCGTCGAAGAGGTTTATGGCACGGACGTCGAAATCCCCGACGGAACCCTGAAGTTACCCGAACGCGGATGCGACCACCAGCGCGGGCAGTACCGGGCGAGGGCGCTGATCAACGTTCTGCCCCACGACGATGTGGGCGTGAAGGCGCTGGGCATCGCCAGCACCGATCTCTATGCACCGGACCTGAACTTTGTGTTCGGACAGGCGCAGCTTCCCGGCGACCGCGCGGTGATGAGCATCGCGCGGTTGCGACCCGAGTTCTGGGGGAATGACCCCGACCGCGACGCGCTGATCGACCGCGCGATCAAGGAGGCCGTGCACGAACTCGGCCACACCCTCGACATCCCCCACTGCGACAACCCCGACTGCGTGATGCACTTCTCAAACAGGCTCGCAGAGACCGACCGCAAGGGCCGCGACTTCTGTGAAAGCTGCCGTCCTGAAAACATAGTCCAGTGAGACTGGACGCCGGAGTTTGTGGCGTGCAAACCTGGGCTACCATTTCAGCGGTGACTGAGTAGATCGATTCCAGGAGTGGTGTGCCATGCGCGTCATCGTACCGGTGCTGTGTGTGCTGATGGTTCTGGTCCTCAACTCGCTCGTGGCCGCGCAAAGCCTGACAGTCAACATCCAGGTCGCTCCGGCACAGATCGTCGAGGACGCCTCGTGCAAGTGGGTCACGGTGCACGCCGAGATCTCGTACTCATCGGTGGTGGACGAGTCGGTGCAGATCAACGGACTGGACGCGGACGCTGTTTTCCAGGATAATCGTGGAGAGCTTGTGGCGAAGATCGCGTTCGAGAAGATCACGGCGACAGTCGAGCCCCCGGAGGCCGAGATCACCCTGACAGGAACAACGACGGGCGAGGTGGAGTTCGCGGGAAGTGCGACGGTTCGGGTGAAGTAGCGGGACATTCTGCAGAGCCGGGTGCGGGCGGGTCATCTCGAGGGCCCGCCCGCAGACATTTCCCAGGGCGGATCTCACGACAGCGCCCTGTCCATGTCCGTCAGGTCGAAGCCCTCGTACTCCCGGTGGCCGACGACCTCGTAGCCCTGCTCCGCGTAGAACTGCACGAGATCCTCCAGCACCGAGAGCACGACAAGACGGACCTTCTCCGCTCCCCCATCGCGCAGCGCCGTCTCCGCGAAGCGCATCATGAGGTGCGCGTAGCCCCGATGACGGTAGTCCGGGTGTACCGCGACGCGTCCGATGTATCCGTCGCCACCATACTCGGGCTCCACGTCATTCTGGATGGCGATACACGCGGCAGGCCGACCGTCGGCGATGAGCATGAAGAATGTCAGGTAGCCCCAATACTGTTCACTTAGCGATGATGCGTATTGTGATCGTCGGTCGGGATGGTGGC
>CAZAHB010000312.1:0-5078 GCA_964484945.1 uncultured Armatimonadia bacterium | reverse complement strand
GGGAAACGGACTGCGCGGAAAACACAAGCCGGTTGTTCAACAGTCAGATCATCGCCATCCTGGCGGCGATCCTGTTCCCCGTCTTCGCCCGGGCGCGGGAGAAGGCCAGGCAGTCGAGCTGCCAGAGCAATCTCAAGCAGATCGCCCTGGCAGCGTTGATGTACGCCCAGGACTACGACGAGCGAGGCACGATGTTCGCCGACGGCACCAGCTACCAGAATGACACCTACCGGTGGCAGTACGCCCTGCAACCCTACCTCAAGAACACCCAGATCATGGACTGCCCCAGCGACAATGACACATACAATGGGACGCCACTGGACGCGTCAATCTCATACGGCATCGCCTACTCCGATCTGGCCAGCTACGGATATGGAGTGAGCCTGGCCGACGTGGAACGGCCGGCCGAGGTAGTGTACTTCGGCGACTGTGAGAGCGACTGGCTGGATACCAGCGACAATGGTGAGCGGACGGAGTATCGGCACAACGAGACCGCGAACATCGCGTTCTTCGATGGTCACGTCAAGGCCATGAAGCAGAACGCGCGGGGGGGGAACGACGTCCACTGCCGGGCCCTGCACTGATTGCCCCTTGCGCACCCCCAAACCGCGCCGCGGCCCCCCCACATGGGGCGGGCCCGCTTCCGTGTACGCGGGCGCTTGTAAGGTCAGCTTCGGCAGATCACCCGGCGGCCGTCGTGCAGGCCGATGATCGACGCATCGGGGCCAAGCCGCTGCTCGGCCATCGCCAGCGCCTCCACCAGGTTCGGCGCCGGGTCCGCGAAGGTCGGCTCGATCTCCCCGGAAAGCTCCGAGACCACGATCAGTTGCGCGCTGAGGTCGTGGACCACCGATGAGAACAGAAATCCCGTCGAGCAGGGCGCCCAGTGCCAGGCGACGTCACCCTCATCCAGCCGCCGGCGCATCTCGGCGATGATCGCGCCCGGCTCCTCACTCTCAAGCAGCTTGCGGAAGGGCTCCTCGCCGCCCCAGCCGTCCTCGCACTCGCCCAGCAGGATCACGCAGCCGCCCTCGCGCACGCACTCCAGTGCCGGGACCAGCGTCTTCTTCGCCTGCACCATGTCTATGTCATACGGCCAGCCGCCGGAGGTGCAGATGACGATATCGGCCTTCTCGGTCACGTGGTGCTCGTAGATAT
This sequence comes from uncultured Armatimonadia bacterium, assembly GCA_964484945.1. Taxonomy (GTDB): domain Bacteria; phylum Armatimonadota; class Zipacnadia; order Zipacnadales; family UBA5352; genus UBA5352. The sequence goes on along the minus strand of CAZAHB010000312.1, from coordinate 3,920 downwards.
CGCGCGAGAGCATCACGCCCTCGCGATGAGCCTCCACGAGGTCACCGGCGACGATCTTCGCGTAGGAGTCATCGGGGTTGATGACTGCGTCGCAGATGAAGTCAACGCCCACGGCCTGCGCGGCTTCCGTCATGTCACGGTGGACGGGGTTTTCGTCCAGCACGCCGAGCTTCCGGCCCTCGGTGAGGATCAGGAAGTGGTTGCGGGTGATCGACTCGTAGGACGACACTCCCGGCAGGATCATCTTCCGGCCGCCGGAGAAGCCCGCGATGTAGCTGGGCTCGATGAAGCCGCAGACGACCTTCGTGTCGAAATCCTGCATGAAGGGCGCGACCTCGATGGGCGTGCCGAAGGATGTCTCGCCCAGTCGCCACTGTTCCCCGCGCGAATCGGGCTGCAGCACGTCGTGGGTGCCGATGAAGTGGTCAAGCTCCGCGTCCGTCATCGGCCGGTGGTTGCCAAGGCCGATGACGATCTCGTACTCGGCGCCAAGGTGTTCGATCCGCTCGGCCAGCGGCCAGAGCATCGGCGAGGGGTTGGGACGGGTGAAGTCCACCGTCATCAGCGCGACCCGATCGCCCGCCTCCACCACATCCTCCAGCGCCGGGCCGATGGGGTTCGCGAGCGCATCGTCCAGCGCCGACTCGACCTCACCGACACCCTCGCGCGAGGGGAGGTGGATCTGCTCGATCACGCGCTCATCGGCGACATCCGCTACCTGCTCGGTCCGTCCATACTTGAAGCGAAGCTGCATTCCGTGTCACTCCCGCGTATGCTGAGAACTGGTTGACGCCGGGGATCACAGTGTGGATTCCCCGGCGCCTGCTGGAAGACCTTGGAAATGAGTTGACTTCAGACACGATGTGCGTGGATCACGGAGCCCAGAGGTCCTTCGCCGAGTAGGTCCAGTCAATGTTGCTCGTGGCGGAGCCGGGAAATGCAGTCCGGGACGGGATCCCCATCTCGTCGTAGTCCTGGGCGTGCATCGCGAAGGCGAGGCCCCCCTGCTTGAGGTTCGACTGGCAGCTTGACTGACGGGCCTTCTCACGTGTCCGCGCGAAGACCGGGAACAGTTCAGCAGGTTCGTTCAACGAGCGCCTGCACGCTGATACGCGGCATGTCGTGCTTCTCCGCGAACTGCACGACCTCGCCGCCGCGTGCCATGTGTCCCTCTTCGTTCATAAGCTCACAGATCGCCACCACCGGCTGCAGGTCGGCCAGTTGCGCCAGCGCGATGGCGCCCTCGGTGTGGCCCTGGCGATCGTGCAGGCACCGGGGCATGCACTCGAGGGGGAAGACGTGCCCCGGTCGCGAGAAGTCCTCCGGGCGGGCGCGGGGGTCGGCGAGCTTATTGAGGGTGACCGCGCGGTCGAATGCGGATGCGCCGGTCGTGGTGCCCTCCACGGCGTCCACCGGTTCGGTGAAGCGCGGGGCATTCTCGACGGTGTAGCGCTGCGGAAGAAGCGGAATGTCCAGCCGCTGAAGGATCTCGGGGACGACCGCGACGGTTATCAGCCCGCGGGCGTGGACGGCCAGCCAGTTGACGGTTTCGCCGGTAGCCAGTTCGCCTGCCAGCAGGATATCTGCTTCATTCTCGCGCTCAGGATGGTCCTCAAGTGCCACGAAGCCCCCTGAGCGGAGGGCTTCGATGGCCTCTTCGATTGTGGACATGATCGTCGTTGATGCTCCAGATTCTCAGTGCCGCAGAAGCGGCGTTTGGTCGTTTGGAGGGCCCGGAGAGCGTATCGCCCGGCTCGTTTGCGGGCGACGCGACGCCGGCCCGGCCGTTGTCTGTCGATGCCCGATTACAACTGCTTCAGTTCGACCTTCATGCTCTCGAGGTCCACGGTCGCGTAATTGCCGTTCTTGAGCGCGCCGGGATTGACCACGAGCGTCTCTGCCACCTGTTCGTGCCCCTGCGCGTCGTGGGCGTGGCCGCAGACAGCCAGCTTCGGCCGGTAGGTGTGGATCAGTTCGTTGACCACCTGGCAGCCCTTGTGGCCGCCATTGTCCAGATCCACGACTTCCCCGATGGGCGGCGTGTGCAGCACCATGATCCGCGGCGCGTCCACGAACTCGAACAGCCGAAGCTGGTGCATTGCCTCCCAGCGGGGGAACTGCAGCACGAGCAGTTCGCTGCGATTCGCGTCGGTGATCTCTCCGCCGAGTCCCGAAATAACGTAATCGTCGCACTCGGCCAGAGATCGGTGAACGACCTCCAGTGGCGAATCCGCCCCCTCCTCGGCCAGCGAGGCCGTCAGGTAGCGACCTTCGGGGGCGTCCATATTCCCCGGCACACCGTAGATCGGGAAGGGCGATGGCCTCAGGCAGCCGTGGAATTCCGCGTAGAGCGCATAGTCCTCAGCGCGCTCCTCGAGGATCTCCGGCTTCTGGAAATCGGGCTCCCGCCCCTCGTCTCTGGCCTCGAGGAACTCATCGCCCCGGGCATAGCCCTTAACAATGTCCCCGCAGAACAGTCCGAAATCACAGTCCATCTCCTGCGCCAGGTGCATCAAGTGGCGCACCCGGTCCATCTCACCGTGTACGTCGCTGAATACGAGAGCCTTCATCCCATGTCACTCCCCGGAAGGACTCGCGGCTGATACGCTCTGTTCGTCAGACGTAGTCTGTTCGTCAGACACAGTTCGCTGGTCAACGGATTCGTCATCCGCCCCGCCCTTCCCCCCGCGACCTTTGCGTATCGCCAGGTTCACACCTGTGAGTGTGACGGCGATTCCGATGATCTGCAGGACGGTCGGGACCTCATTGAGCAGCACATACGCCAGCACCGTTGCCACCACGGGCACACAGTACTGGAAGAGCACGGTGCGCGACGAGCCGATTGTCTGCACACCCCGGTACCATACCACAAAGGCGTAGACTCCGGCCAACAACGAGAAGTGGATCAAACAGCCCCAACTGGCCCATGACATGCCGGCCCAGTCCACCTGCAGCGCCGCCGGGGCGCCGACCGGAATCAGAACCAGCGCGCCGAGCGTGTGAATCCACGCGCTCACCTTCAGCGGCGAGTAGTGCTTCAACAGCGGCTTGCTGAACACCGCGTAACCGGCCCACAGAATCCCCGCCAGCACCATGATGGCGATGCCGATCGCGTGATGTTCGGGGGCGTTTGCGACGTTCAGGCCGCCCGCGACGACCGCTGCGATACCCACGAATCCCAGGACCGTGCCCAGCGCCTGCCTCAGCGTCAACTTCTCCCAGCCAAGCACGTGGTTAATAAGCGCCGCCCAGATCGGGGCGGTCGAGATCAGCAACGCGCCCTCGGCGGCGAGCGTGTAGAAGACACCTGCGGCAAAGGTGCCCTGGTAGATGACCACGGCCACGATCGTGAAGCCGATCAGATACGGCCAGTGTTCGCGGCGGATCGTCAGATCGCGCTCGATCACCCACAATGTGAGCATCAATGCGACGACCATAAGGACATAGCGGGCCGACAGCAGCCCGTAAACGCCCGCAAGCGGTCCGGCGACGCCGAAGTCCTCTTTGAGGACCTTCAGCGATATGAAGTTGAAGCCCCACACGAGCGGGACGGTCGTCAGCAGCACCCACGTCCACGGGGACGCGGAGGACTGCTCGGGCGACTGCACCTGCTCGTCGGGGGACGATTGCGACATGCAAATAGTGCTCCTGAACGCGAGTCTTATGCGAATGGCGATTATACGCGCGTGAAGGGCGGGGAGTCAATGTTGCCGTTGGTGCGCGATGTGACCGAGTTTTGTAGGTAACGGCAACGACAACCTCCCCCTCCCTTGAAGGCAGACGACACCTCTCGGCGGGAGGGGGAGGTAGTTCTCGTGGTCTATGGACCGCCAGGGGAAGCCTTTGCGCTCACAGTTGTGTGCTCCCCCTCTCCCGCCTGCGAGACGTCGTTTGTCGAGCAGGTCCTAACCCCGAAGGGG
>CAZAHB010000311.1:0-5082 GCA_964484945.1 uncultured Armatimonadia bacterium | reverse complement strand
AAGGAGCAGCACGGGGAGGCGGTGCTGAAGGCCAAGGAGACCATCCCCGCCGGCGATGCCATCCAGGTGGTCGTGAGCCACCGGATGTCCGCCGACCTGGACGTGGACCCCTTCGATCTCTACCGCGGCGTCCGCGCGATCAACCCCTCCCCCTACATGTATTACCTCAGCTTCGGCGACAGCAGAATCATCGGCGCCTCCCCCGAGTTGCTGGTGCGCTGCGAGGACGGCCAGGTCATCACACGCCCGATCGCCGGCACCCGCAAGCGCGGCGAGACCGACGAGGAGGACCAGGCGCTCGAAGAGGACCTGCTGGCCGACGAGAAGGAGCGCGCCGAGCACATCATGCTCGTGGACCTGCACCGCAACGACCTCGGCCGCGTCTGCAAGCCCGGCACGGTCGAGGTGGACGAGTTGATGAAGGTCGAGCGCTACTCGCACGTGATGCACATCGTCTCCAACGTGATCGGCGAACTCCGCGACGACCGCGACGCCTACGACGTACTGCGCGCGAGCTTCCCCGCCGGGACGGTCTCCGGCGCGCCGAAGATCCGCGCCATGGAGATCATCGAGGAGCTTGAGCCGGTCCATCGCGGCCCCTACGCAGGCATCGTGGGCTACTTCAGCTTCTCCGGCGCCATGGACACCTGCATCACCCTCCGCACGATGGTCGTCAAGGACCGCACCGTGCACTTCCAGGCCGGCGGTGGCATCGTCGCCGACTCCGACCCTGACGCGGAGTATGAGGAGACGCTCATGAAGGCCGGCGCGATGCTGGATGCCGCGCGGATGGCCGAAGCCGGGTTGAGGTGAGGAAGTCGTCAGTCGCAAGTCACAAATCGCCAGCTCAACGGCAACGGCGGCCTCACCCCCCTCGATCCCCCCTCTCCCTGGATCAGCAAACGACGCTGATCAGGCGGGAGGAGGGGGGAGGAACACAAAACGAAGCGGCAGCTACAAAGGTATCATTCGTGCGAGACGTGCTGAGGAGGCCCACCGATGATCTTACTGATCGACAATTACGACTCGTTCACATACAACCTGTATCAGTATCTCTCCGAGCTTGGGGAGACGGTCGAGGTCGTGCGCAACGATAAGATCACCACCGACGAGATTGCCGAGATGGCGCCCGACAGCCTCGTCATCTCCCCCGGGCCCTGCACGCCCAACGAGGCGGGCGTCTCCTGCGAGACTATCGAGCGCTTCGCGGGCGAGATACCGATCCTCGGGGTGTGCCTCGGCCACCAGTGCATGGGCCAGGTCTTCGGCGGAGATGTCGTCCGCGCCCCGCGGTTGATGCATGGCAAGACCTCGCCGATCAACCACGATGACCGCACGATCTTCGAGGGGCTGGCGAACCCCTTCGATGCGGTACGCTATCACTCGCTGGTCATCGACCCGCCCAGTGTCCCGGACTGCCTCGAGGTCTCGGCGCTGAGCGACCAGGACGAGATCATGGCTGCGCGTCATCGCGAGTTCGTGGTCGAGGGCGTGCAGTTCCATCCCGAATCGATCATGACCGGGCCCGGCAAGGACCTTCTGCGCAACTTCCTGACGCTCGCGCAGAATGGTGCCCGGCGAGAAGCACCTGCCGCGAAGTAACCACTCTCTCAGCGCCCCTCTACGAGGTGAAAGAGAATGATCAACCAGACGCTCGAGAAGGTCGTAGACGGACACCCGGTCGATCGCGCCGAAGCACAGGAAGCGATGGCCTCCATAATGAGCGGCGAGTGTACGCCCGCGCAGATCGGCGCGTTCCTCGTGGCCCTGCGGATGCGCGGAGAGACCGTAGACGAGATCTCCGGGTTCGCCGAGGCCATGCGCAGCGCGTGTGTGCGCATCCGCACGAAGCACCCGAATGTCGTGGACACCTGCGGCACCGGCGGCGACGCGCTGGATACATTCAACATCTCCACCGCCGCCGCACTGGTCACCGCCGCGGCCGGAGTGCCGGTGGCCAAGCACGGCAACCGCTCGGTCTCCAGCAAATGCGGATCCGCCGATGTGCTCAAGGAGCTTGGCGTGCGCATCGACCTGGAGCCCCACGAGGTGGAGGCATGCCTCGACGAGGTGAACATCGGCTTCCTCTTCGCGCCGAGTCACCACCCGGCCATGAAGCACGCGATCGGCCCGCGGCGAGAGCTTGGGATGCGCACTGTCTTCAACGTGCTCGGACCGCTGACCAATCCCGCCGGTGCCCGCCGACAGTTGCTGGGCGTCTTCGATCCGTCGCTGACCGAACTGATGGCCGGCACACTCGCGGAGCTTGGCTCCGAGCACGCGCTTGTCGTTCATGGCCTTGACGGGCTCGATGAGATATCCACCACCGGCCCCACGCGCGTGTCCGAACTGAGCGACGGCGACGTCCGCACCTACGAGGTCACGCCCGAGCAGTTCGGCTTCACGCCCGTCGATCCCCGCGATCTCGAGGGCGGCGAGCCTCCCCAGTCCGCGGAGGTGTTGCTCGGCGCAATCTCCGGCAAGCCCTCTCCGGCGCGCGATATTGTCGCGCTCAACGCCGGTGGCGCGATCTACGTTGGCGGACAGGCGTCGTCCATCGAAGAGGGCATCGAGACAGCCCGCGAGACCATCGACTCCGGCGCTGCCGTCGAGACGCTCCACGGTCTGCGCGAGATGTCCCTGCAGCTCGCGGGGGCGCGAGCACAATGATCGGTACCACGGAGATGCCGGACATCCTGCGCCGCATCCTCAGCCACAAGCGCAGGGAGCTTGCCGCGCGGAAGAGCGAACTGCCGCTTGCTGAGGTGCGGTCGATGGCAGATGACGCGCCGCCGCCGCGCAATTTCGAGGTCGCGCTGCGCGGCGACACCGTCGGCATCATCGCCGAAATCAAGCGCGCGTCACCGTCCGAGGGCGCGATCCGCGACGGGGATTTCGACCCGGCCGCCATCGCGCGCGAGTACGATGACGCGGGCGCCACCGCTCTGAGCGTGCTCACCGACAGGGAGTTCTTCAGCGGCCACCTGGAGTACATGACCGCCGCGCGCGAGGCCTGCTCGGTACCGGTCCTGCGCAAGGACTTCATCCTCGAGGATTACCAGCTTTACGAGGCGCGCGCTGCCGGCGCTGACGCTGTCCTGCTGATTGTCGCGGCGCTGCCGCACGTGCTGCTACGCGACCTGCTGCTGATAACCTGGTCGCTGGGCATGTACGCCCTCATCGAGAGCCACGATGAGGCGGAGCTTGAGGTGGCGCTGGAGTCCGGCGCGAAGATACTCGGCGTCAACAACCGTGACTTGCGCAGCTTCGAGGTGGACCTGGGCACCACCGAGAGCCTGGCGGCGATGGTACCTGACGATCGCGTGCTCATCGCCGAAAGCGGCGTGCATACACGCGAGGACATCCAGCGCCTCGCGGAGGCCGGCGCGGACGCCGCACTGGTCGGCACCGCGCTCATGCGCGCGGAAAGTCCGGGGGAGGCACTGCGGGGGTTAACCGGTATCTGTCGTTTGTAGGACGGGCATCCTGCCCGTCAGCCGTAGCCGTCGCCGTTACCTGTCACTTGCCACTCGCAACTTGCAACTCCACGGAGGCACACAATGACAACCGAAAGCACACAGCAAACCCCCGGCCGCTTCGGCCGGTTTGGTGGAAGATACGTCGCTGCCACGCTCCTGAATGCACTCGAGGAGCTTGAGGCTGCATTCTATGACGCGAAGGAGGACCCGGACTTCCACGAGGAGTACCACGCGATCCTCAGGGAGTACGTCGGCCGACCAAGTCCGCTGACCTTCGCCGAGCGCCTCAGCGAGAAGGTCGGTGCGAGGATCTATCTTAAGCGCGAGGACCTCAACCACACCGGCGCGCACAAAATCAATAACACCATCGGCCAGGGCCTGCTCGCTCGGCGCATGGGCAAGCAGCGCATCATCGGCGAGACAGGCGCGGGCCAGCACGGAGTCGCGACCGCCACCGTCGCCGCGCGCCTTGGGCTCCCGTGCAAGGTCTTCATGGGCGTCGAGGACGTGCGCCGCCAGAAGCTCAACGTCTATCGCATGAAACTGCTCGGGACCGAAGTGGTGCCCGTCGAGGGCCTCCAGGGCACGCTTAAGGACGCCTGCGACGCCGCGATGCGCTCGTGGATGAGCGAGTACGAGGATTCCTTTTACATCTTCGGCTCCGTCGCCGGGCCGCACCCCTACCCCACGATGGTGCGTGATTTCCAGCGCGTGATCGGCGATGAGGCGCGCGAGCAGGTGCTCGAGGCCGAGGGACGCCTGCCCGACCACCTCGTTGCCTGCGTGGGCGGCGGCTCCAACGCGATGGGTCTGTTCTACGCCTTCAGGGAGGACGAGGACGTGGCGCTCACCGGCGTGGAGGCCGCCGGCCACGGCATCGACACCGGCCTGCATTCGGCCAGCATCTGCGCGGGAACCTACGGGGTGCTCGACGGCATGGCCTCGCTGGTGCTGCAGGATGAGGACGGCCAGGTGCTCCCGGTACACTCGGTCGCTGCCGGATTGGACTATCCGGGCGTCGGCCCCGAGCACGCGTTCATGCACGAGACCGGGCGCGCGAGGTACGTGTCCGTGACCGATGAGCAGGCGCTGGAGGCGTTCCGGGTGCTGTCCGAGCTTGAGGGCATCATCCCGGCGCTGGAGAGCGCGCACGCGGTGGCGCAGGTGCTGGCGATGGCCGAGGAACTGAGCGAGGACGAGATCGTGATCATCAATATCTCCGGCCGCGGAGACAAGGACTGCGAGGAGGTCGAGCGGCTCACGAGCGAGTGAGCCCATCATTCATGAAGCGTATACACGAGGCGTTCGCAAACGCGCCCGACCCGGGTGCCCTGATCATCTACATCACCGCCGGCGATCCGACGCTGGACGACACGGTCGAACTCGCGCTGGCCGCCGAGCGCGGTGGCGCGGATTTGATCGAGCTTGGTATCCCGTACATCGCGCCGACCGCGGACGGCCCGACCATCCAGGCCGCCTGCAAGCGCGCCCTCGACGCGGGCGCGACGGTCGCCGGCGTCCTCGATGCAGGGAGGCGGATCCGCGAGCGGTCGGAGATCCGGCTGGGTGCCAAGACCTGCTTCAAGCCGATCCCCGCCTGGGG
>CAZAHB010000310.1:0-5125 GCA_964484945.1 uncultured Armatimonadia bacterium | reverse complement strand
GTCGGGCTGTTCGGGTTGGGGCTGTTTCCAGGTGTGGCCGGGCTCCCGACATTGCTGGGAGGGTTCCTGCTGGCGGCCGGTGCGTGGTGGGTCAGCCGGGCGGATGACGAGCGGGGCGACGGGCCGGGTGGCCGATATGCCTCGTCTACGGGATCGCGGGATCTTGCGATTGAACTGGGGATGGGCCTGCTGGAACTCGTGGAGGGCCCGGAAAGCCTCATGGACAGCCTCCCGCATGTGCGTGAGAGCATCTCCGCGAAGCTCGGCTTCCAGCTCCCTCCGATCACAGTTCGCGACTCGCTCGAGCTTGGGGCCACGAAGTACGCCGTCGTCTTCCGCTCGGGCTCGCTTGCAGGAGGGCGCGTGCGACCGGCGCGGATGCTGGCGGTCGCGCCACATGCTGGTGCCACGCCCGACGTAGGAACCGTTGCCGAATTGCCCGACGGACGGACCGGGGTGTGGGTCGATGAGCGAGAGGCGAATGAGCTGTCCGAGGTTGGCTTCGTGCTTATGACGCCCACGGAGGCGCTGCTCGGCCACGCGCAGATGGCGATCGAGCGTCACGCGGCTGACATATTCGACCTTGAGCGCGCTTCCGACATTCTCCAGCACCTGCGTCAGAGCCACCCGGCGCTGGTCTCGGCCGCCGGTGAAGCCGGCATGGAACCGGGCCTGTTCCGGCGGGTCTGCTCAGCGCTTCTGTGGGGCGGTATCCCGCTGCGCGATCCCGTCTCGGTCCTCGAGGGCGTGGTCGAAGCTCTGCCGGAGGTGAGGGACCCCGAACAGCTCTCTCTGCGCGTGCGTCCGAGGCTGGCGGGCATGATCTCGCGGAAGCTTTCCGTGGACGGTCGGATCAAGGCGGTCCTCCCGGTACCAGAGTTGCAGGAAGAGCTTGCGGAGGCGGCATTTCGGGAGGAGGCCCGGACGACCGCGGCGATGATGCCCGCTCGCGCCACCGCCTGGGTGACGCTGCTGGACCAGATCGGGGCCGAACACGGCTGGGGCCGGTCACTGGCCGTGATCGCCGAACCCGACGCCCTTCTGGCCCTGCAGTCATTGTGCAGGAGAGCCTCCTCGCACCTGATGGCTGTGCGCGCCATCGACCTTAGTCCGCAGATTGAGGTCGATTACGTGGCACACCTGCAACCCGAGCAACTCGAATAGGTAAAGTTTGCCCCCCGATCGACCGAAGAATCTGTTGAGGTGATAGGCTTGGTTGCGGAGCGATGTCCCCAGCAGGATGTTGCGCTTGCGAAGGATGAACGTGAGCGCCTGATACTCGAGCACGTCGGTCTTGTGAAGTACATTGTGGGCAGGGTCGCGGTGCGCCTGCCCGAAAGTGTCGATCGGGAGGATCTTGAAAGTGCCGGCCTCGTCGGTCTGATCAAGGCGGCGGATCGCTACGAGCCCGGACGGGGCGTCAAGTTCTCCACGTACGCAAGCTCGGTGATTCGCGGGGAGGTCATGGAGTTGTTGCGTTCGCGCGACTGGGCGCCGCGCAGTGTGCGAAGGCGCTACCGTGAGTTGGAGCAGGCCGTGGGGGAACTGCAGCGTCAACTGGGGCGCCAGCCCACGGATGAGGAGATCTGCCGCCGTCTGCGTCTCTCACGGTCTGAATACCAGGAACTGCTCTCACTCACCAGTTCGATGGCGATATCATCCATCGAGGAGCTTATGGAGGGCGAGGAGACGGTCCAGACCGACGCCTCAGCCCGACCGATCGAGCCCACGCGGCATGGCGAGGACCCCGCGGATGTGATCGACCGCGAAGCACTTCACGAGATGCTCGCCGAGGCCATCGACGATCTGCCCGAACGTGACCGAATCGTAATCGGTCTGTACTACCAGGACGACCTGACACTGCGGGAGATCGGTGAGGTGCTTGACGTCACAGAATCACGTGTCTGTCAGATCCATACACAGGCGATCACACGGTTGCGCACAAGTGTGAAAAGGACGCTCGATCAATGAACATCGTTGCGCTGATGGGCGTCACATAATATGCCCTTGATGGGCTTATACTGGACCGGCAACGCCCCGCCTCCCCTCCCGGCGGGGCGTTTGCCTGTCTGAGCGGGCGTATGGTATAATTTCAGTGTGCTCAGGGACCACGGTGGGGTCGTAAATCCCGCAAAGAAGGCGAAATTCTGACGAGAAGATACGGTTCATCGGATGCAGATACGCCACCAGTACATGTCACCGTGCGCGCCGCCTGCCGGCGGTGGACGGTCATTACCTGTGTGCTGATCGCCGTCGTGGCACTCTGCGGCCCGCTCAGCGCAGAACGAGTAACAACCAGCTTCAACGCGGATACGGTCGCTTACTCATACGACCGCAAGCGCGTCACCCTCACCGGAAACGCCAGTCTCGTCAGCCAGGTCGCCGACGATCCATCACGCTTTGTGCATATCGAGGCTGATGTGATGGAGGGCGATATCTCGCGCGGGCGCTTCGAGATGGTCGGGGCAGTGCGCATCGAGACGCCGCGTGGAACGATGGAGGGCGAATCGGCGCTGTACAATGTGCGGACCGCGCGTTTTTCGCTGAGGCGCGGCGGGGTGATGGTGCCCATGAATGAAGAGGGGGAGCCGGAAGTCTGCGGTTTCGCTTACGCGCAGGATGCGGTCCGCGAAGGCGATGTCGTCTACATCACAAACGGCCGGTTCACCACCTGCAGCAAGCCGCACCCTCACTACGCGATAAAGGCAGACCGCTTTCGCTGGGATACAGAGACACGCGAAGTTGTAGCCTATGGTGGCTCTCTGAGGGTTTACGGGCTCGAGATTCCGATGCTGCCGGAGATTCCGTATTCCTTCAGCGATGAAGAGGGGAACATGCCGAGCCTGATGCCCTTTCCCACCTACTCCGGCCGCGACGGCCTGCGGCTCGGATGGAGCTTCATCGTGGGAAACCCGATGGACTATCCGCGAAGCCGGATCCGAGTGCGATGGCGCCAATTGCGACCGCTGCATGTTTTTTCCCGGACGTTATTTCATGCCGGCGAGAACCGAAAGTTTCGCGTGAATCTGGCCCTCCGGGAGGACGTCAGGCAGGATATCGATCACGTGGTCCCGATCGATCGCTATCCGGAATTCGGGTTCGAGGACACCCGCCAGTTCGGGGACTGTCTGCTCGAAACAGATATCTCCGCGGGGCACTACCGGCAGCATGACGATGATGATCTTCCGGAGGTCCGGGAGGACCGCGTGCGAGTTGAGACAAGGCTGAGCGGCAATTCTGAGGGCTATCTCGAGCCGGGTGAGACATGGTGGTGGCTGGAGGGCTCCGAATCACTGTACGGTGATGGGAGCCACTATGCCACGCTTGGTGGGGGCGTCGGTGCAGCGACCCGCCTGACCGACTGGGCCGCGGGTAATCTCGAACTGCGCCGATGGGTCACGGACGGTGAAAGCCCCTTCGCGTGGGATGACGTGGATGTAAAGACCGAGCTTAATTCGCACCTGCAATTCACACTGACCGACTCGTGGCGTGTGCGCGTGAATGGACGCTATGATCTCGATGGCGGCATTCTCCGCGCATGGGAGGCGCAACTGCGCAGGCGCGAACACTGCCTGACGTGGACGGTCAGCTATTCGGATATCGACAATGATTTCTTGATCGGCGCGGAGATCAATGGGCTCTTCGGGAATGACGAGCCACCGGAGAACCCCTGTCCGGACGACGGGCCGGCCGATTACTGGAAGACCCATGATACCGGCTCGCCGACCGAGGAAGCTTCCGCTGACGACCAATCGCAGCAGCCGACGACCGCAGACCAGGCCAGTGAGGCGATGGATACACCGTGATTGGATCACTCATCAAGCGCATATTTGACGCCAACGAGCGGGCGCTGGCACGCCTGCGTCCGCGGGTCGAGCAGATCAATGAGCTTGAGCCGGAGATGGAGGCGCTCAGCGACAGTGAGCTTCAGGCGCGGACTGAGAAGCTCAGGGAGCGCGTGCGGCAGCATGTCGAACCATTCCGCGCGGAACTGGACACCCTGAAAGATGAGCGCGCGTCGATGGAGGCCGGTGAGGAGCGGCGGCGCAAGGACGAGGAGATCGAGCGCGTCGAAAGCAGGCTCAACGACGAGGAGCAGGCGATCCTCGACGAACTGCTCGAGGAGGCGTTCGCGATCGTCCGTGAGGGCTCCAGACGCGTTCTGGAGATGCGGCCGTTCGATGTGCAGTTGATGGGCGGAATTGTGCTGCACCAGGGCAAGGTCGCTGAGATGAAGACCGGTGAGGGCAAGACGCTCACCGCGACAATGCCAATGTACCTCAACGCGCTCACCGGCCGAGGCGTGCAGCTTGTGACCACCAACGACTTCCTCGTCCGCTGGCAGGCGGAGTGGATGGGGCAACTGTTCGAGTTCCTCGGTATGACTGTTGGTCACATCCAGCACGGAATGCGCTCCGAGGAGCGCCGCGCGATGTACCAGCGTGACATCACGTACGTCGAGAATTCAGAACTGGGCTTCGACTACCTGCGCGACAACATGGCCGGCAGCCCGGAGCGGCTGGTTCTGCCGGACCTGTACTTCTCCATCATCGACGAGGTTGACAGCATCCTCATCGACGAGGCGCGTACTCCTCTGATCATCTCGGGCACGCCTGAGCAGTCCGAGCAGTTCTACGAGGAGATCGATCGGATCGTCAAGCGCCTGCAGGGCACGCGCGAGCAGCCCGAAGAAGGCCCTGACGGCAAGAAGATCGAGCCCGACGCAGACTACTGGATCGACGAGAAGTTCCACCAGGTGACACTTACCGAGCGGGGCCAGGAGAAGGTCGAGAAGGCGCTCCGCATCGACAACCTCGAACATCCCGAATACATCGAAATCAAGCACCATATCCAGAATTCGCTGAAAGCGCACGGCCTCTACCGCCGCGACGACGATTACGTCGTCAAGGAGGGCGAGGTCATGATCGTAGACGAGTTCACCGGTCATCTGCAGCCCGGCCGGCGCTACTCCGACGGCCTCCACCAGGCCATCGAGGCCAAGGAGGGCGTGCGTATCCAGCAGGCCCGCCAGACCGTGGCCAGCATCACCTACCAGAACTTTTTCAAGCTCTACGACAAACTCGCCGGGATGACCGGAACGGCCAAGACCGAAGAGGATGAATTC
>CAZAHB010000309.1:0-5156 GCA_964484945.1 uncultured Armatimonadia bacterium | reverse complement strand
ATCCTCGGAGACGTCCAGCGGTCCCCAGTCGAAATTGCCGGTGCCCTCGATTCCGTTGAGGGGGAACTGGTCGCGCGGCGGTCGGGGCTCGCGGCCCTTCGGGATCTTCAAGTCCCACGAATCCTCGTCCGGATACCGCCCGTGGAAAATCTTCCCGCGCCCCATCACCTGGTACCCCGCCTGGCGGAAGGCCTGCGGCATGGTCACCGCGTCCGGCATGGCTTTGCGGAAGGGCTGGCGGTTGTCGTAGACCCCGGAGGTAGACGGATGCACGCCGGTGAGCATACTTGCCCGCGAGGGGTTGCACGCCGGCGCGGAGCAATGCGCGTTGGTGAAGCTCACACCCCGATCGGCCAGCGCGTCGATGTTCGGTGTCCGCGCCTGCGGATGGCCGTCGAGGTGTCCGACCCAGTCATTGAGATCGTCGATGGCGATGAAAAGCACGTTCGGGCGATCCATGGCGCACTCTCCTGTGCGTGCGGCGATGGCATCAAGCACCGACCATCCAATCGCGGCCCCAGCCGCGCCGCGCAAACTCGTGCTGAGGAACTGCCTCCGGGTCATCGAAGTCGGCATGTCAGTCACCCGCGGCTGGACGACTGTCGGGCAGGGATGCCCGTTCTGTTGACGGCAGCAACGATAGCGCCGGCTGACGGCTGCAGGCTGAAATTCATATTCAAGATTCCGTGGGCCGGGGTGGAACATTCGGCGCTAACGCGCCTCACCGCTCGGGCCGCTAAACAACAGCGGACGCTCGCGGCGGCTTTCCATGACGACCACGACGCGAATTCGGCCGATTCGAGATGTGCATAAGGGTAAGGCCACACGACCTGCGGCAACGGGTTGCATTGAGCGCTCCGCAATGTCTGGAATACGAGTGGAAGCCCGCCCCACCTACTCGTGCTTCGGGAAACTGGTTGTTCCTGGTCCGTTGCCGTTCTCTTTGCCGTTCCCTCTGCCCTCTCCCCACTCCCCCATCCCCCTGCCGTTCACAGCTCTACTTCAGTTGCTCCTGAACCGCCCTCGCGCATGTCGGCGAGCGAGAAGTCGGTCACGTGGGAATGGTTGCGCAGGTACTGGTGGACGCCTTCGCGCAGGGCCCCGGTGCCCTTGCCGTGGATGATCCGCAGCTCGCTGGCACCCGCCAGCATCGCATCATCCAGCCACTTGGACAGCTCGCTGATGGCCTCCTCGACGGTCATTCCGCGCAGGTCGATCTCCTCCTCGAGGTCCATCGACTTGCGCACCTGCATGCGCTTGTGCGCATCCTGCGACTCAGTGGGGGCTTCCTCGTGAGCCGGTCCGAGGTCCTCGCGCTTCGTCTCCACGGTCATGTTCCCAACGCGGACCTCAACGACCTCGTCATCGAGTACGTGCACCACTTCGGCGTCGCGCCCCAGAGAGTTCACACGCACACGGTCGCCGGCGTTGACCTCGCCAAGCTCCGGCTCCGGCTCGGGTTCAGGCTGGGCCTCTTCGGCCGCTCTCTGCGCTTTCCGGCGCTCTTCACGCTCCTCGCGCTCATCGCGGATGTCCTGCAGGCGACGCTCAGCATGACGCCGCATCTCGGCGAGGCGCTGGCGCCCTTCCTCGGTGACCTTCGACTGCTTCGGCTGGCGCTGCAACTCGGCGATGATCCCGCGGGCCTCCTCCTCGGCCTCCTGCACGATCTCCAGCGCCTCGCTGAAGCCCTCCTCCAGCGCCTCCTCACGCCGCCGCTGAAGCTCCTCGATCTGCTCCTCGCGCTCGCGTTGGAGTCGCTCGGCCTCCGCGCGCGCCTTCTGCGCCTCCGTCTGCTGGCGGTCCATCGCGCGCCGCGAGCCCTCGACCTGCCTGATCAGGTCCTCGAACGCCACCTGGTCGGGGTCGATGAACTCCTCGGCGCGGGAGGCGATCACGCCGGGCAGCCCAAGCCGCTTCGCGATCTCAAGGGCGTTCGATGAGCCGGCCTCACCGATCCGCAGATGGTAGGTGGGGCGGAGCGTTTTCACGTCGAACTCCACCGACGCGTTCTCGATCCCGTCCTTCGCGTAGGCGAAGCCCTTGAGGTCATTGTAATGCGTGGTGACGACGGTGATGGCGCCGGAAGCGTGGAGCCGCTCGATCAGCGCCTGCGCGAGCGCCGCTCCCTCGGTCGGGTCGGTGCCTGCGCCGATCTCGTCCAGCAACACGAGCGCATTCACCGGAGCGTCCACGCCCTTCTTCTCATGGCGGCGCTCGTGGGCGGCGATGCGGTGGACGATCTTCACGATCTGCTTCATGTGCGAGCTGAAGGTGGACAGCGACTGCTCGATGGACTGCTCATCGCCGATGTCCGCGAAGACCTCTTCGAAAACCGCGATCTCGCTGCCCGGATCGGCCGGGATGTGCATCCCCGACTGGGCCATCACGGTCAGCAGTCCCACGGTCTTGAGCGCGACGGTTTTCCCGCCGGTGTTCGGGCCGGTGATGATCAGCGAGTTGAAATCCTCGCCCGCCCAGACGTCGATCGGAACCACGTCACCGGTCAGCAGCGGATGGCGCGCTGCCTTCAGGTCGAACACTCGATCGGTGCGGACAAAGGGGCGCGTGGCCCCCATCTGCTGGGCCAGCCGGGCCTTGGCCACGATGAAGTCCAGCACCGCGAGGGTGTGCATATCCGCCTTCAGCGGCTCTTCGAGGCTGCCCACAAGGTGCGACAGCTCGCGCAGGATCCGGCGGATTTCCTCCTCGATCTCAAGCTCAGTTTCGCGGAGTCGATTGCCCTGTGAGACGACGCTCTCGGGCTCGATGAAGACGGTCGCGCCCGAATCAGACCGATCGTGGACGATTCCCGGCACGCGCGACTGATGTGAGGCGTCCACGGGGATGCAGTACCGGCCGGCGCGCTGGACCATGATCCGCTCGCGGGCCGCGCCGGAGCGCACGGCGTCATCGAGTATCCCTTCCATGCGCTGATGCAGTTCCGCCCGCAGGTCCTCCTCGCTGCGGCGCAGCCGCACAAGCTCATCGGAGGCGTCGTCGCGGACCTCCCCGTGGTCATCGAGGGCGCGCTCGACGCTCTCTTCCAGCTTTTGGTACACGCCCAGCCGCTCCGACATCTCCGAGAGCTTCGGCGCATCGTCACGGGTGCGGGCGAAGTAGTCTCCGATGACCCGCGCCGCGCGAGCGTTGGCGTTCACCCGCAGGATCTCGGCGCCTTCGAGCATCCGGCCCGCGCCGGCTTTCGCGAGCAACTCGGAGATGTCGCTGACGCCGCCGAATGGCGGGCGGCCGTGCTCCTGCAGCAGAATCCGCGCCTCGGCCGTCTCTGCCAGTCGCTCGCGGACCCAATCGGGGTCATTACGCGGCGTGAGTCGATCGACCCCGTCGCGTCCGAGCGAGCAGGCGCAGAAATCAGCCAGGCGAGCGATGATCTTGTGGTATTCGAGAACTTCGAGGGTATGTGAATCCATCCGCGTTCAATCCGTCAGGTGGTGACCCTGACTTAGCTCAACCTTTCCTGGTGTCTTTCGATGATCTCGTCGATGGCCTCTTCTACTCTGGTGGTTTGATCGGGGTGTGGCTCAGGCTCAAGTGGATGCCACTCGACCTCCGGCTTCTTCATCAGCGCTCGAACCGCCGCCTCCGCGGATTCGGGCAGCCCAATTTCCAGGTCGTACCCACCCTCCAGCACCATCATGAGGCGCCCGCCGCACAGGTCGCGCGCGGCTGTGAGAAGTCCCACGGTCATCAGAAAGAAGCCGCGCGCAGTCACCGACAGTTGAACAAGCGTGTCCCGGAAGTGCGGATCGAAGCCGGCCGAGACGAGTATGATCTCCGGCTCCCAGGCACCCAGCAGCGGCAGGAGAAGCTCGTCGAAGATCTTCAGGTAATGGATATCCTGCGTGTGCCTGGGGACGGGGACATTGACATTCAGTCCTGCTCCCTCATCCAGCCCCACCTCGTCCACCGTCCCGGTGCCCGGGAACAGCGGCGTCTGATGCAGCGATGCGTAGAACACATCTCCGCGATAGAAGAACGTCTCCTGCGTCCCGTTGCCGTGGTGACCGTCAAAATCGATAATCGCGACGCGCTCGCGACCGTCTTCGATCAGTGCCTCGGCCGCCACTGCGACGTTATTGAAGAAGCAGAAGCCCATGCCGGTATCGACCCGCGCATGATGTCCCGGCGGGCGCACCATGCAGATGGCGTTGTCGATGTCGCGGTCGTAGACGGCGCGGGCGGCGTCGATCGATACCCCGGCCGCCTTCGTCGCGGCCTCCCACGTCTTCTCGGTGGCGCGGGTGTCGAGATCTATGTCTCCGCCGCCTGACTCAGAGAGCATGCGCACTTCTTCGATGTAGCTGACGTCGTGAACGCGCTGCAACTCCTCGCCGGTCGCGGGTCTTACAGGCAATTGCAGCATCTCGTCGAGCAGCCCGGATGCCTGAAGACTCCGCATGATAACGCGCAGTCGCTCGGGCCGCTCGGGGTGCTCATCGACGCCGTGCTCCAGGAAGATGTCGTCGTAGCCCAGTCCGGTCACGGTTTATCCCGTCCTGTCGGACGTGCTCACACAAAGAGTGCGCCTCCCATGCGGGTGGGGACACACGGGAGGCGCGGTACTGCATTGGGCACGGTCCGTGTGTACTGACGTTCGACCCGCCCCGCAGGTTCCTTTACATCCCACCTGATTCGGCCGTTGCTCTTGCCGTCAGCCGTTGTCGTTGGCTGACGACTGGTGACCGGCCGCTGCCGTCAGCTTACATCCTCTACTGCCTGCTTCAGCGTCTCCAGGCCACCTTTGGCGTGCTCGATGGGGTCAAGCTCGAAGTCGAAAACCTCGATCGAGCAGTAGCCCTGGTAGTCGATATCCAGCAGCGCCTCCATCATCGGCCGGAAGTCGGTATCGCCCCAGCCGGGCGCGCGCTGGTTCAGGTCATTGCAGTGGAAGTGGTAGAGCAGGTCGCCGGTCTCGTGAATCGCCTCCGGCAGGCTGCTCTCGGTCTGCAGCATCGAGTATGTGTCGAGGATCACGCCGACGTTCGGAAGGTCGATTTCGTTGCATATCTTCACGACCTCGTAGTGGTTGAACAGGAAGTTGTTGTTCGTGCTCGGCGCCAGCGGCTCGATGCAGACCTTGAAGTCTTCGGTGCCCTCGACCTGCGCGGACGCGGCCATCGCCTCCTTAAACC
>CAZAHB010000308.1:0-5158 GCA_964484945.1 uncultured Armatimonadia bacterium | reverse complement strand
GTGGACGTGCACACCGCGCTTCGAGTACTCCTCGTCATACAGCAGCCGCGCGAAGTGCTTCGAGCGCGCCTCACCGGTCAGAAAGTGGTGGTAGCGGAACTCCGAGTGCGTGGTCTGGCGCTCCTCGTGATTGCCGTCCGACCAGTGCTGCACACCGTGGCGGGTGCCGCGGCCGAGCCACATCCCCGCGTGGCGCATGTCCACGTCGCGGACATGCCGGGCCATCGCCTCGCAGAAGAAGAACGTCTCGCGGTGGCCGGTGCGCAGGTACTGGATCTGCATCAGCAGCCCGGGCAGGCCCTCGGTGTTCGTCCAGCCCCAGCGCCCGTTATCGAATGCCCACTCGGCGCCGGGGGCGTAGTCGCCTACCCGCACATCCCTGACATCGATCTCCTCGAAGTCCTCCGGCGGATCGACGAGCAGTTCCGCGAGGTCGTCGGGCGGCACGATCCAGCCGTAGCCGCCCTTATAGTAATGCTGCACGTCCCCGTAGTCCCAGCAGCCGTACCAGCCCCAGAGCTTCTGGTGATGCATCCAGAACCGGGCGTAGTGGTCGTAGTTCGCCTTCATGCGCTCGAAGCCGGCAGCGCCGGGTTTCGGCTGCGGCGGGACGACCTCGGTGTCGATGTACCAGTCCGCGCCACAGTAGACCAGCGGTCGGCGCTGGAAGTCGCCCGCCAGCGCGTCGATGGTTTCTGGCGCGACCTCCGGTCCGTGGAACTCGATCAGAAGCTCGTGGGTCTTCGTCACGCCGATGAACGGATCGTTCTGGTAGTACTGATCGGGCACCCACGTGGTGTCCGAAGGCGTCGATTCGCCCTGCGAGCGGTGCGGGTAGTTCGAGTAGCGCCGCACGTCCATCAGCGGCGCGCTCTCGGGCCAGAAGCAGGCGATCATATTGCCCGTGTCCCGATCGATCGTCAGCTCGTTCGGGAAGTTCTGCCACATGTCGCGCATGACCATCGCCACGCCGCCGGAGTCCCCGGTCACGTCCAGCCAGCCCCGGCAGCGGCTCTGCATGTCCTCCATGCGCAGGCCGCGGTCGAGTTCGTGCTGTCGCCACGCCTGATACCCGAGGTGCGAGTGCTGGCGCAGGCCCGCGCGGCGACGCGCCTGGAGCGCGACCGGCCCGTCCTGCCCGCCGGCGGTAATCGTGCCGGACGCGTCCACGAGCGGAAGCTCCAGCCCCATCCGGCGCACGAACGCGCGCCGCGGGTCCGGGTGCAGGAACTCCACGCTCTGCTCGATGCGCGCGCAACTGCGCCCCGCGTACGCCTCCAGCCGCAGCACCATCCGCGGCGAGTCCTGCGCGGTGGTCATGCCCGTGAGCTTCACCACCGCCCGCAGCGGCCCGGCCTCCTCCAGCTCGATCGTCTCCGGCACGAATGTTCCCGGATCGAGCGTCCCGTCCGGGTGCGTGGTCATCGACGGGTAGATCTCCTCGGTGCGCAGGAAGTCCACGAAGCTCCCTCCGGGTCCGAGGAGCATCTCTCGGCCGTCGAGCATGGCGCTGCGCAGCCATCCGCCCTCCCTCGCGGCGATCACGAGCTGAACCGGCCCGGCGTCGATGCGCACTGTGTCGCCTTCCTGCGTCCCGGTGGGCGCCTCAGCGAGCGTGCCTCTCGCGCAGTCGCCGCCGTAGAGCAGCGTGTACGGTTCGGCGGAGCCGTCGCGGCGGGTAACATCGAACTGCAGCGCGTCACCCGTCCCTGAGGCGCCCTGCACCGTACCGCCCCGGGGTGGGAAGGTCAACAGCAGCCACATGATCGAACCGTCCGGCCAGTAGCCGACGGCCTTCGTCTGCACCGGAACGTCCGCGCCATCGCGCTGCAGGCGGACGTTCGCCGCGTCGGTGATAGCCCCCTGCGGTAGCGGCACGCCGCCGGTAATCAGCGGCGCCTCGTCCTCCGCGGTCCCCTCGGCAAGGGGATTCAGGCCGTCCAGTGGCACCTCGTTGCGGTTGGGCGGATCGCTCTCGAGCGAGTCCACGCCCCACTGTGCGGCCATCGCCACATCGGGCTGCGCGAAGCGGAACTCGTCATCGAAGGGCGCAATGTCGATCACGTGCGGTTCCGCGAAGATTGTTGCGGATTGCGGCGCCTCCGGCGACAGCGCCCGGAGGCCCTCGTGCCACAGGCAGACGCGCGCCTCTCCGGAACCCTCGGCATCAACGCGCAGCGATTTCGGCGCGCGCTGAGCGAGATTGCGGTAGCCGAAGATCAGGCCCGCGCGCTCATCATACGCGGCCATCCAGCCGGGCGCCTGCTCGCCCCGCTGCATCGTCAGCGCCGGCGTGGCGGTGCTCTCGGCTTTCCACGCGTGGTAATCGGTGGTCGAGTTCTGATCGATGGCGAAGCGCCGCCAGATGTTGTGATCCGGCTCGTTCAACAGCGTCTGGCGGGTGCTGACGTGGAACTGGTAGAAGTGGCGCGTGTTCCACTGGATTCCTCGGTCGCAGCCCTGCACTACGCGCTTGCGGCGATCAAGGGCCAGCGGCAGGCGCAGCGAGATCTCGCGGATGAAGCGGTCCTCGAAGTCAACCTGGCTTTGAAGCGTCACGGTCGCTGTCAGGAAGGGGCTGCCGCGCTCTGCCTCGAGCGTGAGTTCGCAGTCGATCGTGTCCCCGTCTCCGAAGTCCAGCGCGCCTGTGTATTGTGCGCGGAAGGTGTCCTCATTCTGCTCGTACGAGTGCTCGCCGGGGCGCCACGTCGCGTCGATGACCTCGCCCGGCGCGTAGTCGGACCAGCCGTCGTACTCGCTCGACTCGAGGACCGAGGCGGTCAGCAGCGGCGCTTCGTTATCTGCGATCACGGCCTGCCCGCCGATCGTCAGAGCGCGGATGCCGCCGCCGTTCGTCAGCTCATACACCGCCGCGCCGGTGTCCACGCGCACGCCATCATCGAGTTCCTGCACGTCCAGCTGCGCGTCTGCCATGGTCCCAGCTCCCACCGGTTCCGTCGATGCCGCGTCACCGGCCTGCGGCGGCCGGGGGTAGTCGTAGATGCGCAGTTCGTCGATCTGCCCTCCGAAGAAGTAGGTCACGCCCGCCTTCGATCCGATGATAAGATCGCCGCCGGTGCCGATCGGGTGGTCCCAGGAGGTGTTCGCGACTTCCTCGCCATCCACGTAGAGCCGCGCGTCGGGCCGATCGAACACGCCCGTCACGCGGTGCCACTGCCCCGGCACAAGCTCTCCGCCGCTGAGGTCCATCCGCTCGCCGCCGGACTTGAGCCCGAACATCGGCCTGCCGCCCGTCACCTGGACGCGGTAGCGCTCACCGCGCTTGTCCACGACGCACTGCGGGCCGCCCTCGGCCGAGTCGATCATGACCCACAGGTCTACCGTGAGCGCATCGGCCATGACCAGCTTCGGATCATCAGGCACGCGCAGGAAGTCATCGACCCCGTCGAAGACCAGCGCCTGCAGGCCGGGCGATTCCACGTGGGCGTAGTCATCCCCCGCGACGGCGTGATACGTGTTAGCGGCCACGTCGCGGCTGAGGCGCCGGAACTGGCCGTTGAAGGTCCACGCGGCCACCGGACCGTCGCCGTTCGCGCCGAGAAGCAGCGGCACGGTCACGGCCATCACAATCACGCTCGCCACAAACTGCCATCGCTTCATCGAAGGACCTCCTGCCCGAATACTGTGCGCCGGGTGGCAGACTCTTCGGCGCGGGGGCAGCGAGACCTTGGCTGAGGACGCGAATTGCGAGGGGGAGTCGTCGAGCGCGAGGTCTCTGCCCGGCGGCAGCGAAAGGGCGAGCGGTAAATGAGACCGAGGCGAGGAGCTTATCGATGATCAGGATCGGAATGGCATTCGGCGCTGCGGAGAAAGGTCAGACCGGCGCGTTTCACGGGAACGTGTGGGCCGGCATCCTCAACGGTTTCGACGCGGAACGCGCGGAAGCCGAGGACTGGCCCGATATGGGCGCGGGGCACCGGCGCGTTGAGGGAGCGCGCATCACCCGTCTGTGGGACCCGGATCGGGAGCGCGCGAAGCGCATGGCGCGGGTGTTCGGGATCGAGACGGTGTGTGACGAGCCCGAGGCGCTTGCGGAGGACGTGGATGCCGGGATCATCGGCGAGGACGGGCGCTTCGACAAGCTCCCCTTCGCGCGACCGTTCTTTGAGCGCGGCCTCCCCTGCTACCTCGACAAGCCCCTTGCGCTCACCGCCGGTGAGGCGCGCGAGATCGTGGATGTCGCCCGGGCCCATGACGCGCCCATACTGTCCTGCTCCGGCTGGCGCTTCTGCGATGGCGCCGAGCGGCTCCGGGGGCAGTTCACCGAAATCAGCGGAGCGACACTGCTCATCGGGGTACTCGCGATGGCCGATTTCGACGTCTATGCCATCCACCCGGTGGAAATGACGCTGGGGCTGATGGGCGCGGGCGTGTCGGGAGTGGCGAGTGTGGGGGAGGAGGACCGCGACATCGCGCGATTGCGATGGGAGGATGGCCGGCAGGCGGTGCTGCACATGTACGGCCGCTCCATCGCGGCCGGCACGCGCTTCATCGCATACGGCCCGGACGGCTGTGCGGAGATGACCGATCGCGGCGAGATCCACCCTCCGCTGCTGGAGGAGTTCCTGCAGATGGTCCGAACGGGGCGACCGCCGGTCTCCGCCGAGGGGATGATCGAGTCGGTCGCAATCGTGGAGGCGATCCGGGAGGGCCGGGTCGTGTCCGCGGAGAAACCGCTTCTCTGAGCCGCGCATGGCGCACACATACACGTCGTGGGGCGTGAGGCCCCGAAAGGTGCTGGTCGGTGATGATTCGTATCGGAATGACGGCGGCGGTTCGCTTTGAAGGCGAACTCGGCTGCCATCACGGGAACGCATTCAGTTCGATGTTCAACGGCTGGGACAAAAGCCGGGCCGAAGAGCTTGAGTACCCCACGCACGGTGCCACGAACGAGCGCCTGGAGGGCGCGCGCGTGGTGAAGATCTACGACGAGGACCGCGAGGGCGCCGAGATGATGGCGCAGATCTATGACATCGACGAGGTCTGCGACTCGCCCGAGGAGCTTGCAGAGGGCACGGACGCGGTCATCGCGGCCGACAGCGGGGAGTTCGACAAGTGGGAACTGGTCGTCCCGGCGCTTGAGGCGGGGCTGCCGACGTTCATCGACAAGCCCCTGGCGAAGACCGCCGATGTGGCC
>CAZAHB010000307.1:0-5164 GCA_964484945.1 uncultured Armatimonadia bacterium | reverse complement strand
AGCCGGGGCCCATCAGCGCATACAGGGTCTCAACGCCGTGGATGCCGTAATGCGCCAGACCGGGGTTCGCGTCATGCAGGCTCGCGGGGGAGTAGGCGTGCGCGCCGACCACATCGCCCACCTCATCGTCCTCCTGCGCCTCAACGACCTCGGGCGCGTAGCGGAGCGATGATGACGAGAAGATCGGGACGCCATTTTCCTCCGCAAGCTCCCTGATCGCGATGCCGTCCTCGACATTGATCACGAACGGCTTGTCGATGTACGTCGGGATGCCTGCCTCGATGAACGGGCGGGCGCGCTCAAGATGCGCGTAACCGCTCTGCGACTCGACGCAGACCACGTCCACCATGTCCACGAGCTGTTCGACTGTATCGACCTTCTCGACGCCCCAGCTTGTGAGCTTCTCCTCGTACTCCGCCATCCGCTCTTCATCAGTAATCTCGCTCTCGCCCTGAACGCCCGCAACGACGCGGTAGTCGCCGTCGATCCACTGCTCCTCGTCGATGTCCTCAATGTGGTTGAGGCGCATCGTGAACTGCACAACGTGCGAGGTGTCCCAGTCAACAATGCCAACGCGCTTCATCAGTATCCTCCTACGACTTCGCTTGCCATGCGTACGTACTCTCTCGCCAGCCTGAGCCGGCGTCGGATGATAGTTCGCCACGCGGACGAAGGTTCCTTCATCGGGGCAGGGGATGGGGGAGTGGGGAGTGGGGAGTGGGAACGGCGAACGGAAAGAGCGAACCGTCACGGTAGCAGCTCGCCCGCCTCACCGCACCCCGAACACATGCTCCTCGCTCAGGGACACCACCGGGGGCAGAGGGGCCCGCAGCGTCAGGAAGTTGTCCTCCAGTATCTCCTGATCCGGCTTCGCGATCTCCAGCCACCACGTCTCACCCGCGTCGTGCCCCGGCTGCACCGTCACGGGCGCCTCATGCGGCTGCTCCGGACCGCTCTGGGCGGTCCCGGCAAGCTCTCCGTCGGGCGTGTAAACGTTCAGCTTCACGCGCTCCCGCGCGCTGGAGCCGTTGCTGACCACCGTGAACTCGTCGGCGCCATCTGGCACCGCGAAGTACAGCCGCTCTGCATCGCTCATGACATGCAGCTTCGCGCCGGCGTAAAGCCCGACCGGCGCATCCGCGCTCGCAGGCGCCCAGCGCGACCCGGCTGCGGACACCAGCAGGTAATTGAGGCCGTCGTGTTCTGGCGTGAAGCGCACCGTCGCGCTCTCGCCCGGCTCCCCCTGTCCGCGCGCGACACGATTGCCATCCGCATCGGACACCTCCCACTTGAGCCGATCCGTCCCCGCTCCGACCTGCTGGAACTCAACCGGAATCGTGACCGCCCGCCCGGCCTTCGCGGCCACTATCAGAAGGTTCGAGCCGCGCAGCCACACCCGCGGATACTCCACGACCTCGCCTGTGACCGGTGGCGGGTCAAGGGCCTCGATGCGGCGGCGCAGTTCGGGCTTCGCGAGCGGGTGGTAGATGATGGGCTCAATGCCGATCTCAAGGTCGCTCTCGTAGTCAGGATCGGCGGCAAGCTTATCAAGCTCCGCGTTCCCGCGCTCCAGCGCTTCCCAATACTCCTGCGAGGTGCCCGCCGCGAGGTAGTAATCGCCGGAGCGCTCTTCCTTCGGCTTCCAGAGTGTGTACGTGGTGAAGAGCCAGTAGCCGTTACATTCCGCGCCTGTGTGGTAGATGTACGCGGCGAGGTTCTTCGCCGAGTAGCAGCGCAGCAGCATCCCTGCGCAGTAGCGGGCGTTGATGCCCAGGTCCGCGTAGTGCTCGCGCCAGTCATCGGGCACACGGTCCGGCCCGCCGCCTCCGTAGGTGTCGGTGGCCCAGAGTACGATCGGGAGGCGTTCGGTCGAGAATGCCCGCGCCACGCCCACCAGAGACCAGTTGTGCGGAGTGGGGTAGAAGCCCAGCAGCAGGTTCGGATTGACCGCATGGACCTGCTCGCGCACCGCGGTCGCATGCTCCTGCACCCGGTCCTGCAGAAGCCGGGTGTATTCCTCCGCGTATCCCTGCTCAACGAGCCACGGGTAGCGTTCATCGAGCGCAAGCTCAGGAAGCTCGATGTTTTTGTGCTGAGCGAATTCGCTCATGCAGTGGTCGCAGTAGCACGCGTTGGTATAGTAGCGCTGACCGGTGACGGTGGCGTAAAGCTCGAAGTCGATCCACAGTCCGTCCACCTGAAGCTCAGGGTCATTGGCCAGTTCGGCCCGTTCGAGCATGCCGGGGAGCAGATGTTCCTGCCAGAATCGCTCCTCCAGCGGGCAGGCGTAGCGCTCGACCTGTCCGCGCTTGAGCACCGCCTGCCGCAGGCCCTCCTCCTCGGCGTTCACGCTGAAGTTCAGCGCGAGGAAGCAGTGCATCCCCTCGTGCTTCTTCGCCTCGCGCAGGTAGGGCATGGCCCTGTCGGGCGGGGCTTTCAGGATCATCGCGTTCATGCCGACATCGACAAGCTGCTGGATCTTCTCGTCGGCGGGAGGCCGCGCGTAGAAGTAGGCTGTGCGGAGCTTCTCGCGGTCAAACCACGCCGTCGGATCGTCCGCAGGCTGTGCGTCAGCCAGCGTCGGCAGGAGGATTGTGGCGCCAAGGAGGGCAATTGTAACTGTACGCATCATAGACACCCCGGTCAGGTACTGTCTTTGTGGATGCCACTTACTTCGCGCGACTGCCACACGTGACCTGCCTCAGCCGGGGAGCCCGGATGGTGACAACAATGCGACTTCCACTCGCTCTGACCGTGACATTTGCGCTGATCTGTGCCCTCGCGGGTGCCCAGGACGAAGAGCACCCCGGCTGGGAACCACAGCCGGGCGACCTTGACCCCGAGCAGAACATCGCTCTGGGAACGACCGTCAGCTACGCGCCGACCGCCGATTATCGCCTCACGCACGAGGAAGGGACCGATCCGGTCGATCTGACCGACGGTGAGCTTTCGGATCACCACCGCGGTCACCTGTGGTTCCAGAGCAAGTGTGTGGGCTGGAGTTACCCCGGGCGCGCGAATCTCTCACTGGACCTGGGGCAGATCGAACCGATCGATGAGATTGCAATACGCTTCCAGGGCGGGTCCCCGCAGTCCGGTATCTGCACGCCGGTGTGGATCGCCGCGGTCGTGAGCGATGATGGCGAGACATGGCGGAGAGTGGGGGAATACTCGACCTTCCGCCGGGGAGACCGCGAGAAGTTCGGTGTACCGCGCAACGAGGGCGAGGCGTGGGTGCATCGCTTCCGATTCGATGATTTGCAGACTCGCGGGCGCTACGTCGGGCTCAGCATCTATGGCACCGCGGTGACCGTCGCGGATGAGATGTACGTCTTCCGCGGAGACCACGATCCGCAGGCCTGCGATATGCAGGTTTCACCGGTCATGGCATTCTCGACCGAACGGCCGCAGATGTATCTGCACAAGCCGTATCTGGCATTCACGACCAACGTGACCACACCCAATCCGGTCGGCATTATCACCCCGCCGGAGTTCGAGGAGGAGGATGTGGCTGTCACGCTGGAGCTTCCACCGGGCGTTGAACTGCTGGACGGCGGCGGCTTCGGTCGCAAGGGCGCCGACGATGACACGCCGGCGGAGCCGCTGAGCGCGGTCGAGGGGCAGTCGATCGAGGATGGCTGGACGCGTTACCAGTGGTCCGGCAGCGCCCCGGGCAGCACCAAGACGTGGGGGCGGCTGTTTATTACCGGAGACTGGGAGGACGGGCAGGAGGGCGAGATGCGCTGCCGCCTGACCTACGCCGACGGTACCGAGGCACCGATCAGCGCCGTGCCTCTGCGCGCAATCGAGGTCCCCGAGACTCCGCAGCCGGATGATCTCATCGTGGGCCTGAGTTGGTATGGCCTCGGCGCGGTTCTTTCGTGGCCCGACGGCCTCGACGCCTTCGAACACCTGGGCTTGAACACGGTGACGAACTTCGTGCACTGGATAGCCGATCGCGACGACGAACGCGAGGTGGCCCAGTGGGACCTGTGGGAGGACGCGCGCGAGCGGGGATTCAAGCTGCTTCAGATCGATTCCACCTTTCACCGCATGCACAGGGCGGATGAGATTTACTGCCAGTTCGAGGATGGTACACACGGGAGCCGGCTCTGCCCGAGCTATCGCGGGCAATACTACGAGGAGGAGCTTGACCGGGTCTCCGAACAGGTCGCGATGGCGAAGCCGGACTACCTTTTCTGCGATATCGAGGTATGGAACTGGAGAGGTCCGACGGATTCTCGGGAGTGCACGCGCTGTGGCGAGGATTTCGCGCAGAGCGGCTTTGAGACGTGGGACGAGTGGCAGCTTGAGAAGGGCTTCGAGATGTGGACGGACGTGGTCACGGCTGTTGACGCCGGGCTGATGGGAGCGGGCGCGGGACCGATCGAATACGGTGTCTACGACTGGGTGCCCGGGCACAACTATCAGAAGACGTGGCCGTTCGACCGCTTCTATCCGGACTACGTCCAGTCCGCACAACCGTCCACGTACTCGCCGCTTTACTGGTATCACATTGAGCTTGTGGGAGATGAGGCCAGGGAGTCGCGCGAGCAGCTTGACGGCCCGCATGTGCTGCCGTGGATCACACCGGGCGACGGCGGCACCTTCGATGGCGAGCGCTTCCGCTACGCGCTCCTGGAGTGCTTCTGCAACGGCGCGCGCGGGATGAACTTCTGGTCAGGCCGCGTCTGGGATGCCGAGAACCTGGCCGCCTACTCGCGCACCATCCGCAACCTCGAACCGGTGGAGCACATCTTGATGGCGGGTGAGTTGTTGGAGGGCGCCGAGATGCGGACCGCGGGCCGCATCAGCGGCGTGACCGCGGACGGTGAGATGGTGATCCTCGTCGCTGATTACTACCGGGACGCAGGCGGGCCGGTCACGGTGACGCTGCCGGCTGAGGGCGCGATGACCGCCACCGACCTCGATACCGGCGAGCAGCTTCAGGTCAGCGCCGCCGGGGAACTCGTGGTGCCGCTGGAGGATGAGCGCGCGCGGGTGTTCCACGTGCGGTAAAGGGGATACAACGACAATCGCGCTTCGCGCGAGGGTGGGGCAGGGCTGCCCATCCCTCCGAACGGCCCGGGCAGCATTTCTGCGCCCGGGCCCGACGTCGTTTCTGTGTATCGTTGGGCGCCTTTTGCTGTCTATCGCTGTTGTG
>CAZAHB010000306.1:0-5242 GCA_964484945.1 uncultured Armatimonadia bacterium | reverse complement strand
CGCAGCGGCGCCATCCGCAGGGGGTTGTCCTGTGGGGTCTTCGGAAGCCGCGAGACGACCGCGGGTCCCTTCAGCGGACCGCCGGCCGTGACCTGGGGCGGGATATCGGCGCTGATCAACTCAATCTCTTCCCGCGGGCCGAGGTACTCGTAGGGCACGTTTCCCCAGGGAGCACTGCCTGCCGCGGCGATCACGGACGCGGGCGGCCAGTCGCTCGCGTCAAAGCTCGGATCCGTCCAGTCCTCGGGAGCCTCGGCGGCGGCCAGCCACTCGTCATCGCTGCGCAGCGTCATGGAGCCTTTGTTCCACACGATCGCGCCTTCCGCCAGCAGGCCTTCGGCGCTCGTCACATCGCGCGCCGCGATCGCGATCACATTCTCCCCGGGCACGAGGTGCGGCTGAAGGTCCACCATCTCCGGTGTCTTCCAGCCGTCCGCGTCGGTGCTTTCCGAAACCTTCTCGCCGTTGAACCACATCTGGTAGGTGTCATCGGCGGTGATCTGCAGCTTCGCCGCCGTCACCTGCTGAGGCCGCACCGGCAACTCGAAGCGGCGGATGAAGTACGCGGGGACCTCATCCTGTCCCCGCGTGGCCTGCGCCCAGATCCAATGCGCGTCCCAGCTTTCCAGCGGCTGCTCGCAGGGCCTCGGCAGGTCCACGATGTGCTCGAGCACCACGTCATCCCACCACACGCGCGCACCGCCTGAGCGCGCAATCAATGACAGATCCGCCGAGGCCGCCAACTCCGGCGTCTGGAACGTGCCGGTGACCTGCCGGCGTCCCTCCTCGCCGGGGCGCGATGCATTGAGCCGGACTGGCTCGGCATCAAGTGGTTGGCCGAAGACGTCGAAATAGCGCAACTGTCCGCCCAGTTCCCCGACACGTCCTTCGAGGTGTGTCGCGGTCGCCTTGAAGCGGTAGAGGCCCGTGCGGTCGATCGGCACCCGCGCGGTCGCGGTGGCGATGCGATGGTCCGGGCCCGACGCCTCAATCATCAGTGACCGATCGCCCTGCACGACGTGTTCGGAGGCCCACTCGCTGCCCGCGGCGTCGATGGCCCATCCGTCCGGGACACCGTCTGCGTTGAAGTCATCCTCGAAGCCGGGGTTGGGCACCACGCCCTTCGGCGGGTTCGTCAGCCGAATGTAGTCCAGCGCGACCTCGGCGTCCCCGGGATTGAGAATATCCAGCCGGATACGCTCGATTGCGCCCTGCCACTGATCCATCTCGCCGACTGGCGAACGGTATACGCGCGGTTCGTTGGAAGCCTGGATGGCGTGCCGGCGCTTCACGTCATCGGTAAACCGCCCGTCCGGCCCGTGCCAGAAGACCTCACCGCTCCCACTGACGGTGCTGGAGACGCGGAACTCCACGACTGAGTACTTGCTCGCGTCGATATCCAGTTCCGGTGAGGTGAGCATGCAGTCATACTCAGTGACACCGCGGAGCATGCCGTCGCGGACCTCAACGGACTGGAAGTTGTCCGGTGCCCAGCCTTCGAAGTCCCCATCGGTCTCGAAGCGCCAGATGGGATCATCGGCGCCCCAGGCAAATGTGGTGAGAGCGAGAGCGAGCGCTACGGCTGTGAGATGACGCATCATATCCTCCGTGCTACAGTATCGGTTTCACATGCACGAGGCAGTGCTGTCGCCGGTCTTCCGACGGCAACGCCGACCTCACCCCCCGGCCCCCTCTCCCTGTGCGCAATACACGACATTGCGCCTGTGGGAGAGGGGGAGAACACAACTGTGAGCGCAAATGCCCCATCAATCAGTAGATAGAGAACCGGGACTGCTTTCGCCTCCCGCCGGAGACGTCGTGCATCCCGTACCTGGAAGGGATCCGCAGGCCGGGGAGGTCGTCGTCGGGCCCCCGCGAGAGATACACATTGGCCCTGCTTTGGGGCAGAGGATCAATGCGGTAGACGGTCGAAGAGCGCCTGGCAGTAGTCCTCGGAGTAGCGCAGGCTACGATAGATGCTGCCCAGCGCGCCCTCCTTGCGGTGCGGGTTCACGAAGTCCCAGACGATCTCTCCGTCGGGCGTGACCTCAAACAGGTGCGCCTTGGAGCCCTCGCAGATCAGCGTATTCCCGTTCGGTAGACGCTGGCCGCCGGAGATGTACGGTGAGAAGAAGTCCTCAGGGTCCTCCGAGCGGTACTCCCAGACGATCTCCTCGCTCAACGGGTTGATCTCGATGACGCGGGAGAAGCCCCGCAGCGTCCCATTGTCGAAGAGCATGATGTGCCCGTTGGGAAGCATGTGCGGCTTGTGCTGGCCGTCGATGATCCCCGGTCCCCACGCCCACACGATCTCGGACGTCTCGCGGTCGATTACGCCGATGACATCGAGGCTCCGGTAGCTGAAAACGATATTACCGGGCTTGAACCGCTCGAAGCGGCCCTGCGCGCGCTCCTGCTCCCACGTCTCATTCGGCGGGATCACCTGCAGCGTATTGTTATGCGCCCAGTCGAACGAGAAATCGCCCTCGATGCGCGCGACCACGTGGTCCCAGCCATCAGCAGGCAGCAGAGCCTCCAGTTCATCGAGATGGTGCTCGCCGTGCCACTCCCACAGCAATTCCTTCTCGCGGTTGACCTCCAGAATATACGGGCAGCGCTTGAGTTCGCTGCCAAGCTGCGGCCACATGTGATCGCGGATCGTGTGCATCAGGATGCGCCCGTCATCGAAGACCTGGTAGTCGTGGTCGATTCGACAGTGGTAGGACCAGACCACGTTGCTCTCGGGATCAAGCTCGCGCAGTCCGGCCTCGAAAATGTTCGACCGGTCGCGGGTGGGATAGATCAGGTTCCCGTCCGGCAGAAGCCTGCAGAATGACTGCAGCGCGGTCTCCACGTACCACCGGTGGACGATCTCCCCCTCCATGTCGATCAGCAGGATCTCGCCTTTGCCATCCGGCGACTGCGACGGATCCTCCCAACTCTCCGCGTAAAGCGTGTATCCCTGCCAGGCCCGATCCGGATCGTGTGTCAGCACTCCCTGCTTCTGCATGTGCAACCCTCCCTGCCCAGCCTGCGTCCTGTGTGACAGATGCATAGTTCGCTTTCGCGGCGTTGTGACCTCCGCGGCATGCCGTTGCCGCCGGAGGTCGGCGTGTCCACACGGACGCCGCCGCCCGTGCGCGCGCACCAGCCCTGCCTTCGGAACGGCTGGACAATGCCTCCACAACATTTGTCGCGGCTGTCCGCCGTTCGCCGTTGTCGTTCTCCATCCCCTCTCCCCACTCCCCCTTTCCTCTGCTGTTTCCTTGACGTCGAACACATGTTCGTATATACTGAGAGGCACCTCAATCAGGATTGCGAGTGAGGCGCAGATGGCAACTATGACAAAGTCGATTGGAGAGCCAATTGAGATTACCCGGATGGGCGCGGACCGCTGTCCGGACATGTTCCGATGGCGCGGCCGCACCTACTCGGTCGTGGATACCGGCGGCAACTGGCGACTGCTCGGGCGATGGTGGGAGGGCGATGGCGAGCGCCGTTTCGTCCGCGTTGCGACAAGCTCCGGGAAGACGTTCGACCTGTGCCGCTATGAGTCCACTGACCAATGGCACGTGTATCGGGTGTGGGATTGACGGCAAGCAACGACAGTCGCAAGTCACAAGTCGCAAGCAACGGCAGACGCAGCGACGAGCAAACGACAAACAGATAGCTCTGCCATATGCCGTTAGCTGGCCGCTGGCAGCCGACCGCTGATAGCTGATAACCATGACTGCTTTCGCACACTTACATTCGCACAGCGCATTTTCCTTCTACGACGGCGCCGCGGCGGGCGGAGGGCCGCCCCGGGGGGCGGGGGGTGGCGGCCTGGCGGCCCCCGCGGCGGCCCGGCTCAACTCCCCCCCCCCCGCGGGGGGCTTCTTTCAGGCCGCGCTGGAGGTTGGTGTCAAGCCCATCATCGGCGTGGAGTTTACCATTGAGCCGGTCCTGCCCGACCTGCAGGAGGACCCTGAGCGCCCGCCGCATCTGCTGCTGCTGGCCGAAGACAACGAGGGGTATTCGAACCTCTGCCGGCTGGTCACCGCGGCGCGGCTGGGCGATGCCCGGCGCGAGAGCGCGTTTTCGGAGGCCTACGAGGATGTCGATCGTGGCAACCCGCTGCTGTCACAGGAGAATCTGCGCCGGCATAAGGGTCACCTGATCGCCCTGACCGCCTGCCGCAAGCGCGGTGAGATCCCGAACCTGCTTGACCGCGGGCTGCTCAACGAGGCACTGGATGTCGCCGGGCACTATCGCGATCTCTTCGGCCCCGAGCGGTTGTTCGTGGAACTGCACAACCATCTGCTCCCGCGCCCGCACAGCCGCTCGCGCTATCGGCTCGCGGAGGTTGCCGCGCGGATGGATCTGGAGTGTGTGGCGACGAACAACGTGCATTACGTGGACAAGTCGAGCTACCGCCTGCAGGACGTGATGGCGTGCATGGGCGCGCGGCAGACGGTGGATGAACCGAATCCGGACCGCCGTCCGAACGCGGAGTTCTACCTCAAGACCCCGCGCGAGATGGCGGAGCTTTTCAGCGATCAGCCGGAGGCAGTCGCAAATGCGGGGCGCATCGCCGAACGCTGCGAATGGGAGCTTGACCTCGACACGTTCCACTTCCCGGCCTTCGATATGGAGCGGCTGCGAAGTGAAAGGGGAGGAGTGAAAAGTGAAGAGGGGATGGCGGGAGGTCATGTCGTTACGGAGAGGCCGGACCTCCCGCCCGGGGGCGGGACCTGTGCCGTTCGCCGTTTGCGGTTTGCAGGACGGGCTTCCAGCCCGTCAGTCGTTTCTGTCGGCAGCCAGGATGCCTGCCCCCCATGGATTGATAGCACAAGTACCCTTTCACAATTAAGTGGTGCGGGCGCTCCCGCCCGCACAAAAGCAGACAGGCGCTTCCCTGACGCACCACAGCCTGATCGCACGCTGCACGGACGTACGTCCGCCGACCGTATCTCGACGGGCCGGGAGCGGAACGGGAGCCGTCCTGCGTGCTGGCGAGGGTGCCCGCACTCCTTATGGAGGGGAACTTCCGGATATTCAATGACGCACGGGCGGGGACGCCCGTGCCACGGAACGAAGTCTGCGGGTCGTCAGTCGGACAAGATCTCGCTTGCGAGGTCAGGGGGGAGGGGCCGCCGCCGGCTGTTGTTTAGCAGTCAGCCGTCGGGACGACACGACGACGGCAACGGGCGGGGCGGGACGGGGGCCGGATCGCCGGCCGTGCCTTTCATCAACTTTGTCC
>CAZAHB010000305.1:0-5288 GCA_964484945.1 uncultured Armatimonadia bacterium | reverse complement strand
CTCGGGCTTGTGCCCGCGGATGCCGGCCCCCAGCCGCTTGTGCAGTCCGCGGTTGGCGAAGTACGGGTAGGTGCGCCCGCGCGGCCCGCCGCACCCGTGCGCTTCGTTCGTGCAGTAGTACGGGCCGGGGTTGTCGATGTAGACGCCATCGAGGTCGTACTCCGCCATCGCCTGGTCCACCGCCCACACCAGCCAGTCGGTGTAGGTGCTGTTGGGGCAGGTGCTGGCGTAGGTCTCCTCGTCGCCGAACAGCGGCGTGCCATCCTCGATGCTCATGAGCCACTCGTCGCGATGGCGCTTGTACACATCCGAGGGCCCCGTGCCCGACAGGGTGATGTACACCACCGAGCGGATTCCCGCCTCGTGATACGCGTCAATGGTGCTCTTGAGTTCCTCCGGATTCTTCGCCTGGGGGTAGCTGAAGAACGTGGTCTGCGTGTTCCAGGCAAGCGCTACGTTCTGGCCGCGCTCAAGCAACTGCTGCGCGCCCTCCGGCCCTCCGCCGCCCATATTCCCCACGTGCCGCCCGTGCCAGCCGAGCGGCAGCGGCTTGCCGGGCGAGGCCTGCAGCCCCAGCGTCCACGTCATCTCACCATCGATCTCAGTGGGCTCGCCAATCAGGTTCGCGCGGAAGATCAGCGCATCATCCGTTCGCTCGTACTCGATCTGGGTCTCCTCCGGCGCCATCAGATCGCCGGGATGCTCGGTGACGAAGGTGAGCCCGCGCTGGTGGTCGCCGATCCACGTATGCGCGTGCCAGTTCTTCGAGCGCGTCCACTCCGGGTCGTCGGGGATGTGGATGTACTCGTGCGTGCCCCACTGCGAGTACTCGTGCAGGAACAGCGCCCGCTCAGGTGCGATCGGGATCTCCAGCGCCAGTGCGTCCAGCGTGCCACCGCCGCTGACCGTCAGATTCACCTGCAGCACACCGTCGTACTCCAGCCAGTTTGAGGTTGAGACCTCGAAGCCGCCCACCGAGGTGCTGGAGCTGAACTCGATGCGGTCATCCCGCTGTGTGTCCAGCGACACGTCATCCGCGCTGAGCACCTCTCGCGCATCGTCGCTGCCCAGCACCAGGCGCATCGGAGCCGCCAGCAGGGCCTCGCCCTGGCTGGTCATCTGCGCCGGAAGCGGTCCGGCAAGGTCATAGTTGCGGCCCCAGATCGAGGCAGTGGTGCCCTCGAGCGTAACCGGTTCGAACGGTGGCGGAACCTCGTGGGAGACGCCGGCCCGCTCCTGCAGCCACGGTTCGGCCGGATCGGACAGGTCGATCTGGGCCAAAATCGGCGCGGATATGAGCATCAGCAGGGCGGTCAGTCAGATCTGCGGGACATCCATGTCGCGCTCGCGAACGTCGGCGGCTTTTTGGGCCGCCAGCACGGACATCTGCGAGCGGAACACGTCTTCCATCGGGATGAACCGCTCCGTGCCGTGCTCGAGGTGTGAGACGAAGTCCTCGAACGGCGAGCCGAAGGGCAGATCGGGCGCGTCCGGCTCGATCGGCGTGTCCTCGCCTCCGGTGGGGCGCATCAACAGATTTCCGTGCTGGACCATCAGATAGCCCTCTGTGCCGGTGATGAAGAACTGCCAGCTTCGCCCGGGCATGTACGAGACATCGGCCATCACGCGCTGACCGCCACTCATCGTCAGCATGCAGTGGGCGCCAACCTGGAAGAATGGGACCTCGAGCAGCGACTCATTCCAGGCCTCGGCGGCAACGACCGTCTCGAACTCCCCGCCGGTGCAGTAGCGGAGCATGTCCGCC
This sequence comes from uncultured Armatimonadia bacterium, assembly GCA_964484945.1. Taxonomy (GTDB): domain Bacteria; phylum Armatimonadota; class Zipacnadia; order Zipacnadales; family UBA5352; genus UBA5352. The sequence goes on along the minus strand of CAZAHB010000305.1, from coordinate 3,523 downwards.
CCGTGGATGAAGATGTCGTTGATGGTGCCCCCATGCTTGCCCTCCTCGAAATACCAGCCCGGGCGGGTGTCCGGGTAGCCGAGGGGGTGCTGGCCGAAGGTGGTCGCCGCCAGGAAGTCGCCAAGCTCGCCCTCCTGGATGAGGCGGCGCATCGTCTGATAGGCGGCGCCGAAGCGCATGGAAAGCTGCATCGACACCTCAAGCCCATCCTCCTCGCACAGGTGCTTGATCCGGCGCAACTCGTCCATCGACGTGCACATGGGCTTGTCGCAGATAACGTGCTTGCCGTGCTCGAGCGCCCTGATGATCACCGACCCGCGCTTCGCGTAGTACTCAGCAGTGGCGACAACATCGAACTCCTCGTCATCGAGCAGTTCGTCGAATGTCGCATGTGTGCGCTCCACCTCGGCTCGTTCGAGGATCGACAGATCGTCGTCGGACTCCTCGACCACACCAACCAGCTCGCAGTAATCCAGTTCCCGGGCCTGCTTGACGAAGCCGAGCATATGGCCGTGTCTGAATCCGACAGCGGCAACGCGCAAAGGCATCGTTCTTCCCTCCAGACTGCAATTGAGACGTGCACGAGGATCTTCCCCGTCGGTGCGATGAAGACCTGCCCGGCAGGACCTGCGCGGTGAGCCGCGAATGACAATGTACACGGCATCGGCAACGGCGTTCGAGGTGGAGAAAGATGGTCACGGAGAATCACAAGCTCAGTGTCGTCGGGATGAGCTGCGAGCACTGCCGCGTGCGCGTACAGGAGGCGCTCGAGGGCGTAAGCGGCGTCATGCGTGCTGAGATCGACCTCGAGACGGGAACCGCGAACGTGGAGGCAGGCAGCGGCGAGGTGGACATCGAGGACCTGGTGAAGGCCGTGGAGGATGCCGGCTACTCGGCCGGGACAATGAGCATGCCCTGATACGCGACCCCGCGGGACATTCGAGACCGCGCGCGTGTATTACTGCTTTTCACGCACCCATCGGCATCGCCCGCCGGCAAGGTCGCTCATGAGCCTGCGGGTGGGCTCCCGGTAGTTCCCATGGTCCACACACTCGAGGCTCACACCGTCCGCACCCTCTTCCCACGCCATCACCATCAGTCGCCGGGCGATCTCCTCCTGCGACAGCCCCGTCGCTTCCGCGTATGACGGCATGCCGTAACCGCCGTAGTCGTACGCCCGTACCGGCCAGAGCACCCGGCACCGACCGTCCACCACGTCCATGATCTCTCGACCGATCTCCCGCGTGCTCTCAAACGGGCGCTGCTCGTCCCATGGCATGTAGTTGATCACGAGCGTATCGATCAGGCCTTCGTTGACCCACTGCCGCCAGTCCGCGGCGCGTTCCCGCATGGGCCACTGGGAATCGACGCTGATGTTGGGGATCCCCACCATCAGATCGATGTCACGCCCGGACGCATCCAGCCTTTCGCGAAGACGGCGCATCCATTCTGTGACGTAATCGCTCACGTGCGCCGCCCAGGCATCGCTGGTGCCGGGCGGTACCGGCTCGCCGTGGCGATCGCGCCACGCCTCAACGACCGGCGGCACGAACTCGTCGTCGGGTCCCCAGGCGCCGCTGCGGAAGAAGTCGATAAAGAGCGTGTCGATGCCACGCTCGATCAGTTCGTCCACCAGCGCCAGCTTGTGCTCGGTCGTCTCATCCCAGGCCAGCGAGCACCGCCCCCACCACGGGCGCCCGTCCGCGGTCCGCGCCCACAACTGCGGATGCTCCATGTTGAACTGCGAGACCGTCCAGATCGCCCAGTGCGTCTCCTCAAAAGGCCAGTGGACCCCCGGGATGAGCCCGCGATCCTCGCATTCGGTCAACATCGAACGCACGATATCGGGTTCCGCCTGCCGATAGCGCACCCAGCCGTACAGGGGCCGCGTGTCGCACAGCCGTCGCTTGTCGAGGATCTCCGGGTGGTGGCCTGACTCGATGGCACTCTGGTAGCGCATGTTCCCGCCCGCGCAGTTGCGCCACAGGATTGTTGTCGCGCCGGTCTCCTGAACATGATCGAGCACACGCAGGCAGCCCTCAAGCGTCTCGGTGTCATAAAGCAACTTCCCGTCCCGTTGCACGCCCACGAAGTCGAAATGATCCACCCACGCCGCCACTTCGAACCGTCGGCGGTCCTCCTGGCCGTGGCAGGTGGCCGCGAGAAGCAGCAGTGTGGCGATGACAATCACCAGGCCGGCTGGTCTCATTGTCCCACGAACTCCTTCAGATACGGTGCTCGGATGGTCTGAGCGGCGGGCGCGCGATCGAGGATGCTGAGGGAATGAACGGTACCCGCGAAATCCATGCCTCCGGAGTACTGTGACCCGATGCGGACCTGCGTGGCCTGCTCGTAGTCCATCGTGGCCCCGGTGTGAGTGCGGTGCTGCCGGACGCCGTCAACCCACAGTTCGACCCGGCCATCGCTCGTGCGAAGTCCGATAGCGGAGAGACGCGCGCCCGGTGGGATACGATGATCGGAGCGAGCGCCGATGAAGCTGCCCTCGTCGGTGCGTGAGTTGAAGTACAGGTAGCCCTCATCGCTGACATACAACTGCCAGCCCTGGCTGTGCTGCGGGTAGTCACCCACGGCGATGATCTGGACCTCGCCGGTTACGTCGCGCAGCGTAAACTCCGCGCGTACCGCGAACGGTCCATCGCCGAAAGCCAGGCCGGCAGGCTGCTCGGCGGAGACGAAGTCACCCGGGTCGAATCTGATCCCCTCGGCGCTGATCGACGGATCGCCTGTTACTCGGACTTCATTCCCGCGCCCGGAACCATCGCGGACGGCTCCCCCGTCAGCATCCACTTCCAGCGAAAGGGCCGTCGCCCCGTCGGGGAAGCCGGTCACGGTGCCGAACTGCACCGGCGCGACCTCGACACTGAAGAGATCGTATGATCCCTCTCGGTTGCTCTCAAAGATCAGGCGGCCACCGTCCGCGGACCATATCGGCGAGCGGCAGTTGCCGGGCCCGACATCGAGACGCCGCGCCAGGCCGGTCGCAGCTCCCACCACGTAGATGCCCCATCCGGGATCACCTGTCGAGTAGCCGGTGCACGCGATGAGTGTTCCGTCCGGCGACCATGCGGGCGCGTACATGGCATCGGCGGCGTCGGTGAGGGCCATCTGCTTCGTCGGTTCAGCCATCCGCAGCAGCCGCAGCGTCCAGTTGTCACGAAAGCCGCGGATGTAGCTGCAGCAGATCAGGGAGCCGTCGGGAGAGAATGCCGGCTCCACGAATCCGACATCCCGGCCCTGCTGCAGGCCCAGGTCAATGGGCTCTCCGCCCCCGGCGGGCATGCGCATGAGCGTCGCGCCGGAAGTCTCAAGTCCGCGGGTGGTGCTGAAGAGGATCGCATCGCCACCGGGAGTGAATGTCGGCGTGTAATCTCGGCACAGACCCTCCGTCAGGCGCGTCGGCTCACCGCCCTCCACCGGCACGGCGAAGAGGTTGTAGCCGCTCTCGGTAGCTTCGGTGGGTGGATTGGTGGAGTGGGGGATGGCATAGACGACGGGGGTGGCG
>CAZAHB010000304.1:0-5321 GCA_964484945.1 uncultured Armatimonadia bacterium | reverse complement strand
CGGACGCCGTCCGCTTCGCGGAATAGTGTCTGCAACAGGAGGGGTCTGCGGCAGTCGCAACGAAAATGGCACGCACGGACCGCAGTTACGCGCGGATCAAAATGAAACCGCGGGCGGCCGCCAATGGCGGACGCTCCGGCCATGACACAGGAGGAAGTGCCGATGCAGTACCGCGAGTACGGCAATACAGGGAAGATGCTCTCCGCGCTCGGTTTCGGAGCCATGCGCCTTCCTGACGACGACGATGAGGCCGTAGCAATCATGAAGCGATTCCTTGACCTCGGCGGCAATATCATCGATACGGCCGTCGGCTACGGCGGCGGTCGCAGCGAGAAGATGGTGGGCAAAGCCGTCGAGGGCCGCCGGGACGACGTATTCATCTCCACCAAGAACCACGCCATCGTGCAGGCTATGTGGGATAAGAACTACGACTACTCCCCCGACGTGTTCAAGGAGCGCATGGAGCAGTCGTTCGAGAACCTCGGCGTGGACCGCATCGACTTCTACCACCTCCACGACTTCTCGTGGGAGCAATACGAGACGCACTTCCGCGGCAAGGAGCCGCAGAAGATGTGCGAGGAGGCGCTGGCGGATGGCCGCATCGACCACCTGTGCTTCTCTTCGCATGACACCGCCGAGAACATCATCAAGCTCATCGACGAGGACCTCTTTGACGGGATCGTCGTGCAGTACAACCTGCTGGACCGACCTCGCAGTGACGGCCCGACCGGCGGCACGGCCAACGAGCCCGCCATCGCGCGCGCGGCTGAGAAGGGCATGGGCGTGCTCATCATGGGCCCGCTGGCGGGAGGCAGGCTGCTGATGGGTGAGGGCACCGACATCATGGAATCCCTCCCCGGCGATTCCAGCGGCCTGGCGGACATCGGCCTGCGCTTCGTGCTGGCCAACGACGGCGTCACGACCGCGCTGTCGGGAATGACGAAGATGCAGGAGGTTGAGGAGAACTGCGCCTCGGCGTCTCGCGACGAGCCGCTGTCGGAGGGCGAGCACGAGGCCGTGCGCGAGATGATTCGGCGTAACGAGCGGCTCTCGGAGCTGTACTGCACAGGCTGCGAGTACTGCCTGCCCTGCCCGCAGGGCGTTGAAATCCCGAAGGTCTTCGAGGCCATGAACTACCATCGCGTCTGGGGTCTGACGGATCACGCAAAGCAACTCTACGCCAAGCTCGGCGACGGCGACGCCTCCGCCTGCGTGGAGTGTGGCGTCTGTCTGGAGAAGTGCCCGCAGGACATCCCGATCATCGAGCAGCTTCAGGAGACACACGAGGCCCTCGCGGAGTAAGAGGGAACGAAAGTGGGCGACCGGAGCACACGATAGACCTCGCGCACATCGTCTTCGCGCGCTTCAATGAGACATGGCTGACGGAGGACGCCTGACGGGAGAGACGCCCATGAACCTTCAGACGATCTCGCTATGCGCCGCGATGCTGCTTTGCGCGGCGCTCGCGTTGGCCGAGGAACACCCGATCTACACCGAGGTCGATCCGGCGCAGGCCGATGAATACGAGGCCGCGGTCGAGCGCGTGATCGCGATGAGCGAGGAGGAGATGCTGAGCTACCTCCCCGAGCGACCGTACATCCGCATGTGCGAGTGCCCGAACTGCTATGGGGGCTCGGGGGGGAACAATGTCTTTACCTGGACCATCGAGCGACCGAACGAATTGACCTGCCGCCACTGCGACACGGTGATCTCGCTGCCAAGCGAGCGCTATCCGGAGACCGAGCGACTCGTCGGCACGAACGCGCTCGGCGAGGAGGTGGCGTTCCCGTATTACCTCAACCAAGAGACCGGTGCCCGCCACTACCTGAGCGGGCATCTCGACATGTTCCACCGCAGGTGGCTCACCGGCCAGCTTATCGCCCTCGGAAAGGCCTGGCGCGCGACCCGCAAGCCCGAATACGCCCGGCGCGTGGTGCTGGCGCTGGATAAGGCCGCGCGGATTTACCCGCACATGCCGGCCATCCACAACCGCAAGGTCAACCGAATCACGTTCTGTGAATCGCAGGAGCCCCCCTACCCGTGGGACGCCGGGCGCTGGGGCAACTTCCACAACGAGATCCCCAAGCGGATGCTTCGCGCGTACGATCTGATCTACGAAAGCGAGCAGTTCGAAGCGGTCTCGGCCGAGCACGGTTACGACGTCCGCGAGCGTATCGAGCAGGCCTTCTTCCGTCCGACCTACCACGCGATAGAGGTCAGCCCGTACAAGGTCAGCAACGTGGTCGGCTACGACATCGCCGGGGCGGCGATGATGGGCCGGATCATCGGGGATCCCTCGATGGTGCATCGGGCCTTCGACTGGATGATGCTGAACCTCACGGACGGCTTCTTCCGCGACGGGACGTGGCACGAATCGCCCAGCTACCACTACATGACCCTGGGCGGTCTGCGACGGGCGTTCTCGTTCGTGGAGGGCTACTCCGACCCGCCGGGCTACGTTGATGAGGAGGACGGCACGCGCTTCGATGACCTCGATCCACTCTCTGTCGCGCCCTTCTGGGCGAAGGTGCAGGACGCATTCCACGCGATCGCGCACCCGGACGGGACCTCGGCGGTCGTGCATGACACCTGGCCCCATCAGCGGCGCAGCGAGCCGCGAGAGCAGACAGCCTCGACCATCCTGCCGGGCTACGGGCACGCCTCGCTCGGGCGCGGCGCGGGCCCGCATCAGATGCAGGCGCAACTGCACTTCTCCGGCAGCTACGGTCACGCCCACCGCGACACGCTCGGGACGACGCTGTGGGCGAAACAGCGGGAGATGCTGTCGGATATCGGGTACACGTGGACGAAGATTCGGTGGTGGACGGTCACAAGCATCTCCCACAACCTGGTGGCGGTGGATCGCACCGACCAGCGCGGGCGGCCGTCCGATGGTGACCTGCTGGGTTTCTTCCCCGGTGGCGAAGGCTCGCCGAGAGTCGTCGAGGCCGATGGTAAGCGTGCCTACGCGAATATCGAGGGCCTCGACATGTACCGCAGGCAGCTTCTGACCGTGCCGCTCTCGGCGGAGGACGCCTACGTCGCGGACATCTTCCGCGTGCGCGGCGGTTCCATGCACGACTGGCTGGTCCACGGCAGCGCCGACGAGGACATGACCGCGGATTGCTCGCTGGAGATGACCGCGGCGGGCGAGGACTTCGCGGGGACAGGGCCTCCGAAGTCGTACCACGGCCGGCGCGGTGTCCCGCGGGGGAGCGGGGGCGGTGGGTGCGGGGTGAGCTTCCGCTATGCCGACGAGCCAGAGCGCGGCGTGCGCGTGCACATCGCAGGCAACGCGCCCACCGAGGTGTTCCTCGGCGAGACGCCGTCAATCCGCCGCTGCGGCGTGGGCACGAGGGGCGATAACCGCACGATCCTGGATTACTGGATGCCGCATCTGGCCGCGCGGAGAGCCGGCGAGGCGCCGCTGCACTCGCTCTTCGCGGTGGTCGAGGAGCCGTTCCTCGGCGAACCGTTCATCGACACGGTCGAGGCGATGGAGGTCTCCCCCACCGACGACGACTGCGCCGCGCTGCAGGTGACATCCGGAGCGATCACGGATACGATCATCAGCACGCTGGATGAGGCGCCGTTCCCGGAGCGCGAGGCGGGCGGGGTGACGCTTCGCGGGCGCCTCGGCCTGGTGCGCAGAGTAGATGGCGAGGTTACGGGCATGTGGCTCTTCGAGGGGCGGGAATTGCGCGCGGACGGAGAGAGCCTCACGACCGAGGCCGCGAGCCTGACGGGAACGGTCACCGGTGCCACGCGCGTCGCGGATGGCGCCGAACATGACGCGCTGCTGACGGACACGGACCTGCCCGCGGGCGATGACCTGCACGGGCGCTGGTTGATCCTGCGCTACGCGAACGGGTTCACCCAGGGGCACGAGATCGACCGAATCGAGCAGATCGACGGACAGACCGCGATCGTGCTGACCGGGGATCATGGTCTGCAGATCGACGGGGAGACGACGAAGGAGATCTACTTCCCGCAGCGCACCGTTGAGGGAGAGAACACGTTCGAGGTGCCGCTGAGTGCCGCCCTGGTCGCACGGTGACAACGACATGGGCCGGGGTGGAACCTGATCCCGCCGCGGCGGGATCACTTTTCCAACCGCCGGGAGCGGCCGGGAAAGCGGCCCCTCCATTACAACAACGACCGTTGCGGACCTGTCGCGCGAAGTTGCTTCGGACTGGAGGCTTCAGCCGGGCTTCCAGCCCGTAATGCCGTTAGACATCGACGCCGTAGCCGGCGACTGGCGACTGGCAACTGGAGGTTTCACCATGAACTCATGGACATTCCTCGCCGCAGCCGATATGCAGCCCGGATCGCCGCGCTCGTTCCGCTTCCGGGCGCAGCATCGCGAGAACTGGGAGCAGGCGCTGGCGCAGCTTCGCGAGGAGGACGCGGAGCTTCTGCTGGTGCCGGGCGATCTGACGCGTGACGGCTCGATCCACGATTTCGAGTTCGAGCAACTCAAGTGCGAGCTTGGCAGCCTGCCCTACCCGTTCTGGGCGGTCCCGGGGAATATGGACACCGGCAACAAGCACTCGCAGGTCGAACACGCCCGCTCGCACGCGGAGGTCACCGGCGAGCAACTCGATCGCTTCGCGCGGTTCTTCGGCGACTTCCCGTGGACCTTCGTGCACCGCAAAGTGCGCTTCAGCGGCATCTACGCGGCGCTGGCGGGGTCGGGGCTGCCGCATGAGGAGAAGATGTGGCGGTTTCTGGAGGATGAGTTGCCCTCCCGCGCCCGCGTGGACCATCATGTGATGATCATGCACTACACGCTCTTCATCGACGAGGTGGATGAGCCCGACTGGGACCTCGAGGGCGAGCGCGACGAGTACCTCGGCTGGTACTTCTCGATCGAGCGCGAACATCGGTTGCGGATGTTCGAGGCGATGAAGGCCTCCGGCGTGGATGTCGTCCTCAGCGGCCACATCCACTGCCGCAAGCCCCAGCAGGAGGTCGATGGCGTGCGGTTCTTCAAGTGCGCGGGAATCGGCTTCCCGCAGTGGGCGGACCGCTGGCCCGACGGCGACCCGACGCTGGGCTACCACCGCTTCGAGGTCAGCGACGAGGGCATCAGCGAGACGTTCGTGCCGCTCGAGACCCAGTCCACTTCCGACGAGGGTTTCGGCCCCGGCGGCCATCCGTCCCCCCGGGAGCGGGATTTTTCCCTCGCCTGGGAGCAGCCGCCGGCGGAGGTTGGGGGATAGAAACGGCTTCGGACCATGGCTGGCCCGATCTCCGGACGACGCGACGAACGACAGCCGACAAAGGGCGTCGGGCGTGGGCACGCCCGACCTCCGAACGGC
>CAZAHB010000303.1:0-5343 GCA_964484945.1 uncultured Armatimonadia bacterium | reverse complement strand
CCTCTCAATTCGAGGCGCGAATCAAGACTTTTTCAACAGTCAGATCATCGCGATCACAACCAACAATTCAATAAGGGTGAAGCCTTTCGTGAAACCTCGGGGCGAGCGTCGTCGCATACTGCGCCTCCTCCTGAGAGATTTGATCGTGGCGGTCATTATACCCGCTCGAAGCGTTCTGAGTCCACTCGATGAACTGCCGGACACTGAGCCAGGTCGTGCAGCAACCTGAACAGTCACGGCCCCGCCGACGATGGCGGGGCCGCTCGGGTTGTGCGAGATACAGTTTGGCGTTACCTCTGCTCGTCCCAGTACTTGCTGTAGGCCTCGGGATGGATATTCCACTCGCCGTCCTTCAGCCACTTGGTGTGCCCATCACAGAAGGCCACGTTGCCTCCGTCGTTGTGCCGACTGGTGTAGTCAGTCCCATCGTAGGTTCCGCATGCGCGTCCGCGGCAGTTCGGCCCGCCGGCGACGGTTCCAAGCGGATATGCGCACGGTCGCCACGACCAGTCCGACAGCGACCCGCCGCGGGTGTAGCACGCGTCGTAGAGCATGATCGTCTGGGCGGGGTGTGTCAGGCTGGCCATCTTGTGCGACGCGGCGGGGTTGTAGCCGCGAGTGGTAATCCAGGGATTACAGGCGTAGTCGAGGGGCTTGCCGACCGAGGGACAGCGGTAAATCTGCGTGTTCTTGACGTAGGGATAGATGTTGTCCCACCACGCCACCCAGGAACTGCGCGTGCTGTCCATAACGGGGCAATACTCGCCGTCCGGGTCTGCGTCGCGATAACTCCAGACCCACTTCTCATCGTAGTCCTGCGCGTACATCAGCCACCCCAGGCCCAGCTGCTTGAGGTTACTCAGGCAGCTCGCCTGACGGGCCTTCTCCCTGGCCCGGGCGAAGACGGGAAAGAGGATCGCCGCCAGGATGGCGATGATCGCAATCACGACCAGCAGTTCAATCAGAGTGAAGCCTCGTCGCATGGTCTCGACCTCCTGTTGGGCGGAATCGTTTTGTGGACTAAGTATAGCCCTGTTGCGACGCGGTGTCTACCAAAAGACCAAACTTCATTAAGCTTCGTGCGCGGCATGTACAGAAAAATGGCCCCGCCGCGGAGGCGAGGCCGTTAGTTTGTTGCGAGTTCAAATCAGTCGCACAAATCGTAGCGTCAGGGGAAGCAGCAATACCATCCAGCGCGCATCTTAGTGCAAATCCGGCCAGTGCGCGTCATTGCCCTCCAGCGCGCCCTGGTTCATGGCCTTCACGTGGCCATCGCAAAACGCGACATTCGCGGTTTCGTTGTGTCGATAGTCGGTACGGTCACCGTTGCGACTTGTGGCGAGCCAGCCGGAGCCGTCAGCGAAATACACGACCGTGGACGGGCGCTCGATCTCCGCCCACTTGACGCCCCAGTCGTAGTGTGCCAGGTCGGAGTAGGCGATGCCGTAGCTCATGTAGTGGAATGGATCCTGGGTCGGTGGCCGGTACGTGGCGTCATCGCTGGGGCAGATGTGGATCTGTGCGTTTTTGATGTAGGGATTGAGCAGGTGGGTGTGGACAAGCCCACGCTCGCTCGTGTCGCCATCGTTGTCAGCGTCTCCGTAGTCCCGGGCCTGGGCGAAGAACACACCGGTCTCGTCGTAATCCTGCACGTACATCAGCGCGCCAAGCATCAACTGTTTGAGATTGCTCGAGCAGCTTGTCTGCCGCGCCTTTTCGCGCGCGCGAGCGAAGACCGGGAACAGGATCGCTGCCAGAATGGCAATGATCGCAATCACGACCAGCAGCTCGATAAGGGTGAAACCTCGAGGGGAGCCTCGTCGCATCACTTCAGCCTCCTGCCGGACAGAGTTAGACACAAGCTAAGTATGCCGAATCGCGTGACGTAGTGTCTATTGAAAGCTCGACGTTTCTTAAGGTTCGGGTGGGGCGAGCGCAGAACCGGCCCCGCCGTCCGGGGTGGGGCCGATTGTCCTGGCGAGCATCTGTTCGTGCTTCAGTCGTCGTCAGGGTTGCCGTTGAGATCCATCTGGGCGAAGCGTGATTCCGGATGGGTTTTCACATGTCCGTCAAAATAGCCGAAGTTGAACTGATCGTTGTGGTGGGCGGCACTGCGGATGTAGCTGCGCGGCTCCCACGTGCCGGACTCGTAGCACAGGAGCCGCTCACATTCGAAGATCATGCCGGTCTGGGCCGGGTATTTGATCTGCGCGAGCTTGTCCCGTCCGGTGTTGTGGTTTGTGCCGTAGCTGAGGGCGAACTCGGTGGGCGGGTAATTTCCGGTATGTCCGGGTCTCTCGTCCCAGGTTGAGGAGCCCCAGAGCGCCGAGTCGCCATCGTCACTCGGGCACACAAAGATCTGTTCGTTCTTGACGTAGGGCATGATGGCCCTGTACCAGATGCACTCGGGGCTGTCGTTGCTTTCAAACCGTCCCATGTCAGCAGCGCTCGTCATCCAGACCTTCTCATCATAGTCTTGAATGTACATCAGTCCACCGAGACAGATTTGCTTGAGGTTGCTCTGACAGCTTGCCTGCCTGGCCTTCTCTCGCGCCCGCGCAAAGACGGGGAACAGTATCGCCGCCAGGATGGCGATGATCGCGATCACGACCAGCAACTCAATGAGGGTGAATCCTCGCCGCATTGTTGGGACCTCCCGTGTTCAGAAAAGCTTAATGCTGATGTAAGTATCATCATCTGAGCGATAATTGTCAAATACCCAGAGGGAATATCCGCAGGATAACGCGTCAGACGTACACGAAAAGGCCCCGCCCGACGGGCAGGCGGGGCCGGTCTGGCGTGTGTTGCGCGCGTTGGTTCAGTCGTTGCGATCGTCGTCGAGGTTCAATTGCCAGCGCGAGCCGGGCTGGGACTTTGCGTGGCCGTCGAAGAACGCGACATTGTACTGATCGTTGTGGCGGACGGCGCCGCGGATGTTGGAGCGCGGCTCCCAGGTTGATGACTCGTAGGACAGCATCGCCGTGCACTCGAAGAGCATGCCCGTTTCGGCCGGATACGCGATCATGGCCATCTTCCGGTTGCTCTTGGTGTGGTTATTTCCGTAGCTGAGCGCGAACTCTGTCGGCGGATACACGCCCGAGCCGTCGCCGGGGGTCTCATTCCAACTATCTGACCACACGGCACTGTCACCCTCACCCGCGTCGCTGGGGCAGACGAAGACCTGCTCGTTCTTCACGTATGGCTCCATCGAGCGGTACCACGAGCAGTTCACGCCCGCCGATTCCCAGTTGCCGAAATGACCGGTGCCTGACAGCCAGGTATGCTCGTCGTAATCCTGGAAGTACATCAGGCTGGCCGTGGCCAACTGCTTCATGTTGCTCAGACAACTGCTCTGCCGGGCCTTCTCCCGGGCCCGCGCGAAAACGGGGAACAGGATTGCGGCGAGGATCGCGATAATCGCGATAACCACAAGCAATTCGATCAATGTAAAGCCGGACCGTCGCATCAGGGTAGGACCTCCTTCGTGAGTTTGAACGTATGGGGTGCGTCGAGAGCGCCAGGTCCACTGTTCACACACGTAGACCCGTGCGGTAGCCCGGCACCGCCTGAGATGGCGGTGCCGGGAGAGTAGCGTGACGGAAGGTCACATTAGTGGGAGATATAGGGCCAGTAGTCGTCGTTGCCCTCCAGGGCGCCCTGCTTCATCGCCTTCACGTGTCCATCGGCGAAGGCGACATTCGCCACCTCGTTGTGCCGATAGAGGGTGCGGTCGCCGTTATCGCCCGAGTCCAGCCAGCCGTCACCATCGGCCATGTAGACCGCCGTGGCGGGAGCCTCCAACTGGGCCCAGTGTACGCCCCAGTCATAGTCGGCCAGGCCGGAATAGGCGATCCCGTAGCTGGGGTAGCACGAGAAGCCATCGGGGTCGGTGAAACTGCGGTCGTCCGAATCGGAGGGGCACACACCAATCTGGGTGTTGTTGATGTAGGGCTGCAGGGCGAGGAACCAGATCATGGCGTGCTCCCCGGTGTCACCGTCTCCGTCAACATCGGTAGTGTCATTCCCGTAAGCGAACATGACACCGGTTTCATCGTAGTCCTGCATGTACATGAGGGCGCCGAGCATAAGCTGCTTCGCGTTACTCGAGCAGCTTGCCTGTCGCGCTTTCTCACGGGCGCGGGCGAAAACCGGAAACAGAATTGCCGCCAGAATAGCAATGATCGCGATGACTACCAGCAATTCAATGAGGGTGAAGCCACCAGCAGCGTTACGGCGTTGCATGGACACGACCTCCTGAAGCCCGACCATGGTGTTGAGCCTGGAAGTATACTTCATCTTCCGGGAGTATGTCCAGAGCGTCTACACATGGTTTTAAGATATTACGCGCTGAATTTGCCGTTTTGGTGGCAGTGCCGGTTCAGGTCCAGGATGGCAACAGCGCCGTCTGCGCGGGGAGCACGCCCGGCGCCAACACCCCTGGAGCGATGACGGCCCGCGACCGGTGGCCGCGGGCCGGGATGTAGAGTTGGCATCGACGGCAGGTGCCCGAGTCTAGTTGGGATCCCAGTAGTAGAGGCTGCCGTCATCGTAGAGTGTGGTATACGTCATCGTTTTTGCATGACCGTCCGCGAAATTGACGTTGCCCTGGCCGTTGTGCCGGGGGGAGAAGTTCATACCGGGACGCCCACCATTATTGCTACTGTTCCACTCGGACGTATTAGCATCAACGCCGGCGAAATCCTGATCCGCAATGTGCTCATTGTAGCCGTTGACCACCATCGGCGCGTCATCGCCGGTGCCCGCCGGGTCATACATCCGTCCCCGGCCCCAGCTATCCATGCAGCAGTCGGCGAAGACGACGATCTCGGCCGGCCGCTGGACACGCGCCGCCTTGATGTGGTTCATGCGTCGACTGTAGCCGTATGAGTAGTGATGCAGGGCGGTGTAGTTCGGCTTCTGCGTTTCAATCGCGGCGCTGGGGCAGTCCCAGACCTGCATGTTCTTAATGTAGGGATCGAGGCACATCACAACATCGACGCGACCGGGTGGAACCGAGAGATTATAGTACAGCTCCGGGAACCTTTCGTCGTAGTCCTGCACGTACATCATCATGCCCAGACCGATCTGCTTGACATTCGAAAGACAGGAGCTTTGCCGGGCCTTCTCACGGGCTCGGGCGAATACGGGGAAGAGGATCGCCGCCAGAATGGCGATGATCGCAATAACGACCAGAAGCTCGATAAGGGTGAAACCGCGCTTCATTTCCGCGCCTCCTCAGGTCGGGCGCTTCGGCAGGTCGCCGCGCGCTCCAAGGTGTTGAGAAACTGGTAACTACTCACGTTGCGGCTTGTCTCGTGGGTAGAGTATACCCCCCCCGCAAGA
>CAZAHB010000302.1:0-5543 GCA_964484945.1 uncultured Armatimonadia bacterium | reverse complement strand
AGCCGATGGCCTCCTCCTCATCCAGCGCAGGGATGATCACCGATACCCGCCCCGTGCTGCTGGGGCTGGGCGTGGCGGCGTCACTGCTGGGCGTCAGGCTGGTTTCTGAGGACTCTTCGGCCATTCTTCCGTTCCTCGGCGTCATGGCGGCCGCGTTCGCGTGCTACTTTGCGGCCCTGTGGCTGCTGCGCGGCGGAAAAGCCCGCCTCTCCGCGCGTGTGATCATCGTCATCGCAGTGCTGATCCAGATTACGCCTTACCGCGGGGCGCCGCTGTGGGACACCGACGCCTACCGCTACCACTGGGACGGAAAGCTGCTGGCGAAGGGCATCAACCCGTTCCGTTACGCCCCCGGCGATCATGCGCTCGCCGATCTGCGCGACGAGCACTGGGAGCCGATGGACTACAAGTGGGTCAAAACGATCTACCCGCCGGTCACGCAGTATCTGCTCGCGGGCAGCTACTTTCTGGATCAGTCGCCCCGCCGCGTCCTTCTGCTCGCGATGGCGTTCAACCTGCTGTGCCTGTGGCCGCTGCTGCTGCTCATGCGCGAGCGCGACGTTGATGAGAAGTGGCTGGCGATCTACGCGTGGAATCCACTGCTGGCGAATGAGTTCGCCATCGGCGGGCACCTCGACCCGGTCTCGATCTTCTTTCTTCTCTTCGCACTCTACGCGCTACAGCGGAAACGGCTGCTCGGCTCAGGCCTGCTGATGGCGCTGGCGGTGATGGCGAAGACGCAGATGGTCTTCGTGGCACCGCTGGTCCTCTGGCGCACCCGATGGAGGGGGGCGGTCGCGTTCGCGGTGGTCTGCGCGCTGCTGGCGGTGCCCTTCCTGAATGTGCCGCTGAGCGATCTGACCGCGGGGAGCCGCGCCTACCTCGGCACGTGGGAGTTCAACTCAAGTGTCTTCGCACTCGTGCAGGCGGCATTCAGCCGCACGGTCGCGAGCACATTCGCGGCGATCGGCGTTGGAGCGCTGGTAATCTGGCTCACATTCCGCCGGGGCGACATGCTCGCGCACGTGCCGATCGTCCTCGGCGCGCTTCTGGTCCTCGGACCCACGTTCTTCCCATGGTATCTCTCCTGGGTGCTGCCTTTCGCGTGTATCTTCGCCAACGCGACGCTGCCGGTCGCGAGCTTTTTGTTGCTCGCGACCTACCTCTACGTCTGGGACGAGTCCGTCGGCCTCGCGGCGCGGGTTCCGGAGTTCGCGATCATGTACGGCATCGGTCTCGCCGAGTGGCTCATCCGCCGCCGTCGGAGTTCGCGTCGGTCATCTCCTTCAGATAGCCCTTCAGCACGGTGACCCCGTCGCCCCAGCCATCAGGATCGTTGTCCGGGTGGTACTTCACCACGTACACGTCCCACCCGACGGGGCACCATGGGAGGTTGCTGATGTTCGAGATGACGCCGCGTTTGTCCGAGCGCAGATCGCGCCAGCGCGAGGTGATCTCGTGCCTGTCCGCCACACGATTGCCCTCCATCTTCACCAGCCACAGCGTGTAGGTGGAGTTGGCGCGTACACCCTCGATATAGCTCTGCACCCGGTGCTGGGTCTCGGCCATGTTGCAGGCGAAGGCGACGACGCCGGTGGCGTCATCGAAGGGGCCGGTGGCCTTCAGGTAGAGCCGCTCCATCTGCCACGCCCCGCCCTCGGGCGGCTTGTAGCTCTCGGAGGCGAAGGCAACAGGGGACAGAGTGATAATGAACGCCAGGGCCAGGATCCATCGCTTCATTGCACCTCGCCTCCGTTCGGGATATGGCCCTTGAGCACACTGCGCATGTTCGAGGTATTCTGCCCGTCCCCGTCCGGGTGCCAGCGGATGACGAACACATTGTACTTCCCGCGCGGACATTCGGGCAGGTCGCCGGCGAGCGTCATCCACCCGTATCTGTCCGCGCTGAGGTCCGCGTCCGGGTGGCTGCAGCGCATCGATCGCGTGACTGCCTTCTTCGTCGCGTCCCAGTACACGAGCCACGCGGAGTAGACCCGATCACCCTCCAGATTTGCCGCGCGCGCCTGCACTCGGGCGAAGGGGCCGTCCTCGCTGCAGGCGAGCAATGCCCGGCCGGTCGCGGCAGGGTTCACATCAGTTGGACGCAGGTGCATCTCCACGGCCACCCAGTCGTCCCCGCCCTCGGGTGGCGTGTACGGCTGCCATTGCTGCGCACAGGCGATGCTCGCACAGGTGAGCAGCACCAGCGCGACCACGATCGTTCGCTTCATCAACCGCACCTCCAGTGGGTCCTTTACTCCATCGAGAAGGACAGTACGCGCCGCGGACATTTCTGGATGCACATACCACAGCCCACACAGGTGGTAGTCTTCACCGGCTCCCCGCGCATGGCGAAGCCGCGGATGTCGATCCCCATCTCGCAGTACGTGTTGCACATCCCGCAGCCGATGCACAGTTCGCCGCGGGTCTTGATCGCGTAGCGGCCGTACTTCGCCAGCAGCCCGAACAAACCCGCCCACGGGCAGAAGTAGCGGCACCAGATCCGCGCACCGAGCAGCGAATACGCGCCCACGCCGATCAGCGATGAGAAGACGAACTTCACGATCAGGTCGTACCTCGCCAGCGGTCCGGCGAGCATCGCCTGGATCTGGTCGTCGGGTGTCAGCAATGTCCAGATCGTGACGCCGACCGCCACCAGCACGAAGACTTGGATGATCGGCTCCAGTATCCGGCTCAGGCGGGTGCGCGGCGTCAGCCGCCGGAAGGGGTCGCCGAAGGTCTCCGCCAGGCAGCCGCAACCGCACAGCCACGAACAGTAGGGGCGCTTGCCGTAGAAGTACACGAGGATCGGCATGGCGACCAGCGCCGCAAAGAGGTTGAAGGCCAGCCAGTACTTCGCCACCTGGTGCAGTCCCTCGAACTTGTGGATCAGAAAGGCGTTGATCTCCAGCGGCCAGACGTACATCAGGAACACGCCCGAGCCCGCCGCATCCGGTGCGCCACCGCCGTACTCGAAGGGGATCAGGTAGTAGGCCGCAAGGAACCCGATGCACAGTTGAGCGAACATGTTGAACACGGTCCGGATGACCATGTATCTGTCTTTGCCCGCGTAGATGCGGATAAAGCGGATCCCCATGGTCACGATCGCCAGGGTGTAGAGGAAGCCGTACCAGTAGCCGGCGGACATGCCGAACAGCTCCCAGCCACCGTAGCGATTCGCGAAGTACAGCCCTACCAGCAGCACGGCCAGCGTCGCCAGCCACGCTCCCTCCCACTTGCGGAAGACGAGCAGCACCACGGCGAGCGCGACCGCGGGGAGCGTCCAGTACCACGCATCGAACACGAGGAACAGGTAGACAGCGGTGACGATGAGCATGAATGTGACAATGGGGACTTTGGGCCACTTCGAAAGGGGCATCGGTGTGCCTCCCTGAGTGTTCGCATTGCGTGTGCCTGAAGGCGGAGCCGGGTCGTTTGCTGTTGCCGTCCGGAGGTCCGCCTGGCCAGGCCGACGCAGTTTGTCCTCTTCCTCAGAACCCGCCCGTTAGCTTCCACAAACCCTTCTGAGCGCGCTGGTCGCCGAAGGGCCACAGGGCCGGGCGGCGCGAGAGCGGCTCGCGGTCCGCGATGCGGTTCTTCGGCGCGCGATCGTACATACCGCCGGTCAGCACGTCCTCGCAGGCCTCGACCGCGTCCGCCAGCGCCATCTGCGAGTCTACGATGTGCTCCGTATCTTCTTTGGTCAGCGCCCGCCCGAGCACCGAGCAGCCCACCACCGTGTGGCCGTCATGTACAAGCATCACGGAATCGTACTCGTTCGGCGCGGTGATGTTATGCGGCTCCAGGTCATTCTCATCGGTCGGCATCTCACCGTAGGATGCGAAGTCAAGGTCGGTGAACATAGCGGTCTGGTACTGCTTCGGCTCATCGTAGATCGCATCGCCCGGCGCATCTGCGCTGGCCATATTCTCGCCTGCCACCCAGCCCATGGGCCGCGCGGTGTACCACAGCTTCACGATCTCCGGCGCTTTGTCCGGATAGTGGACCTCCACACAATCGCCGGCCGCCCACACGTCCTCGGCAGCGTTCTCCATGCGGTTGTTGACCACGATCCCCCGGTCGATCTCAACTCCGGTGTCTTCCAGCCAGCCGATGGCCGGCTCAACGCCGATGGCGCGGACGAAGATGTCGCATTCGTTGCGCTCGCCCTCGCTGTCGATGGCCGCGCTGACACGCCCGGACTCATCCTTCTCGAAGCCCGCGATGGTCTCGCGCAGGTGCATCTTCACGCCGTGATGGCGGAAGCGGTCCTCGATGATCCGCGACTGCTCGGCGCTGCAGAAATTGTGGTAGTAGTAGGGGGCGCGGATGTAGAAGTCGCACTCGATCCCGCACTCGATGAAGACCTCCGCCACCTCCGCGCCGATCAAACCACCGCCGGTGACGATGGCCTTCTCGCAGTGAGGCAGGTCGTGGAGGATCGCGTCCGCGTCGCGGATGTTGATGAAGCCGTAGATCCCGTCGGCGTCCTCATTCTCCACGTCGAGCAGCCGGTCTTCGGCGCCGCAGCAGATCAGGAGCTTATCGTAGTCGTACTCGCCCTCGCGACAGACCAGCCGGTGAGCGCCCACGTCCACGCCGATGGCCTCGTCGTAGACCTTTTCGGCGTTCATGCGCTCATAGTGGCCTCTCTGCGCTATGTAGATATCCTCGCGGTCACAGTGATCCATGACGTAGTACATCAGCGCGCAGCGGGAGTAGTAGGGCTCGGGCTCGCGGCTGATCATCGTGATGGGGCTGTCCGGGTCGAGGTCGTGAATACGCGCGGCAGCGGAGTTTGCCGCGATCGAATCGCCGACGATCACGTAGTTGGTCACGGATCTCCTCCTCCAGGCTCGCGCGGCTCACAGGATGAGCCGCCGGGCGCTCCACACTGTCCGTCCGTATTTCGAGAGAGTCGACGTACCTCTGTCAGGGATAGTTCACCATGGCAGTGGGTTGTTCCTGTATCCTCGGGAGGAGCAGTGCCTCAGCGCGCGGAATCTGGCCTCGTATGCAGCGGGAGCAGCCCGGACAGGATGGTGACCGCTCGGCCCCGTGGCTCGCGGGGCTGCCGGCGCTTGCCGGATGCCTCGTCAAGCTGACGGGCATCTACGTCTGGCTCTATCACCTCGGTCGGACTCCGCCCCCCGCGCGCGACCGGGTCATCGCCTACCCGATCATCTTCGCGCTCTACGGATTCTGCGTCTGGTGGGTATGGAGGGTGCGCGAGCATCCCGGCGGGCGCGCACGCCTGGTAACGGTCATCATCGGCTCAATCGCCCTGCACGCTATCGTCCTCGCGGGTGAACCACCGCGCAACCCTGACCTTGGCCGCCACCTGTGGGAGGGGAAGGTGTTGCTGGCGGGCCGCAACCCCTACGCGGCGCCGCCGGAGGCAGCAGTATACGATGACCTGCGCGCAGAGCTGAGGGCGGCGGATGATGACCTCTACTCTGGCCAGTGGCTCAAGCACAAGCACATCCGCTCGGTCTACGGCCCCGTGGCAACGGTGCTGTGGGCGGTCCCGCATTTGCTGCCGC
>CAZAHB010000301.1:0-5558 GCA_964484945.1 uncultured Armatimonadia bacterium | reverse complement strand
ACCACCCGGGGACCGAGCACAGCGGGATGGCGACGCAGTTCGCGTCCGCGGATACGCTGGTGCTTGAGCAGCCACCACAGATCGACGATCCGCAGGCCATGTGCGTGGCGAACCCGGAAGTGACGACCATCTACCCGAACGAGGCCGGCGATACGCGGCTGCTCATTGACTTCGGCGAGGAGGTCAACGGCCTGCTGGAGTTCGAGGTCGATGCCCCGAAGGGGGCGGTGCTTGATTTCTACGGCTTCGAGGCGTTCGTTCCGGGCAAGGGCGCCGAGCTTGAGGAGCCGCAGTGGACGCGGATCGACGCCGGCCTGCGCTACATCACGCGCGAGGGCAACCAGCGGTTCCTGAGCGCGCACCGGCGGGGGCTGCGCTACATGTTCGTGACCGTCAGCGGGCTGACCGAGCCGATGCAGATCCGCGAGTTGCGCATGCTCTTCCACACGATGCCGACGCCCGCGCGTGGCGCGTTCCGCTGCTCGGATGCGCTGCTGAACCGCATCTGGGAGATGTGCGCGCACACCGCCCGCTGCTGCATGGAGGACACGTTCGTGGACTGCCCGCTTTACGAGCAGGCGCTGTGGGTCGGCGATGCGCGGAACGAGGCGATGGTGGCGTTCGATGCCTTCGGGACCTACGAGTTCACGAAGCGTTGCTGGCGGCTCGCCGCCCAGTCGATGTTCCGCTCGCCCGTGCCCGAGAGCCGCGTGCCGTCGGGCGATCCGGGTATCCTGACCGCGTGGGCCGAACTGTGGGTGCTGGCCTGCCAGGAGCAGTATCTGTATGACGGCGACATCGACTTCCAGCGGGAGATCTACCCGGCGGTGGCCGAGACGCTGCGGAACTTCCTCGACATGCGCAACTCCGACGGCCTGCTGGAGATCGAGGCGTGGAACATGGTGGACTGGGCGCCGATGGACTGCCCGCGTGAGGGCGTGGTGACGCACAATAACGCGTGGCTGGCCGAGGCGCTGCGGCGTGGCGCGCAGATGGCGGAGCTTCTCGGCGAGGACGATGACGCCGGGGAGTTTGAGGCGGCCGCCGGGGAGCTTGCGGTGGCGATCAACGAGCACCTGTGGGATGCGGACGTGGAAGCGTACATCGATTCGATCCACGCCGACGGGGAGCGCTCCGAGGTCTTCAGCCAGCAGACGCAGACGGTCTGCTACCTCTGCCGCGTGGTGCCTGAAGAGCGCCTCGACACCGTGAAGGAGTATGTCTACGACCCGCCGGAGGACTTCGTGGAGATCGGCAGCCCGTTCTTTATGTTCTTCAGCTTCGAGGCGCTGACGAAGCTCGGCATGGAAGAGACGGTCGCCGAGTGGACGCGCGAGTACTGGGGTGAGATGCTCCGCCACGGCGCCACGACCGCGTGG
Source organism: uncultured Armatimonadia bacterium (assembly GCA_964484945.1). Taxonomy (GTDB): domain Bacteria; phylum Armatimonadota; class Zipacnadia; order Zipacnadales; family UBA5352; genus UBA5352. The sequence continues at coordinate 4,179 of CAZAHB010000301.1, read as the reverse complement.
GAGATGTTCGGCAACGAGAAGACTCGCTCGCGCTGCCACGCGTGGTCGGCCGGGCCGCTGCATTTCATGCAGACGCAGCAGCTTGGCGTGGAGCCGGCGCTGCCGGGCTTCGAGCGCGCCACGATCGCGCCGATCCCCATGGATCTCGACTGGTGCGAGGGGCGCATGCCCACACCGCACGGAGAGATCGAGGTCGCGTGGGAGCGCGATGAGGACAGCTTCTCGATCGATGTGACCCTTCCCGACGGCGTGCGCGGTGACATCGTGCTGCCGTGCGAGACCGACGAGTTCGCTGAGCCGATAGTCGCCGGCGAGGGTGCGATCGAACCGGTCCGCGCGGCGGGGCTGTGGAAGGTTCGGCTCGCTGAGGGGGCGAATGTGAGCGTGGAGGCGAGGCGGGGGTGAACGACGTCCGGGCGAGGCGCCCGGACTCCGGTTTCATTATCAGTGGAGGGGTATCCAATGCCCAACCAACCGAACATCTCCGGCGTCTTCCCGCACCGCGCGTGAGCGCGCCACGGCCCACGCTGCTCGCACGACCGTGATTGCGTCCTCCTCCGGCGTGCGCGTATAATGGACACTGAGGCGCAACAGTCTACTCCCTGACACACACGCCGCTTCCGCAATGCCCATGACAGCATCCTCAGGTTCGCCGAAGAAATCCACGGACGCCACGGTATTCCTCCGTGGCGTCCCCTACGCTTTGGCAGCGGCCGCGCTATTCGGTGCCAGCACGCCCCTGGCGAAGCTGCTGGTTGGGCAGATACGGCCTATCCTTCTGGCAGGACTGCTCTATCTGGGTTCCGGCGTCGGCCTCGGGATACTGTGGCTGGTGCGCTCGCGCCTGCCCGGAAACTCGGATGAGGCGGCCCTCCGTGCCGCTGATCTGCCCTGGCTCGGTGGGGCGATTCTCGCCGGCGGTGTACTCGGGCCGGTGCTGCTGATGGTCGGGCTGTCGCTCACCCCCGCATCGAGCGCTTCACTGCTGCTGAATCTGGAGGCTGTCTTCACCGCGGCCCTCGCCTGGATCGTGTTCAGAGAGAACTACGATGCCAGGATCGTGCTCGGCATGGTGGTGATCGTGGCAGGCGGCGCCGTGCTTTCGTGGGGCGGTACCGTCGAACTGCATGGCTGGGCGGGGCCGCTGGCCATCCTGGCCGCCTGCTTCGCGTGGGGGATTGACAACAACCTCACGCGCAAGGTCTCCGGGGGCGATCCTGTTCAGGTGGCGGGACTGAAGGGCGGCATCGCAGGAGCGGTCAACCTGTCTATTGCCCTGATAATCGGTGTGGAAATCCCCGGTGTCCCGTCGATCGGTCAGGCAGCCGTCGTGGGCTTCTTCGGCTACGGCCTGAGTCTTGCCTTCTTCGTTCTCTCGCTCAGGCACCTGGGCACGGCCCGAACCGGTGCTTACTTCTCCACAGCACCGTTCATCGGGGCCATCCTCTCTGTCGCACTCCTGGGTGAACCCATCACTCTTCCCCTTGTATCCGCCGCCATCCTCATGGGGCTTGGGGTATGGCTTCACCTGACCGAGCGGCACACCCATGACCACGAGCATGACGAGATGGTCCACGCTCACCGTCATGACCACGACGAACACCACGAACATGAGCATCCCTCCGGGCTGTCGGATGATGAAACGCACGTCCATGAACACCTGCACTGTCCCATCCGGCACGCTCATCCGCACTATCCCGACCTCCACCATCAGCATACACACTAAGCTCGTCGGGCGGGGAGGGGGCGGGGCGGCTTCAGGCGAAATTACTGATGTCCACAACGTTGCCGACCAGTCGGGTGAGAAGCGATGTATGACATCTCCGGCGTCTTCCCGCATCTTCACGTATCCGCGGACATGGTCCCGCGGCGGACGGAGGCCGGGATCGGCGCGCTCATGCCATGGGCCGACCGGCTCTGGCTGATCACCTATCCGTCGAACCCCGGCAGCGGCTCCGGGACGGGGCTTTACACCATCGACGCCGACATGCAGATGACGAAGCGCGAGGAGAGCGTCGTCGGCGTCTACGCCAACCGTTTCGTGCATATGCAGACCGACCAGATGGTCATCGGCCCGCATGTTGTCGATCCGGATGGCAACGTTCGCACGATCGAGGACCTCGTGCCACATCGGCTCACCGCCACGATGGACCATCTCTACGACCCCGGGCGCATGGTCTACTTCCTCACCATGGAAGGCCTCTTCTTCGAGTGTGACATGGAGACGCTCGAGTGCGAGCAACTGTGGGATCTGAAGGGGGAGCTTGCGCTGCCCGAGGGTATGTGGCCGCATTACAAGGGCGCCCACACCGCGATGGACCGCGTGGTGGTGTGCAATAACTCCTACGATGAGCGCGATTACCTCGGCGAGCACGCGGCCGGCCGCCTCGCCGAGTGGGATGGGGAGATGTGGCGGACCATCGAGGAGGCGCCCTTCATGGAGGCCGCGGGCCGCCGGAATCTCGGCCAGGCGATCTTCGCAATTGGCTGGGACGAGGCGTCCGCGCTGCTGAAGGTGCTGCTCGACGGCAAGTGGCGGACCTTCCGCCTGCCGAAGGGCTCGCAGTGCTACGACCACGGCTGGCTGACCGAGTGGACGCGCATCCGCGAGGTGGAGACCGAGCGCTTCATGATGGACTGCCACGGGCTCTTCTACGAGCTTCCCGCGCAGGTCTACGGGGGGCAGATATTCCCGATCAAGCCCGTCTGCCAGCACCTGCGGATCATCCCCGACTACTGCTCGTGGGCGGGGACGCTGGTGCTCGCGGGCAATCAGAATACGCCTAACTCCGACAACAATCCGGTCGGCGGCCAGCCGATGGCAGGGTTGTGGTTCGGCAAGACCGATGACCTGTGGAGCTTCGGCAGGCCGCAGGGCTGGGGCGGGCCGTGGCGGCACACGCAGGTGGCCGCGGGCGAGCCGTCCGACCCCTTCCTGATGACGGGCTTCGAGCACAAGTGCCTGCACATCTCGCAGAATTCGGACGGGCCGGTGGAGTTCACGCTGCAGACGGACGTGCTCGGCGACGGGACCTTCATGGACGCGGACGCTTTCACCGTCGGCTCCGGAGAGCAGCGCACGCACGTCTTCCCGTCCGGCTTCTCCGCGCACTGGGTACGACTGGTGGCGGATCGGGATTGCGAGGCGACCGCGCAGTTTGTTTACAGCTAAGCGGCGAGCGGCGAGTTGCGAGCGACGAGCAAACGGCACCGGCGGGAGCTGACCGTGATGCTGCGGTTCTGCGCGAGGCTGGTGCCACATGGGCCGGAGGACCTGCTGCACGCCGGGGAAGCGTCCGCGAGCGAGGCGCTCTGGCGGCATCTGCACGCGGAGCAGCTTGCGGTGGTGGAGCGGTTGCCGCCGTACTGATCGCACGCGCTCGGCAGGCTCGTGGGGCCGGAGTAATGCACCGTCATCACAACAGCAACGGCACAGGCTGGCGCGGGGCCAGCCTCTCCAACGACATATGCCTCACCGGAGGTCACTCATGCGAATACGTACGCTGGTCGCGCTTGCCCTGATCGCTCTCTGCTCAGTTGCCGTGGCGGAGGTCCCGCTCGTCACAGACGGGCAGGCTCGGGCGGTGATCGTCACGCCCGCCGAGCCGCTCCCGGTGGTGCAGTACGCCGCGGAGGAGCTTGCGTATCACGTTGAGCGCGCGACCGGTGTGACGCTGCCCGTCGCGGCTGAGGGCGAGGCGCCTGACGCGGATGCCTACGTCTATCTGGGCGCCACTCAGGCGGCCACCGACGCGGGCATCGATGCGAACTCGCTGGAGTTCGAGGAGACGATTCTCCGCACGGACGGGAATACGCTCTTTGTGGTCGGCCAGGACGACAATGGCGACCCGCTCGACGGGGACACGAACGCCGGAACGCTCTGGGGCGTGTATGAACTGGTTGAGCGCGAACTCGGCGTCGTGTGGATGTTCCCCGGTGAGCCTGGCACGCACGTGCCTGAAAGCGACGAGGTCATCATTCCGGACGTGGATGACCGCTTCGAGCCATGGCTGCTGCAGCGGAACATCCGCCACGGGAACATGAAGCGCGGTGAGCCGATCACCGCGCGCTTCACGCCGGAAGCGCGTGAGCAGTATGTCCGCGACGAGGCGGTCTTCCTCCGGCGGCACCGCATGGGCCGGAAGCATCGACTGCACTACGGCCACGCCTTCAACCGGT
>CAZAHB010000300.1:0-5569 GCA_964484945.1 uncultured Armatimonadia bacterium | reverse complement strand
ACCCCGCGAAGCGGGAGTCACGACAGCGGACACTCGGGCGCCACTTTTCCCGCCGGGGGCGAGAAAAGCAGCCCCTCCGTACGACTTTCGTTGATGCTCTGGCAATTTCTGGAATATGTGTGGCAGCCTGCCCCACATGGTGTGGGGGCGTGTGGTGCGAGCGCCGGACCGCTGCTTGTGGAGCAAAGTGTGCGCGAAAGCTTCGTTCCTCGATTGCAGCCACGGCCTGGAGGTTAACCCACTCATGTGGCGCGGGCTTCCAGCCCGCGAGGGGCTCGAGTTCGCCGCAGGGTAACGACGACTGTAATGACAGGGTCGAGTTGAAATCATCCACAATTACGGGAGGATCTTCCATGGACACTCCAGTACGCATCGGCGTCATCGGCATCGGCGGGCGCGGTCGCATCGCAAAGCACTGGAAACGCGAGGACGGGCTCTCGAAGGTCGTCGGTGGCGCTGATGTCACCGACAAATACGTAGACGAGTTCCGCGAGTACCACGGGGACGATGTCTTCTTCACACAGGATCCCCATGAACTGATCGCCCGCGACGACATCGACGCCATCGCCGTCACCTCGCCGGATTTCACGCACGAGGAGTACGCCGTCGCCGCTCTTGAGGCCGGGAGGCACGTGTTCTGCGAGAAGCCCCTGGCGATTACCATCGAGGGGTGCGACAACATCCTCGAGGCCTGGCGCGCCTCCGGCAAGCACCTGATGGTCGGCTTCAATATGCGCTACATGCGGATGTTCAACGTGATGAAGCGCGTGGCCGACGAGGGCGTGATCGGCGACATCAAGGCCGTCTGGGTGCGGCACTTCGTGGGCCAGGGCGGGAACTTCTACTACCACGACTGGCACGCGACACGGGAGAATGCGACATCGCTGCTCCTGCAGAAGGGCTCACATGACATCGACATGATTCACTGGCTCACGGGGCAGTACACGAAGCGCGTGGTGGGCATGGGAGGCCTCGACTTCTTCGGCGGCGACAGGCCCAATGACCTCGTCTGCACCGAGTGCGATGAGATCGACACCTGCCCTGACCCCTACGCGGTCGAGACGCGCCAGCAGTGCGCCTTCCGCGAAGAAGTGGACGTGGAGGACCACGAGATGCTGCTGCTTCAGCTTGAGGGCGGCATCAGGGCGGCGTACCTGCAGTGCCAGTACACGCCCGACTACAAGCGCAACTATACGCTGATCGGAACGAAGGGGCGCATGGAGTGCGATGGGCTGGTCGGGGACATGAAGGTGCTGATGCGCAAAGGGAACGATCCGCACTTCTTCGCCGACCGCACCTACCACGTCAAGCCCTCAGAGGGCGGGCACGGTGGTGCGGACCCCGTCATCGCCGACGACTTCGTCCAGATGCTCGTGACCGGGAAGGAGCCGGTCGCCACGCCGCTGGCGGGCCGGATGAGTGTGGCCGCGGGCGTGAAGGGCGCAGAGTCGGTGCGCGGCGGATCGATGCCGATGGAGATTCCGGATCCGCCACAGTGGGCGCGGTGATCGGCGCTCCGGATCGCCGTCAGGAGTTCTCCGCGGGATAGCTGCCGAGGACCTTCAGCAGCGGGCAGAACTCGCGAAGCTGCTCCAGGGCCGCAACCGCCGCGGGTTCCTCCTGGTGGCGTTCGAAGTCCACGAAGAACACGTACTCCCAGAGCCTTCCGCGCGCCGGGCGCGACTGGATCATCGTGAGGTTGATGTCATACACCGCGAACGCGCTGAGCGCCTTGTGCAGCGCTCCCGCGCGGTGTGGCGTGCTGAAGACCACCGACGTCCTGTCGCTTCCGGTCGGCGCCGGGTCGAGGTCGCCGATCACGAAGAAGCGGGTGCGGTTGTTCGCCAGATCCTCGATATGCTCGGCAAGCACGTCCAGCCCGTTGGCCGCGGCGGCTTCGCGGGTGCAGATGGCCGCGGCCTCCGGGTCATCGGCTACTGCCATCGCGGCGGTGCTGCTGGAGGAAGTGGCAACCTGCTCGGCAGTGGGAAGTTTCTCGCGCAGCCAGGTCCGGCACTGGGCGAGCACCTGCGGATGTGAGCGGACCACGCGGATATCGTCCATCGCCCCGGTGCCTGCCAGGAAGTGGTTCACCTGCACGTAGATCTCCGCACAGATGCGCAGCGGGGTGTCCAGCAGGCAGTCCAGCGTCAGCCCGACCACGCCCTCGGTCGAGTTCTGAATCGGCACCACGCCGAAGTCGGCGGTCTGTCGCTCGACCGAATCGAACACATCGCTGATGGAGCCGGCTGTAACGAACTGCGCGCTGTGACCGAATCGCTTGCGGGCCGCCAGGTGCGTGAAGGTGTGCTCGGGCCCGAGGAATGCCACCGACGGCACCTGCTGCAGGCCGCGGCAGGCGGAGATGACCTCGCGAAAGACCGCCTCGACGGATTCTGCAGCCAGGGGGCCGGAGACCCGGTCTGCGAGCGCGCGGAGCAGTTCCGCCTCGCGCTCGGGCGCGTAAACGGCGCGTTCGCCGGTCTCTTTGGCCTCACCGACCTTCGCGGCGACACGCGCGCGCTCTATCAGCAGTTCCAGCAGTTGGCTGTCGATCTCGTCGATGCTTTCACGCAGGTCGTCAAGTTCCTCGGACATCTGGCCCTCCCGTGCGACGTATGGTGGCCTGCAGTGTAGCGTACGGCTGCAACGAAAGCAACGCTCCATGCCCGCGGCATGGGCTCCCAGGGCCGGTTGATTGTCAGTCCGGGCAGGCCTGCTCGCACGTGTTCTCAGGCGTAGCGACGGCGTCGGGCGAGGGCTCGCCCGACCTCCGGACGGAGAGCGCGAATGGCTCCCCAGCGTGGCTATGCGCACGAGGGCTCTGGACCACGGACGACGCAGATCTGTGCTGCGCCAGCATCTGCGAGGATCGGGGAGGGCTGGGTTCGGAGCGCGGGGAATAAGTCACGCGGCATTAAGGCTCACGTCGCCGGGTGCAACATTCTATGCTGCTGGCCACCGGCCTGTATCTCGTCGGGCTGCTGCTGATCACGCTCTTCACCGACGTGATCTTCGGCATCAATGCGCAGTCGCTGGCGTACGTCCCGTTGAGCCTGGCGCTGGTGGCGCTCGTGACGTGGGCGATGCTGGGCGCGCGCCCGGGTTTCCTGCGGCGGTGGTACACCACCAGTCCGACAATCGTCCCGGGACTGCTGTTTCTGGCCGGGCTCGCCGCGGCCCTGCCGCACGCGCACGATCTGTCGCTTGCGGGCCGGGACTTTCTGCGGTGGACGTTCGTGTGGCTTGTGTTCGCGCCGGTGACACGCGCGGTGTGCTCGACCCGCGAGAGAGCGCGCCTGTGCTCTCGGGCGCTCGCGGCGCTCATTGCGGGTTTCGCGGCACTGTCGGCGGCGGATCTGCTGGTCGGTGGCGGACTCGTGCGAGCACTGCTCGGGGTCGCCGGCGTCACAAGCGAGGGTCGCTACCAGTCGATCTATCAGAACGCGGGCATCTTCGCGGGGATGCTCATCGTGGGCCTGCCGCTGGCCGTGGTTCCGGCGCTGACGGGCAGGGCCTGGTGGTCGCGGCTGGGCTGGACGACCGCGGCGGTGGTGATGGGCGCCGGTGTGCTGCTGTCGGGCTCCCGCGCGGCAGTGGTGGCGAGCCTGCTGGCGATCGGGGTCATCGGCGTATTGCTGCGCCGCCGGCGGCTCACGTGGGCGGTCGGCGGGGTGGTGGTGCTCGGTGCGCTGCTGGCGACTACCGGCGACCTGGGCGGACCGCCGGCGGTCGAGCGCTTCCAGCACATCCTGACCGAGCGCGGCTCGGGGCATCACAGTCTCGCGCGGAGGATGCAGATCTGGTCGGTGGCCGGGGAGTTGATCGAGCGCAGGCCGGTCATCGGCTGGGGCGGCTCGCAACTGCGCTACCACCAGCACCTGGGCTTCAACCGCGCGCACAACGCGTGGCTCGATGCCTGGCTGGACGGAGGGCTGCCGGCGATGCTGGCGATGCTGCTGGTGGCGGCGGTGGTGATACGCCGCGCCTGGCGCACGGCCGGTCGGGGTCCGGACCAGTGGCTGCAGCCGACGCATGTGGCGCTTGTGGCCGCAAGCCTCGCGGTTCTGGCGGGGTGGCTGGTGCGGGCCGGCATCGGGGGGCGCATAGACTGGGTTCCCATATTCATGTTATGCTCTATCGCGTGGGACCCGCGAGTCGAAGACGCGATCGAACGTAATCCCCCCGCAGGCGACCAGGCGGGCAGTCGCGCAGTGGTTTGAAGAGGACATCAACCCGGCCGCAGGGAAGCACGCGGCGGAGGTGCAGGTTTTTGAGCCCAACGAGCAGTGACAGTATTCGCAATCGCTTCGATGATGACATACCGGCCGACATGTGGGAGGAATGCCCGCAATGCCATCAGCTTCTGTACGCGAAGGAACTGCAGCAGAATCTGTGGGTATGCACCAAGTGCGGGTATCACTTCCGCCTGAGCGCCAGGCAGCGGCTGGACATCACCATTGACAGTGGCACCTTTGAGGAGTGGGACACCGATCTGCCCCTCACCGATCCACTGAACTTCCCCAAATACCGGGGGAAGCTGGAGAAGGCGCAGGAGAAGACGGGCCTGCAGGATGCGGTCATCACCGGGAGGGGCGAGCTTGCGGGGATGGGCGTTGCGATCGGCGTGATGGAATCGGGCTTTCGCGGCGGGTCGATGGGCTGGGTTGTCGGTGAGCGGATCACGCGGCTGATCGAGCGTGCGGCCGAACAGAAGCTGCCGCTGATCATCGTCAGCGCCTCCGGTGGCGCGCGGATGGAAGAGAGCCTCGTCTCGCTCATGCAGATGGCCAAGACCGCGGGCGCAACGCGAAAGCTTCAGGAAGCCGGTATGCCCTACATCAGCCTCCTGACCCATCCCACCTACGGGGGCGTGATGGCAAGCTACGCCTTCCTCGGAGACATCATCCTCGCCGAGCCGGGAGCCGCGATGGGCTTCGCGGGGCCGCGCGTGATCGAGGTCACCGGCATGCCCATGGGCGAGGGCGTGCAGACCGCGGAGTATCAGCGCGAGCACGGGATGCTGGACCTGATCATCCCGCGCGAAGAGATGCGGCAGACGCTGGCGACGGTGCTTGCCTGGAGCACCGGGGATTCGGGTGCGGCGGGCGGCGCCTTCGAGGATACGGCGGATGCGCTTCGCACGGAGCCATCGCCGGGAGACACGAACGACATGGAGGCGTGGGAGCGCGTGGGGGTTGGGCGCCACCCGGACCGTCCCTACTCGCTCGATTACATCGAGGCATTCGTGGACGGGTTCATCGAACTGCACGGAGATCGGCGCTTCGGCGATGACGGCGCGGTCGTATCGGGCATCGGCTGGATCGACGACCGGCCGGTCGCGGTCATCGGCCATCAGAAAGGCAGGCAGGCGAAGGAGCGCTCCCGCCGCAACTTCGCGATGGCCCGGCCCGAGGGCTACCGCAAGGCCATGCGGATCATGCGCATCGCCGACCGGGTCAGCCGGCCGATCGTGACACTGATCGACACCCCCGGCGCCCACTGCCTCGACGAGGCGGAGGCCCGCGGGATCTCCGAGGCGATCGCGTCCAACCAGCGAGATATGTTC
>CAZAHB010000299.1:0-5579 GCA_964484945.1 uncultured Armatimonadia bacterium | reverse complement strand
TCAGAAGCGCCTAGTGTTTCGCTTGTTGCCGGCGCCGCGGCGGCGTGGCCCTCGGCGGCCGCGGAGTTGCTGATGATGGGGGGGAGGTTGCGTCTGCTGCGCCCGCTTCTGGCCACTCGGAGGCGACGCCGACAGCCGCGCAGGCCGGATATCGCCGAGGCACTCGAGGAGGAGCGACTGGAGGATGAGCGCCGGGAGGTGCTGCTGGAGGCGATCGGGGAGGATCCCGACGAGCCCCCTGTCAGCCCCACGGTGCTGGAGGAGCGGGAGATTGGTGACCTGACCGAGCCTGCCGAGCGTAAGGTCGAGGAAGATCAGGGCGCGCAGGATCTGGCACTGCCGTTCGAAGAAGAGGAGCCCCACGACACTCAGGAGGAGCCGAGCGAGGAAGAGGCGGGCGCGGAGGAGCCGGCGGAGCCACCGGAGGCGCAGGAAGCCGAAGCACCGCTGCCCCCCGGTGTGATCGACGCCAGGCCGCATGTCGCCGAGGAGCAGCCCGCGAAGAAGGACACGCGGTCTTCGGAAGAGGAGCCTGCCGCCGAACAGTCCGCTGTCGAAGAGGCCACTGATCGGGCGGCCGGCGAGGCAGAGCCGTCCGAGACGGAAGCGCCCGGGACGGTAGAAGAAGTATCGTCTGAGGCAGAGCCGGAGGCGGTGACGGGCAGTCCCCCGGGTGAGGATACGGCGCCGCTGTCGCCCGTGGATGAAAAGCCGCTGGATGTCCGGGAGATGGAGCCTCCGGAGAACCTTGAGGGCATGATCGACGTCATTTCTCGCGCGACCGGGGGAGACACCGAGGTTCGCGTCTGGCACACCTCCGATCGGAGAACGGTCCTCGCCGCGGTGCCATCCGAGACGCCGGCAGCCGGTACAGGCGGACACGCCAATGCGCTCGTGAACGCACACCTCGAGACCTGCGCATGGCTCGGCGCGGCTGCTGATTGTCGCCAGATCGTCGCGACATCGGTGGGCGCGTGGGCGCTGCAGGCACTGGACGAGACCGGCGGGATGCTGCTCGTGATGGCCGCACGGGGCGAGGCGGCCGCGGGGCGGTTGCAGTTGGCAGTGGAGCACACCGCTGAGGCCGTTCGGGGCATGGCAGAGACGGGAGCGAACTCCCGGATGCCCGAGGCGGCCGCATCGGCAGTGCCCCTGAGTGCAGAAAAGCAGATAACAGAACGCATCAACGAGGCGGCCGGGGCGGTCAGCGAGCGATTTTCGGACGGGTGGCGCGCCTGGCGGGGGCCGCACCGCCGGATCATCGCAGTGACCGCGCCGCCGGGCACCGAGTCCGAGGACGCCGCCCGACGCATCGCGCGTCTGAGCGATCCCATCGAGAGCTTCGCCGATGCCGTGGCCCTGGCCGGACCCGATTGGACCGTGGTCGAGGCGGGGAAGAGGCTCCTGACGCTGCACTGGGTGCGCGGTGACGGCGAGCCCGCTGTGCTGTCGGCACTGACTTCCGGTGGGGCTACGCCGGGAGGCGTGCGGTGGGAGTTGCAGGAGATCGGGCGCCGGCTCGCTGATATGTAGACATGCTCCGAGGGAGCGCTCGTGAAGAGGATCCGAGACTGGTTTCGAAACGTTCTTGAGAAAGCGCGCGGCTGGTGGTGGCGCCTGCACGCGCCGGGGAAGTTTCTGTGCGACTCGTGCCGCTACGATTACGGCGACGTGTGCAAGCGCCCCGAGCGGCCCAATGCCACGCACTGTCCGGACTACAGACCGCGCTGACGCACAGACGTGTCTTCCGGGATGTGCGGGGACACGGATGTCCGCCCCGGGGACTACTGATACTTGGTCATCCGACAGTTGCACTGTTGAGAGAGGATCTCCCATGATCATCGCACCGTCCATGCTGGTCGCGGACTTCGCCCACCTCAGTGATGAGGCGCGGGCGCTGGAGGAAGCAGGAGCGGATTGGTTGCACTGGGACGTGATGGATGGGCACTTCGTCCCCAACCTGACGCACGGCGCTCTGCCCATGGCGGCCTGCCGCGAGTACTCGTCGATCCCGTTCAACGCTCACCTGATGATCTCCGAGCCCCTGCGCTATCTGGACGATTTCCTTGAGGGTGGAGCAGACCTGGTCGCTGCGCACATTGAGGCCGACGATGACGCCCGCGAGTTCATCGACGCGGTGCTGGAGGCTGACTGCCGGCCGGGACTGGCCATCAGCCCCGATACGCCGCCCGAGGCCATCGAGGAGCTTCTCGACGACCTGGCCCTGATCACCGTGATGGGGGTGCATCCGGGATTCGCGGGGCAACAGTTCATCGAAGCGACCGTGGACAAAGTCGCGGAACTGCGCGAGTTGATCAACCGGACCGGCCGGGATATCCACATCCAGGTGGATGGGGGAGTGGGCACCGACAACATCGCGCGACTGTGCGAGGCGGGCGCCGATGTCATCGTCTCCGGGTCATTCGTGCTGCAGCACCCCGAGGGCTACGCCACGGCCATGCAGCAGCTACGGGCCCTGGAATAGGCAGCAGGGGCTCAGAAAGCACATTCCGCCCCGGCCTTTGGGCCGGGGTTTCTCCCTGTACCGGGCTCTTGCGCGGGCCAAAACGAAAACTTGTTTTCGGTTTCGCTTGACAGAATCCCGTCTTATCCCTACAATTCCCAACACGCAAATAGCGGCCTGAAGTGGTTTGGATTGACATCTGGTCGCATATCGTTCCGATAAGCCCGGAGAAGTGATTTCCAAATACCCTTGACATATGGGGATTGGAAAGGTAGAATAAGAATCAGCAGGGATTTGTGGGGAAAACGGCTTTGCGTCGAACGGGACGACTGCGAGAGACGAAACCATGGGCCCTCAGGGAGCAACTGTCAACAAAGTCGATGCCTCCGGGAGGATCGCCCTTCGGGAGCATCAACTGAACGAATTGGAAGACAGTGTCGTTTTGACCCTGGGCTTCAGCGGGAATCTCGTGATGTTCACGCCCGAGCAATGGCCGGAACTGGTGAAGCAATTTGATTCGGACAGTCCGCTGGATCCGGATGCGAATGAACTTCGCCGGGGCTTCATCGGAGCGGCAGTGAGAGTTGAACTCGATGACCGCGGGAGATTGAAAATACCTGAGGCGCTGAGGGCGGCGGCCGGACTTTCGCCGGGTAAGTCTCGCGCGACCATTTTGAACCTTGAAACAAACTGGGAGATCTGGGAGCAGAACACCTACATCAACTACATGGCCGAGAACCGAGGTCGCCTGAAGGATCTTGCGCGCGAGCGTTTCGGCACAGTGGGCAATCTCGTCGAGAGTTCGAATGCCGAAGAGCAGTGACACAATTTGAGCACGTTTCGGTCATGCCGGATGAAGTGATTGAGTACCTTCAGCCCGAGTCGGGTGGATTGTACCTCGATGCCACCGAGGGTACTGGCGGGCACTCAAAGCGGATTCTGGAAAGCGCGCCCGACAGCCGGGTCATCGGAATCGACAGGGATCCGGCGATGCTCGAGATCGCGGCCGAGAGGCTCGCCGAGTTCGGCGACAGGGTCACACTTGCGCGCGGAAGCTACGAGAATCTGGTCGAGGTACTTGACGCACTGAACATTGACAGGTGTATAGACGGCGTATTGATCGACTGTGGCCCCAGCTACGACCAGCTTGCGGGGCGCACCGTCGGACAGGGTCGGGGCTTCTCGGCACAGGGGGGCGAGGATGAGGCGCTTGAGATGTCCTACGATCCCGACCAGCAGCGCACGGCGCGTTCCCTGCTGGCGGAGCTGTCCGACAGTGAGTTGCGCGAGCTGTTCAGCCAGACGCTGCGCGGGGGAGAAGTGGGGGCTGTGGTCAACGCGATCATCCGCGAGCGCCAGGTGGAGCCGATCGACAGCCCTGCGCGTCTGACCGCGATCCTGAGAGATGCGCTCAGTTTCAAAGGACCCGCGCGCGAGAAGCGGGTCAGGGCGGCCTTCCTTGCGATCCGCATCGCGGTCAATGTTGAACTTGAGGGGCTCGTCCGCGGGATCGACGCGGCGGTCGAAGTGCTCTGCCCGGGAGGGAGGCTCGTGGTGCTGACGTTTCACGGCGCCGAACACGGGATCGCGCGGCGGAAGATGCGCGAACTTGAGGGCGGGCCGACCGGGCCTCCGAGGCTCATCGGAGCGCCGGAGCGTGAAGCGAAGCTGAAGGTGCTCGCGCCGACGCCGCTCTTCCCCGATGAGGAGGAGACTGAGGCCAATCCGGCCGCGCGAAGCGCCAGATTGCACGCAGCCGAGCGTGTCTAAGCCGTCGATACACGATTCTTTCACAACACAGAGATTTTGCCACACGAGGTTTCTCCGGGAGATGTGCTCCAGGCGGCCATCTAACGGAGACTGGGAACGGGTGCCGGGCAACATACGCAGCAACCTTTGCAGCCAACATGCAGCAGAAATCACACCATACATCACAGCAATGAATGCAGCAGAGGTCGCGGCAACTAAGCAGAGCCACCGTGCACCCAAGGTACGCGGCTCGACGGAGCAGTACACTACACCACAGATGCATGGTCACCCGTTCCCTCACAACTCATGCTTCACCCCCAGTTGCGCACAGGCGGGAGGACCTGCGGTCTGATTGCGTTCCTCCCGCGCGAAGCCGGCGGCCCGCCGCCGGTGGGGAGGGAACCGATGACACGACACAGACGGTCGCAGAGTAGTTCCGCGCCGACTCCTCGGGTATCCCCGATCAAGCGTCTCTGGTTCGAACTCATACGGCCTGCCCTGGTGATCGCCGCCATTGGGCTGGCCGCGGTGGTGTACCTGTACGGCTGTGCGCGGCTGTCTGTGATTGAGTGCGATCTCGAGCGGCTGGATCGCTCGATCGAGCAGCAGCACGCGGTAGCGCTCGACCTGCAGCGCCAGTTGGCCCAGCTTCAGACGGCCGAACGGATCCAGAATCACATCGCGGAGCACGATCTCGGACAGCCGCGAGGAACGCTCCAGATAACTCTGACCGATACCCCTCCCGAACTCTACGCGGTTCTGCCCTCCGGCGATGATGACAGAGACCGAAAGCAGATCGGGCTGGAGGATGTCGCATCACGCGAACAGGCGAGACTTGAGGGCCACTCGGCGCTGCTTGCGTCCGCACACTCGAAGTGGTAGGACCCGGGGAATGAGTTGATGGCGCTGGGCAGGGCGCAACGCGACGACAATACGTCAGGCTCGCACCCGCTCGCAGGAGATCGGGTGCGCCTGTTTCTCGTCGTGATGACCATGCTCATGATCGGCATCACACTCAAGCTCTTCAATGTCCAGTTCCTCAAGCGCGGCTATTTCCTCGAGGTTGATGCCCACCTTCATCGCGGTCCCAATCCTGAGAAGCCGGTTCCGGGCGGCATCTACTCCCGCGGCCTCGAGCCGATGGCTGTGAGCGTGCCGCGTGAAACGATCTATGCCAATCCCACGCGCATCAACAACTCCGACAAAGTGGATGTGCCTACCACAGCCCGCGAGATTTCCCGCCTGACAGGTCTCGATCCGGACCTGTTGCGCAAGCGGTTGAAGCTCGGGGTCAAGGCCAAGCGCCAATCGAGGCCCCTCGTCCGTTTGCTCAAGCGCGAAACGGTCGTGGCCTTGAACGACGATC
>CAZAHB010000298.1:0-5592 GCA_964484945.1 uncultured Armatimonadia bacterium | reverse complement strand
ATCAAGACTTTTTCAACAGTCAGATCATCGCCATCCTGGCGGCGATCCTCTTCCCCGTCTTCGCGCGAGCGCGGGAGAAGGCACGACAGAGCGCATGTCTCAACAACGTGAAGCAACTGGCTCTGGCCACGACTATGTACGCTCAGGACTACGACGACAAACTGCCGTTCGGGCGATTTCGAGACGCACAGAACAATTACCACTGGTGGTACCAGGTCCTCGAACCGTACACAAAGAACGAGCAGATCCAGATCTGTCCGTCGCGCCAGACGGTTAATCCCGGATATGGATGGAACTATGGCATCGCATATCGGCCGGGTGACACGTGGAGTCCACCCCGAACCGGACCGCGCTATGACGGCTGCAATCGCAGCGTCTTCGAAAGCCCCGGGCCCGCCGGAACGATCATGTTCGCCGACAACTGGACGGGCGGCAGTTCCAGTCAGGCGAAGTGGCTCTACAGGTCGATTGACCGCCGCGAGGGCCGCCACAATGGCGGCGACAATTACGGCTTCGTTGATGGCCACGCCAAGTGGCTCAGGCCAACGGCCGTTCAGGATGCCGACATGTGGGACGATGACTGAGTCCCCGCGTAGTATATACCAAAGAAGGAGGAGACGATGATGAAAAGAGGCTTCAGCAAAGGGTTCACCCTCATTGAACTTTTGGTCGTGATCGCGATCATCGCCATCCTGGCGGCGATACTCTTCCCGGTCTTCGCCCGGGCCCGCGAGAAGGCCAAGCAGTCCAGTTGCCAGAGTAACCTCAAGCAGATGGGCATCGCCATGCTCATGTATGTGCAGGACTACGATGAGCGCTTCATGCGATCTGCGGGGTATCGTGAACCCACCGAGGTGCTGCCCGAGGGCGGGCACGACTACTGGTGGGAGTGCATCATGCCCTACATGAAGAACGAGCAGATCCTCGCCTGCCCGTCCGACACCGATACGGCTCTGCGGTCGGGCGGCCAGTCCAGCAACGCGCATGACATCGACTACGCAGTGAACACATTCCTCGCCTATGACGAGATGGCGCGGATTGCCACACCGGCGGCGCGGGTCGCTCTCGTCGAGAGCAGCAACAACTACGCCCGCCTGCGCAATCCCGCCGAATTCACCGCGGATCCGAGCGCGACGAACTACCTCTGGTCGCAGGATCGCCACAATAATCGATCAAACGTGCTGTTCTGCGATGGCCACGTGAAAGTGCAGAACACGATCTTCAAGGTGCGGACGCCGGCAACCCCGGACTTCCACTTCCGCAAGGAATACGAAGAGTAGAGGACTCGAAAGAGTTCCTCTCAGGACGAGGGGGCCGGCACCGGCGTGTCGGCCCCGGTACAACTAATGCATCCAGCCCCGAAAAGGGCCAGATCATCCCAACTGAGGAGGTCGTACGATGCGGAGAGCGTTCACTCTGATTGAGCTGCTGGTCGTGATCGCGATCATCGCCATCCTGGCGGCGATCCTCTTCCCGGTCTTCGCGCGAGCACGCGAGAAAGCACGGCAGACAGCATGCCTCAGCAACGTGAAGCAACTGAGTCTCGGGTTCAAGATGTACGCCCAGGACTACGATGACCAACTGCCGTATTGCTACGGGGAAACAGACCAGAACGGGAACTCGATTTACTGGTACGACATGCTCATGCCCTATCTCAAGAACGAGCAGATACTGGTCTGTCCCAGTGCCCAGACGTTGACCATCGGCTACGCCTGGAACTATCCCCACATGCCCTATCGCTTCAGATACGCCCCTGATCCGGAGGCGGAGATGAGCTACTGGCATCACCCGGCGGAAGTGATGATCATCGCCGACAAGGCGATTGAGACGTCAGGGTGGAGCGTGTTCATGTACTGTCCCCATCACTACCCGTCCTACTGGGATTCCCCGAACAATGGGAATGTGAGCGAGCGTCACAACGGCGGCTCGAACGTCGCGTACCTCGATGGGCACGCGAAGTGGCTCAAGCATAACACGATCCAGAGCGACCAGATGTTGTGGGGCCACATCAACCCGGAGTGACGTCGCACGTGCAGGTCCCGTGAGATGACCCCCATGTACACTACGCGTGGCAGGCGCGCTCTGGCGCCTGCCACGTGCCTTGTACCATTTCGGGAAATTCGCTCAGTCTTCGATCCCGAGCAGTTCGATGTCGAAGTTGAGGGTCTCGCCGGCCAGCGGATGATTCGCGTCGAGCGTCACCGTCTCCTCTTCGACCTCGACGATACGCGCCGGGATTGCCTGGCCGTCCTGGCCCTGCAACTGAAGCGGCATGCCCTCCTCAGGCTCCATGTCCGGTGGAAGCTGTTCGCGCGGGAACTCCATCACGGCATCGTCCTGCCGCTCACCATACGCCTTCTCGGGCGGGATCTCGACGGTCTTCTCCTCGCCCTCTTCCATGCCCATCACAGCCTCTTCGAACCCCGGTATGATCTCTCCGCCCTCAAGGGTAAACTCGAGCGGCTCGCGCTCGCGGGAACTGTCGAAGACTGTGCCATCCTCAAGTGTGCCGGTGTAGTGCACCTGAACTGTGTCTCCGGCTGACGCCTGTGCCATTAATATGTCCTTCCATGTGCATATGGCCCGCCGGAGTACGTCATGGCCCCGGAGGGCCTGTTTCGTACTCTTACCCTTCGAGACACGGCGCCTCGGGCCTGCATGAATCTGGAAGGTATTGCGATTTATCACTGTGACGGCTCAATGGTGCTGGCCGGGCGGGAACGAGTCACTGCCAGACAGGGGGAGATTGCAGCAAGCGCATGCGATTGTCTGGTCAGTTCTCAGCCAACTCGATGCGCCAGCGCGCCGGTTCATCCTCCACCGGGGCGGAGATAACCGCGGTCTCAGACCCCCGACCGGCGGCCCCATCGATGGCATAGGGATTGAACGGAACCGTGGGCCACAGCAGGTACGCCCCCTCCGGCAGTGTGATCTCGAAGCCGCGCATCTGCAGCCACTCGCCCATCTCGCGCGCCCCCCAGCGCAGCGTCTCGTCGCCGGTTACCGTGCCGCGGCCGGATGCAGCGGCGATCTGCTCCTCGCGCCCCAGCGGCACCGTCAGATGGTTGATCGCGGAGTTACCCGCCGCGCGTGCCTCGATGACGGCGGCGTCACCGTCAAGGTCCACGCCAATCCGGCAGGTGGTGTCGCCATAGGTGAGGACGACCGCGCCGTCCGCGATCTCTCCCGTATCCGGGATATAGCGCCCCGAGGTGACGAACGTGGACCACTCCGGCTGGTTGCGCGAGTTCCCGCCACCGATGAGCAGGCCCGCGTCCTCGTGCCACAGCGAGATGAACTGCTGGCGGTCCTGTCCCCAGCGGCTGGAGGTCGGCGGGCAGGTGAATGCGCTCAGACAGCCCATCCACGGCCCCTCGCGCTTGAGGATCGCCCAATCCTCGTAAACTGTCTCGAAACCCTCCTCGTCGAGGTTGATCGGCTCCTCGTCACCCGCGTGCATGTGGTGATACAGGCTGCTGAGGTGGCTGGTGACCGTGTTCTGCAGCGAGCGCGCAAAGTGGGGAAGCTCAAACAGGTAGCGGGCATAGCGGCGGCCCTGTGGCGTGAGTGTCATTGAGACCAGGCCGGTGAGGCTGATCGTCGGCGAGTACTTCGTGCGGCCGTCGATGACCTTGATGTCGCTGCCGTCCGGCCAGGTGAATGTCTGGTGGAAATCGGTCGCGCGCTCTATCGCCGGGAGCACCGAATCGTCGCCGGAGAAGATGTGGTAGAGGCCCAGCGCATGAAGGTAGACGCGGTTGTAGCCCGTGGTCGGCCCCCCGTGCTCGGGCCAGAAACCCCCCGGCTTCTGGGCCTCGACGACCTGCGGGATATGCTGCCGGGCGGCCTCCTGCCAGTCCTCGCGGCCCAGCACCTCGCCGGCGCGCCAGCAGCTCATGGCCTTCCATGTGGGGATATTGTGTACGCCATCGCGCGAGCGCAGCTCCTCGGCCTGACCGTCGTGCGCGAGCGTCAGGCCCTCCTCCCAGCGCTCGCGGCGCTCATCGTCGAAGTACTCGCGCAGCAGCGCGAATGCCTCCAGCCACGCGTAATTGGTCCAGCACATGTACGTCTTCCCCCATCGCGACCCGTCCCGCTTGACGAACTCCACCCGGCCCTCCGGGTCCTGGAAGTCCCGGACGGCATCACCGGCTCTGCCCGCGATCTCGAGGATGTCCGGATCGCGATGGTACGGGTTATCCGACTCCACATACACGGTCGCGAGGGCGTACATGATGTCCTGGTTGGTCACCGCCCACCCGAGGTCTTCGGGATTGGCACCGGGCGCGACAGGGCCGGTCGGCTCGGTGATGAATCGCCCGGTGGCCTCGTCGAAGTTGTCGAGGCGCCCCTTCACTCCCGCGGCGATGATCTCAAGCAGCTTCGGCCTGTACTCGATCATGGTCGGTCCCTTCCCCGGCGGCTGCGCGGATCGCGCAATCGTGTCATGGCGCAATGCCTCGTTGTGAGGCTTCGGCATGCCGCCCAATCGCACCTCCACCGCCCTGCGAAGAGGGGACCGGCGCAGCGGCGGCGAATTGAGCCATCCGGCAGGCAGCAGCATCGGGCAGCCTGCGCCGCGACAGCATTGACGCGATTCTGGAGGATCATCCGATGACCGCTGACCAGTTGAAGGACACCGCGAAATCTCTCGGGGCGGACCTGATCGGAGTCGCTCCCGTCGAGCGCTTCGATCTGTTCGCTCCCGAGGCGCACCCGCTCTCGATTCAGCCGCAGACGAAGTCCGTGATCGTACTGGGCTTTATGATTCCGCGCGGCGCGCTCCAGGGCGTTGAGAGCGGGACTGCCGGGTATACCCTGGGCGCGGGGATCCCGTCTTCGCTCGCCATCGAGGTTACCTATCAGCTTTGCAGGCGTCTGGAGAACGAGGGCTGGGAGTCCACGCCGCTGTTCAACCAGTCCGGCGAGATGCGCGGGCAGGGCGAGGCAGTCAGCCCCGACAAGCCTGAGCCGAATGTAATCGTCGAGTTCGACTTCGCGGCCCACGCGGCGGGCCTCGGTGAAATCGGGCGCGGCAAGTGGCTTCTCACGCCCGAGTTCGGCCCGCGCCAGATATTGACGCTGATTCTTACCGACACCGGGATCGAGCCCGATGAGCCCTTCTCGGGCAGTATCTGCGACGACTGTGGCGCGTGTGTCGAGGCATGTCCGGCCAATGCCCTGGACCCTGCGAACGTGCAGTGCGCGCCGCTGTGTGAGGGCGAGGCCTGCTGGTACTCGCTGCACATCGAAAGCTGCAGGGTCTGCAAGACCGGGACCACCCGCCTGCCCTACTACGGCGGCTCCGAGCCCTTCCGGCTTGGTGCAGCCTGCGGCCGGGCGTGCGTGGCGCACCTCGAGGACAATGACATGCTGACCCGCTCCTTCGCGACTGCCTTCCGCGTGGACGAGGAGGAGGCGTGATGAGCATGCTCACCAAAGAGGCCCTGCGCGATTTTGCGATCAACGTCGCGGGCGTGGACAGGATCGGTGTGGCGAACATCGAGCGCTTCGACAACGCCCCGCCCGACATGAACCCGCGCAACATCATGCCGAAGGCCCGCTCGGTTGTGGTCTTCCACAAGCGGATAC
>CAZAHB010000297.1:0-5605 GCA_964484945.1 uncultured Armatimonadia bacterium | reverse complement strand
TGGCCCGACCTCCGGACGCCAACGGCATCGGGCAGGATGCCAGTCGTACAAATGACGCGCACGACACCACGCCCCCGCCATCCCTCGGCGGGGGCGCAGGTGATTATTTGTGGGGCATCGCGCCGTTACGCGTCGGTGTCAACGCCCAGTTCCTCGGCCATTTCGTCAACCTCTTCGGCGCCGTCGGCCAGCAGCTCTTCCTCGTCATCGAGGAGGATGTTCAGCAGGCGCTGGAACTCGCCAACGTGCTCTCGCTCCTCGTCTGCGATATCCCGCAGGACCTCGGCGGCCAGCTCGTTGTCGGTGGCGTCCGCGTGAGCCATGTAGAGGTGGATGGCCTCCTGCTCCGCCGCGAGGTTGAGGCGGATCGCTCGAATCAGCTCGTTAAAGGTCAGCTTCCGGTCCGGTGTCTTACCACTGAAAGGATCTGGGAAGTCAGGCATCTCGCGTCACCCTCCTGTGTTGAGGAGTCGATCTTCGCCCCCGCAAGGGGGTCACCGTTCACAGGGATTCGACGCAGGAGTGGGGAGTCCTCGTGGGATTTCTCTGAACCGACGTGCAGGTGAGGTCGGAAGCGACCTCGTGGAGGCTGCACTGCGGGACCTACTGCCCGAGGATGTACCCGTATATCTCCTCGACCTGCCGCGCCACGCGCCGGACGTCAAACCGCTCAACCGCGCGCTTGCGGCCGGCTTCACCCATCTGCTCCGCCAGAGATGGGTCATCCAGCACCTCCGCGATGGCGTGAGCCATCGGTTCGGGTTGCTCGGGTGGGACGAGCAGGCCCGTCTCCCCCTCGACAACGATCTCCGGCACGCCGCCCGATGCCGTCGCGACCACCGGCAGGCCAGCCGCCATTCCCTCGATCACCACGCGGCCGAACGGCTCGTCAGTCGATGCCAGCACCAGCAGGTCCACCAGCCGCAGCAGGTCCGGGACATCGTCGCGGAAGCCCGCCCAGATAACATGATCGGCAATCCCGAGTTCGTCGGTCAGCGCGCGAAGCTCCTCCCCGTAGCTGTCCTCCCAGAACGCGACCTCACCGACAACCAGCAGGTACGCATCCGGCACTCGTTGGATCACGCTCGGCCACGCCCGCAGAAGCGTCTGGTGACCCTTCCACGGCGTCAGCCGGCCCACCACGCAGGCGACCGGCACGTCCTCGGGTATCCCAAGCTCCTCGCGGAGGCCCTGCGGCGGCGGCCCGGGCGCAAACGCCTCGATGGGGATGCCGTTGGGGACGACGTGGACGGTGCAGGGCATGCCGTCGAACTGCCCGGCGACTGCCTCGGAGATCGCGATAACCTCGGGATGTATTCGCTCGACGGCGCGGCGCAGCCACGCCCGGGCATCCTCATCGGCCATCAGATCCCGCATGTGCCACACGACCGGCAGTCGCCGCAGGCGCGCCGCGGTCCCACCGATCAGGTGCATCTTCGTGGAGTTGGTGTGCACCAGCGCGGGCCGAATTGCTCCCAGGTCGCGCCAGAGGGCCGTGACCGGCGGGATGACGCCCATCAGGCGCCGCATGCCCGCCAGCGCTCCTCCGCCAAGCTCGGTGCGCCGCGCGGCGTACAGGTCCGAGTGCGGAATGCTCGGTCGAAGCTCCGCCCCGGTCTCGCGGGCGTATTTGAGCCAGTCGGCGTCCGCCAGGTGCATAATGACCGGGTCGAATCGCTCCCGGTCGAGGTGTGAGATCAGCTCACAGAGGCTCTTCTCCGCCCCGCCCACTTCATCGGCGTGATCGATGTAGGCAATCGGACGGCTCACTGCGCTTCCCCGTCCTCGAGCGCGCTCAACTCGTCGAGGAAACGCTCGGCGACGCTGGTCCACGTAAACTTCTCGAGGACGCGATTGCGCGCGTTCTCCCCCATCTCCCGGCGACGCTCGGGATCACCGAGCAAATCGACTATCGCATCGGCCAGCGCATCCGGGCTATCCGGCTCCACGAGCATCCCGGTCTCTCCGTCGGAGACGGCATCCGGGATGCCCCCGAAGTTCGTGGCGACGCTGGGCGTCCCGGCCGCGCCCGCTTCGAGATATGCCAGACCCAATCCTTCGGCGAGCTTCCCGCTGACCGGCCGACTGGGCATGACAAAGAGGTCAGCGCCAGCGTAGGCGGTAGCGAGCTTCTCATCATCGACCCGCCCGATGAAGCGGATGCTGTCGGCCACCCGAAGCTCTTCTGCTTCCCCGGCGATGGTCTCGCGCATCGGCCCCTCGCCCGCGATCAGCCACACGGTGTCCGGATGAGCGTCCAGCACCGCCGGGAGCGCCTGCACCACGGTCTGGTGCCCCTTCCGCTCGACCAGCCGCGAAGCCGTCAGGAGCACGGGCGCATCACCAAGGCCCATCTCCTCGCGGAGCGTTTGCGCCATCTCGTCGGCGGCCTCGAATCTCTCGGGGCGGACGCCGCCGTAGATGATGCCGATCTGCTCCTCGGGTACGCCGGCATCGGCGAAAAGGTCGGCGGTATAGTGGCTGTTGGCGAGACACAGGGCCATGCGCCGAAGAACGACCTTCTGGACCAGCCACTTGATCGGGTTCCCCCTGCTGTTGGAGAACTCACCACCGTGGCCGATCAGCACCAGCGGGCAGCGCAGCGCGCCGAACGCCAGGATGGCCGCCGGCCCCTCCGGCGACCACTTCGTGGCGACGAGACATCGCGGCGGGCTTTCGAGCTGTTTGGCGGCCTGCTGAGCACCGGCGGAGAGGTTCATCGCGGCCATCGGATAGCTGCCGCGGGTGGGCACTCGAATCACCTCGAAGGGCAACGAGGCGTCGAACTGCTCGTCGTCCTCCTGGCGACTGGCCACGACCGCGACCTCCTCGCCCAGTTGCGAGGTGGCGCGGGCCAGTTCAGATGCGTACGTCTGGATGCCCCCCAGATCCGGCGGAAAATCGTCAGCAAGGAAGATGATACTCATCGGGGCCTCCGGACCGGACTGAGTCGCTCGACACGGGCAGGTTGAGTGCAGAAGGAATTCTGGCGGTCAACAGGGAATGTGCGGGCAGCGATTGCCACGTCCCTCGCTTCACAGATCTGCGGGAGAATCTGATGAGACAGCTCAACGATCGTCTGAAGCTGTTCACCGGGAGTTCGCACCCCCAACTGGCGCAGCGCATATGCGATTTTCTGGATATCCCCC
Organism: uncultured Armatimonadia bacterium; assembly: GCA_964484945.1. Lineage (GTDB taxonomy): Bacteria > Armatimonadota > Zipacnadia > Zipacnadales > UBA5352 > UBA5352. The sequence continues at coordinate 2,456 of CAZAHB010000297.1, read as the reverse complement.
TGGGTGAGGCGACGATCGATCGCTTCGCCAACGACAACCTCTTCGTGCAGATTCAGGAGAACGTTCGCGAAAAAGACGTCTTTGTCCTTCAAACGGCGGCGCCCCCTGTGAACGAGCACCTGATGGAACTGTGTATGCTGCTCGATGCGCTGAAGCATGCCTCGGCGCGCCGCATCACTGCCATTATACCCTACTACTTTTACGTGCGATCCGACAAGAAGGACATGCCTCGCATATCGATCACCGCGCGCCTGGTCGCCGACCTGCTGGCAACCGCGGGCGCAAACCGCGTGCTGACAATGACCCTGCACTCCGAGCAGATCCAGGGGTTCTTCCGCACCCCCGCCGACCAGCTTTCGGCCATTCCCCTGGTGTGCGATTTCTTCAGCGACTGGGACCTCTCGGACTTCGTCGTGGTCGCGCCCGATGCCGGCAGCGCCCCCCGCGCAGGGGCCTACGCACAGCGCCTCGGGGTGCCCATGGCGGTCGGGGGCAAGCGGCGCCTGTCCGATACAGAGGTCGAGATCAGGAGCGTCGTCGGAGAGGTCACCGGCAAGAAGGTGCTCATCTTCGACGACGAGATCGCCACCGGCGGGTCGATGCTCCGCCTCGCCCGCTACCTCCGGGAGAACCACGGGGTGGAGGAGGTCTGGGCCGGCGCGGCTCACGGCCTGCTGGTCGAACCGGCGCTGGACCGACTGTCCCAGAGTCCATTCAAGGGGACGGTGGTCACCGACTCGCTGCCGATGCCCGACGAAGCGGACAAAGCGAACGTCAAACAGGTCTCTGTCGCCGAACTTTTCGGCAGGGCCATCCACGCCATCCACACCGGTGAATCGGTCAGCCGACTGTTCCGCTGAGAGTTCCATGAATATCCTCAAGACCGTGGCCGGAAGTCGGGCGCTCCTGCTGACGATCGCCCTCGTGATGGGGATCGTCGGGGCCTGGCCGGCATTCAAGACGGGCCTCACCCCGCCGGATGTGCGAACTGAGCGGCCCGGCGAGTTCGACGTGGACATGCTCAAGAAGGGCCTCGACAGGACCCCGCATTTCACCGACACCTTCCGCTGGTTCGCGGGCGACTGGATCGGCTGCAATCCCTTCTGGCGGCCGGGGTCCAGCTACGTCTTCTGGGGCCTCTACCGGCTTCTGGGCTGGGAGCACCACGACCGCTACGAGGTGGTTCGCGGCATCTGCCACGTGATCGTGACCGGGATGCTCTTCTGGTTCATGATGGTCGTCACCGGCCGCCCGCTGCTGGCCCTGGTGGCGGTCGCTGTGCAGAATGTGCATCTCCCGATTCCGCTGGCGGAGAGGTTTTACACCCCGGTGGGGGTTAACTCAGTGGAGCGATGGATCTCCATGCCCGACCAGTGGCTGGCGATGGTCACCCTTCCCGCGCTGTGGCTGGCGTGGCGGGGCGCAATCTGGTGGGCAGTTCCCCTCACGGCCGCCGCTGCCATGCTCAAGGAGACCGGCTTTGTGGTCTTCCCGCTCGTAATGTTGTTCTACTGGTGGCGGCATCGGCGCCTGCATCCGGCCTTCCTCGCGCTCATCGGCATCGCGGCGGTGTTTGCCACGCTCAAACTCGCTTTCGTCGGGCCCGGATGGATCCTCGGTTCAAACCGCGCAATGTGGTATCGCATGGCGCGCTTTGCGATCCCCAGACCGATCAACTACATCATGATCGGTTCCGCGCCATGGTCAGTGGCAGGCATCGCCCTGGGCGCCGGTGTGATTCTCGGCATCGGGCCCCGGCGAAGACCCCGGATTGCCCTGGGCGTGCTGGTGGCGGGCTTCGCGGCGTCGCTTGTCATCTACCACTTCATGATCGGCGCCCCCGGAGGCACCCCGGGCTTTGAATTCGCCCTGGCCGGGGTCATTGAGCGGCGATTGAGGATCAACACTCCGGTTATCGCCGTGTGGATTATCGCGGCCTGGGCCGGCCTGAAGGGCCCTGACCGCTGGCTGGTCGTGCTGATGGCGATTGCCCACCTGGTGCTGGGCCTGCCCGCGAAAATCGCGCCACAGACCGGCACCCGATCGCTCTACACGGCCCGCCTCTTCTCGGCGGCGATCACGGCCCTTTGTATCTGGTCGCTGCCGCTGCTGATGGGCAGACCGGTGCCGCAAACCCCGGCGGCAGACGAGGTCCCGCCAGATGCCGCCAGTTCAGATGAGACGCAATAGCCGGAACAGTGTGCTTCCGGAGGTTGGCCGCCTTCTCTCCTGCCCCTGATCGCAGCGCAACACCACGGGCTGTCAATGAAACTTAACTGGTCGGCTTCTTCGCTCTCCACTACAATGACAGATACCAACACAGATTTACATTATGGGAGATGTGAATATGCTCCGACGAGCCTCCGGGTTCACGCTCATCGAACTGCTGGTGGTCATCGCTATCATCTGACTGTTGAACAACCGGCTTGTGTTTTCCGCGCAGTCCGTTTCCCCCG
>CAZAHB010000296.1:0-5652 GCA_964484945.1 uncultured Armatimonadia bacterium | reverse complement strand
TCCGCGGTCGAGTTGATTGGGTCGCCCACGCCGTACCAGGCGGAGTTGTAGAAGCTGATCTGGTGGCGCAGATGATGATCGGCGGCGGTGGTGGTGTAGCCCTCGTCAGGCACCGGGCGAGGCGCATCGGGGACTGTCTGCACCCGCCGCTCACCCACGCCGCGGTAGTAGTCGAGCACCGCCAGTGTGGCCTCCTGCCACGCTTCGTCAGCCGCAAGCTCGCGGACCCGCTCCATCCCCTCGCGCGAGAGGTCCAGTCGCTCGACCAGCTCGCGGTCGGTCATCAGATCGCCAACCGGCTCCGGAACATCGTCGGTCAGGCGCATGTCATCGAGGCGCACGATGGTGTCCTCCCGGGGCTCGTCCATCCATGTGGCGGAGAGCGTGAAAACATCGATCTGATGCCACCCGCCCGGCTGCCGGACGCTCCCGAAGGCGTAGAACGGAAAGACGAAGTGCCGCCAGCCGGTCCAGTCGAGGCGGATGTGGTGCTGGAAGTAGTCGAGGCCCTGGGTGGAGGAGTGCGCGATGAGGTCGATGCGCTGGCCGTTGGCGTTCTGATTGTGGATCCACATGCTCACCCCGCGATACTCCGACCAGTCGCTCACGCCCCTGTAGCTCGCACTTGTTCGCTCTGGCACATTGGTCCACAGGCCCGCCTGATCGCCCTCGTGCACGGTCTCCGTGTCGGCGACCAGCCCCTCCCAGTCCTCGAGCGCCTCGAAGTCGCTGAGGACCAGCTCATCTGCTCCCCCTGCCACGCATACTGCGATGGCGACGATGCATCCGAGCGCGCGGGCTTTCATTGGCGGCACCTCCAGCAGTGGACCTACTCGTCCGTTTCGTAGTCAACCGCGACCATCAGGTCGGTCACGGTAACCTCCCCGGCCCCATCGGACGGTGACATCGTCACGCTGTTGCGCCCATTGCGCAGCAGAGTCGGAGGCGCCTCGGTCACAACCCATCCGGCCTCCACCGTCCCCGCCGGGAGACGCTGGTCGTTGAGAGCTATCTGAAGCTGCGCGCCATCAGCCAACTCCTCCACCTGCACGCGGACGGTGACGCTGGGCGTGAAGCCCGCTTCGGCAGCCGCTTTGAGGTCCTCGCGGATCATAATCTCACTCTGCACTGGTTCGGCGGCCGTGGCATGTGCGGGAGCGTCGGGGCACAGTGTCGGTCGGGAGTAGAACTGCCCGCCACCGTCAAGCCAGTGCCGCGCCCTCCGAGGACCGCGATAGGTCGCGTAGAAGTGCTTCGTCTTCCCGCGCATCGTGTCCACGCTGCCCACCTCGTGCCACAACGGACGGTTCGGGTTGAAGTAGTTGAACATGTAGATGCCATCCACGCCCGCCTGCAGTGCGTTGGTGGCGCGGGCGCGATAGACCGCCAGAGCGTTGCGCCCCTTGCGATCGCGGATGCGCGATTCGCTGAGGCCCGCGTATACCTTCTTGCCGTAGCGACGCCCCAGTTCGACCGTCTCCTCCCACTCGTTGAGCCGGAAGTAGCCGCCCGCGGTCACGATGTCCACCAGGTCCTCCTCCAGCCACGTCTCCAGGTCCAGGCCCAGAGCCATGCGGTAATCCGCATCGTCCTGAATCCGCACGGCGATCAGCAGCGGCTTGCCGCGTTCGGCTCCGACGCGATCACACAGGTCGCGAATTCGCCTGATGAAGCCAGTCATAGTCGCGACGTCCTCGGCGCTGGCTTCGCCCTCCCAGGCCTGTGAGGCGAAGAAACACGGGTGGCGGAAGAAGTCCAGTTCGATTCCGGCCACATCGTAGCGCGTGATCACGTCCTCGATGATCGCGGCCATCGTGTCGCGGACGGGCTCGTGCGCGTAATCGACCGAACTCCATGTCCCGTTCGGTGGGCGGTCATCCTTCGAACCTACAAGGCATTCGGGATGGTCCTTCTTCCACCGCGACAGGTTCTCGGGTCGCGAGGCGTCATGCGTGTCGTTCATCCGCTCGGACCAGAAGATCTCGTAGTCGTGCTCGTGGGCGAACTGCACCATGATCTCCAGCGGATCGGTCCCCTGCTCGATCAGTTCGGGCATGATGTTATTCTCGAAGCGGCCCTCGGTCACAAGGAAGGTCTCCGCCGCCTCCGACCTGTGGCTGTGGCGGGCGAATGTACCACGGTTGGTGCAATAGAAGATCGTGTCCACCTGTGAACCGATCAGCGGCGAAGTGCGCACCTCCAGCAGCGCTTCCGCCGTGGCCTCGATCTCAGAGTGGGTGGCATCGCAGCCGTCATTGTTGAAGATGATCCTCCGGTCGCGATCGGCCGCTTCCTCGCGCATCTGCCGGATCTCATCGGGCGACATGTCCGCGGAAACCGCCGACATCGCCAGCACGCCTGCGGCGATAAGCACAAGTGTCAGTTCTGGCATCGATCGAGCACTCCCCATGAACGGTTGTAGTCTGAGCGTGACGCGGCCCTGGTTGAGACGCTGGTTCGCCATCCCCCAGTCCCAGGCCTTCGACTGCCCGCCGGCACATGAAACAGCCCCGGCGGTCCCTGGCCGGGGCAATCGATCAATGCCGCTGTCGGGTGCGGCCTACCACGACACCACCTGCACCTGCTCGCAGTTGAGCAGCACCGTCTCATCCGGCCCACCGATGATTGGACCGCCAATGCCCGGCCCGCCACTGGGTGGCGCCGCCATCTCGACAGGCATATCCGGCCGGAACTGGTCCGGCTGCGCGGGCCGCGTCAGCGAGTAGTACGCGATGTCCACCTCGTGCAGCACCAGCTTCATGACGGGCTTGCCGGTCTCTTCCGAGACCACCAGCAGCCGCGCTTTCGGCTGCGTGCCGCCGAGCAGGTACGCCTGCTGGATGCGAGCCGAATGGAAGTTCGGCGGCCGCTTGATCCCGATCATCAGTGGGTCGCCGCCCGCCTCGATGGTCTGATTCCCGGGCGTGTTTCCGTCCGCCACGCGCTCGAGGAGCCCCTGCGCCACGGGCAGGTCCGCGAAGTTGTGGCCAAACGCCTCAACCCGCATCCACGACGGGTGCGCATAGCCGGGCGGGGAGGGCGCGGGGCTGCCGATGCCGCTGTCGTATGCGCTGCAGAACCCGTCCGCGAAGGCCTCCTGCTGCATCTGCGCGTCCCAGTCGAACTCCAGGAAAAGCTGCAGGTCCTGCTGCTGCGCACCCACTGCCCCGGCCGCCAGCAGCACCGCCACGATCGTCATCAGAGCTATCGTTCGCGTCATCGCTACCTCTCCTCGTCGTCACGTTTGGTCTTCTGACAAGACCTTTGATGCCATCAGGCATCTAACCTGTCGACCGCCAAACAGATGACCAACCCATCAATGCTCGCTCGCGCGAAACTTGTTGACTCAAAAGAAACTCAGGAAGGTCCGCGAACGTCCGATGTATAATAGGGTACTGAAAGGTCTCAATTTGTAGGGGAGTGGAGAATATGAGTTCCGAGAGCAGCCTCTCTACAGCCGAATGGCTGAGGGTCAATAGGGTGTTCAGACAACTAGGGCTCACTTCAGAGGCAAGCAGAAGACGATTCGACCAATTCCGCCATCAGGGCAAAGCCTCTGGGGTGCACGTCGAAAGCTATTTTGGCGGCAATACAGAACCATATGGGGGGACCAACGAGGAAGATGCCGAACTGGAAAGACATTCTCAATGAAGTAGCAAGCAGGGGTAGCAATCACGATCAGGTCAGGCGAAAGTACCTGACCGAACTGTCGGATCTTACTGGTCGGAACGTCATTGTCTATTACTCTGGCTGGCTCCAGAAGCCAGAACTGGCAGCTGCGGGCTATTCTGGTTTTGAGCTGAACGACAGCGACAAGAATGGCTTCATGGCTTGCAGCCATAACCTCGACCGTGAAGACGGCTTAGACTTGGTGCTTCATACTCCGGGTGGAGGCATAGCACCGACCGAGTCTCTTGTGGACTATCTCCGGGGCATGTTCGATGATGATATTCGTGCCATTGTCCCCCAACTGGCGATGTCGGCCGGAACCATGTTGGCCTTGGCGTGCAAACGAATCGTGATGGGCAAGCATTCAAGTCTGGGGCCGATTGATCCCCAGATGAACGGGTTGCCCGCTCACGGGATAATAGAGGAGTTCGACACGGCGGCAGAGGAGATCGCGAAAGACCAGTCCAGAATTCCCCTCTGGCAGCCCATCATTTCCCGGTACAGCCCCACATTGATCGGGGAGTGCGAAAAGGCGATCGCATGGTCGGAAGACATGGTTCGTGAGTGGCTCGAGACAGGCATGTTTGCGGAGGAAGACAATCCAGAAGAGAAGGCTGAGAAGGTCGTCACCGAGTTGGGGGACCACTCGCTAACACTGTCGCACGACAGGCACATATCGATCGGAAGCGCGGCCGAAATGGGACTGGATGTTCTAGCGTTGGAAGATGACGATGATCTTCAGGATGCTGTATTGAGCGTTCACCATGCTTGTGTTCAAACACTAACGGGTACTCCTGCGACGAAGATCATTGAGAACCAATTGGAGGTGGCGTTCATTCAAAGCGTTAAGGTCAGTCAGGCATAGAGGCCAGACTGTCGTTGGATTGGTTTTTCTGAATTCCCCCTTGACAACCCCCACCACCATCTGCTATCGTCCCTCCAACAAACATGATTACTGACTGTTGCAGCCAATCTGTCGCGACTATCTGGGCTTGGCGCTGGCGACTGCGGGTCGCTTAGCGTCTGGTTCACGCTGCAACACGAAGACCGGAAGAACCAGGCCGCGGGCGGCTCGCTCAATCCCCCGCGGCTTGTTCGGTGTACGGGGTGGCTCAATCCGGCGCCATCTCCGTAATCTGAAGACCCACCCGACCCTCCCCCTCCGCCGGCCGCGGGCTTCATCCAACTGAAGCCGCCGCGGCTTTCTTCATTTGCACAAGCTTCCCGACAGGCGCTCCGTAGCGAGATACATGTCCAGGCCCCGGCGGCGAGATGACCAGAAAGCTTTCAACCATCTCATCACCGGAGGTTCGGACAATGTACACACCGACGCTTTACGAGTTCGTGAAGAAAGCAGACGAGGGGAACCTCATCCCCGTCTACCGCGAGTTCGTCGCCGACACCGACACACCCGTCTCGGCGTTCATGAAGCTGCGCCAGAGCGCGGCGGGTACGGGCGAGGGCGAGAACGCATTCCTCCTCGAATCGGTCGCCGGCGGCGAGAACATCGGGCGCTACTCCTACCTCGGGATCAACCCACTGGAGGTCATCTCCTCCAGGGGCCGCCACGCCACCATCGGCGAGAACGGCTCCTCCCGCGAGCGCGAACTCGAGGACGGTGAAGACCCCCTCGACCTCGTCCGCGAGATGCTGGAACAGTACGAATTCGTGCCCGTTGAGGGCTGCGATCGCTTCTACGGCGGCGCCGTCGGCTACCTCGGCTACGATGCCGTCCGCTTCTTCGAGGACATCCCCGACGACAAGCCCGATGACCTCGGAATGCCCGATGCACACTTCATGCTCACCGACACCCTCGTGATCTTCGACCACGTCACCCGGAAGATGCGCGTTGTCGCCAACGCGCACGTCACCGGTGACCCGCAGGAGGCATACTGGGAGGCCATCCAGCGCATCGACAAACTCGTCGATGCCCTCCTTTTAATGTGAGGGGATTTTCATTGTTCCGATATAGGGATTCTGTGT
>CAZAHB010000295.1:5041-5664 GCA_964484945.1 uncultured Armatimonadia bacterium | reverse complement strand
GGTCGGTCCCGGTGTCCTCGAGTACCTGGTCGGAGCGGTCGAAACCGCACCGGTCGACCACCCAGTGGAACACATCCACCACCGGCCAGCCGTCAAACACCGGGCAGCGCCCGTCCGACTTCTCGTCCCGAAGCCGGATCATCGGGTCCAGCAGCGTCAGCCCAAGCTCGCTCTCACCTCCCGACGCCGTCATCGGCGGCGGCTCCACCACGTAGCCCGAGAGCGCCTGTGCTGTCTCCACGCTCTCATCTGAAAGCTCCCAGCCGAGGCTGACGTCAACCCGGCGGTGCTCATCCATCTCCGTGTAGGCGCCAAGCTGGTTGTCAACGTCCATCTCACACAGCCCCGCGCGCTCGCGGTCAGGGTGCTCGGTCTCCAGCGCGATCACGTCCGCTGCGATATCGCTTGAGGAGGGCTGCCCGTTGTCGAGTACTTCCGCGTACTGCCCGATCTGCACCGTGTAAAGCTCCGGCGAGACGCAGGTGGTGAAGCTCAGCGGGTCCCCCGTGTCCGGATCGATCCCCGCGTCCGGCTGCGTGTAGACGTATGGCTCGATGGTCGCCCGCCACGCGCGGTGTCTCCGCGGGGGGCTGTGGGGCGCTCAAGGCGTGTTACCCCACCCC
>CAZAHB010000295.1:0-5031 GCA_964484945.1 uncultured Armatimonadia bacterium | reverse complement strand
TGTGTCGGCGTGAGGTCGGCGCGGTCGAGCGTTGTGTCCTCGCCCGCCACCTCGGCGAGGACGTTCTCATCATTGTCCACCACCGGGAGGCGCTGCATCTGCAGGAGGAGGTCCCCGGCGCTGTCGGTGCTGTCGTAGCCGGCTTCGATCCCCGCTGAATCGATCTCTGCGGTCGGCATGTGGATCCCGAACATCGAGAACATCCACTGCCCCCCGATGTGCTCGATCCGGATCGGCCCACCGGGGATACGCAGTGTCTGTCCGGGCTGCTCGTACACCCACACGTCCTCGGCGAAGCCGTCCGTTGACATCACGATGCGGTCGCGGATGCACGCGATCCACAGCAGCATCCGCTGGCCCGCGCCGAAACCTTCCAGCGTCGGCACCACCAGGCTTCGCTCCGTCTCGGATACGCGTATCCAGCCCTCGTCCGGATCGTTGTACATCAGGAAGATCGGCCCCGCGTACGGCAGCACCAGCGCCCAGTTCTCTCGCCCCGCAATACCAAAGTGAATCTCCGTCCGCGGAGGGTACGCCGCCCAGTCATGATCGGGCACCGGCTCCGCCCGATACAGCGACAGGCAGATCACGGGGTTGTGCGGAAGATCGAAGCGACTCTGCACACCTGTCGCCAGATTCGGGCTCCCGTCCGACTGGTAGAGCTTCACCTCGCCCGGCAGGCCGATCCCTTCAAGCTCCTGCCACGTGCCGCCAAGCTGCTCGAAGTACCCCATTCCGACCTGCTGGCTCAGATCCAGAAACGGCCGCGCAATGACCGCGTTCAGTTCGCCACGCCCCACCACTCGCGCCGCGCTGTGCCGGGCGGCGCCAGCAAACGCCTCGTGCCCCTGCCAGTCAACGTAGTTACTCCTCGCGCGCCCGGTCTCGAGCATCTCCGCCACCATCTCGGCCCGAGCGAAGCCGTCGTACTTAACCTGGTAGCGCTGACCGGGATCATTCACGCTCACCTCTGCCACAGGCGCAACTCTCGTCGCCATCGTCTCACCTCTCGTACGCAAATGCGGCAGGCGCATCGTCTGCGCCCGCCGCCGTCATCGCGATTGCCTTGCACCTGACACGAAACGCCTCAGACCGCTCCCTCGTGCTCCCAGCTTTCTCCGTCATCCCGGGACACGTACACCTCGATGTCAGGGTAGCTGCTTACCCCCACGACAAGCTCTCTCCCCTGACTCGCCATCTTCACGAACGCCACGCGCTGGTCGTCGCTCGGCATCGCCACCAGCTTCTCCTCGCTTTCATCCGCGAACGGCAGCCATGTCTGCCCGTTGTCGGTACTCCGCCGCAGATACTGCCCGCCTGCGCGATAACCGATCACGTAGAGCAGACCGTTGTACTCAAATGCGATTGCGTGCGAGAGCCCGCTGATCGTCGCCATCAGCGCACCTCCTCCCAGCTGTGTCCATCATCGATCGATCGCATCACTGTCAGGCGTCCTCCCTCGCGACTGCATACCACGACAAGCTCACCCCGTTTGTTCTTGCTCACCGATGGCTCGTGCGCATCGCCTCCCTCGGTGAGGCGCCGTTCCGTGCCCCACTGGCCCGGAAGCCCCGCGCGCTTTCGCATGTACACATCGCCGCGCCGCGTGTAGAACAGAAACAGCTGCCCTACCGCGTCATCAAGCAGATCGGGGCTCCCCCACTCTCCTCCGATCTGCAGCGCCACCGGCGTCGCCGCCTCGCCCCCCACTGGTACGCCGTCGGCCGAGACCAGCCACGGAGTGTCGTTAACAATTGTGAACATGCATCCCGGCGCATTGTCCGGCTCGATCAGTCGCACATCCGCAACTCCGCGGTACAGGCCGACCTCCTCCCACGGAGCGCCGACCGTCTCCGCCTGCAGCTTCGCGCCCTCAACCACCGGGATCACATCACCGAACTCGTCGCCGCCGCTCGGGCCACTCGTCCCCGCCTCCACCGTCACGGTCCGGGTCTCGATCTGCCCGTCAGACCGCACACAGTCGATCTCGACCGTGTACGTCATCGGCGCCGTATGCCCCGGCGGGAAGACCAGCTTCAGCGCACAGACGCCCAAGTCGCGATCAATCTCGGCAAGTCCCTCGAAGTAGCTCACGTCGTGACCGGGCGTCCACGGGTCCGACTGATCTCCGTCGAAGCTCCCGAAGCCGGCGCCGTCACCCATCTCGTCAACGTGCCTGGCTACCCACCGCGGGGCGTTCGTCACCTGGGCCGGCCCCGCCTGGGTCAGGAAGTACTCGCTCTCGTCGTAAAGATCCGGCCGCCAGTGCATATTCACGCGCCGATCCCAGCTTCCATCGCGCTCATTCACCCGAGCACAGCGCAGTGAGTAGGCGTCGGACGACAACTCGCCCAGCGTGGGCGTTTCAAAGTACGTCCGGCAGTCCATCGCGTCCGCCCTCCCGAATGCGTTCGCGCATTGCATGCAGAACCCGCGCAGATACGCGCCATCCGGGTCGCGCCAGGCGGGGCCGCCGCAGTACGGACATACGGTATCCGCGACCGCTGACCGCGCGTGCCCCGCGCCCAGCGCCCGGGCCTCCACGAACTCCTCGTGCTCGCCGAACTCCAGGCCCACTCGCGCCGCCTCCGGCAGCTCGGCGGTAATCTGCGGCTCCGCCCCACGCACCACGTTCCCGTGGATCCGTCCCCCCATCAGGATCTTCTGCTCCGGATAGTAGCCTGCCGCGCGGTAGATCCCCGCGCCACTGCCTGTATCGTCAAAGGGCTGGCCCCGTAGTTCGAAGTGCGGCAGCCGATCTTCCCCGTCGATGAGGATCCGATAGACATGCTCCTCCGCCCCCCACATCACGAGCTGCTCGATATCCGCGATGTACTTGAACTTCGGCAGAGTGCTGTCGGTGAGCCAGCCGCCGTATGCCACCTTCTCGGTCCCGTACTCGCCGCCGGTCTCGGTATTCTCAACAACCACGCTTTCAGGCACCCACTGGAAGTTCTTGTATCCGCGCAGAGGTTTGCGCCACGCCTCAGGCTTGTACACCTCATCGGTCGCCGCATAGACGCGCCCGCCCAGCACCACATCCGAGTACGGATCACCCAGTAGCGGTAGCGAGCCCCACGTCGGATCGTGAATCGCCGGCTGCCCTCCCCGGCCGCCGGAGATATCCGCCTCCCACCAGCCACTGCCATCGGTCGTCGCGAGCGTTTCAACTACCTCGCAGGCAACGGTGTCGATCAGGGCGATATCGATTCCGCCCGCCGGCACTCCCGAACGCTCATACACTCTTCCGCAGATTACGTCCGGGTCGGTGTAGTGCTCCATCGCTCCCATGTCCACACTCGCTGTCTCGCCACGACTGACATCCGCGACCTGCCTCGCGCAGCCGTAGCTCTGGTCCCAGGTTGACCACGACGTCAACTTGTATGCGACCACATTGTGCTCCGCTTCGGGCAGCCCGGTAAGTGTCACAGTTCCACCCGATGGGACAGTGATCGGCTCACCCGGGTCGTCCAGCGTCCCCACGCGTAGTGTCGCACCCGGCTCCGCGGTGATCTCCAGCGTCCCGCTCAGGATATTCAGCTCCGACTCGACGCCTTCCACGACCTCCTCCGTCCGCCCGCGCCACGCCTGCCGCACACTCACCAGGTGCCGCACCAGCCCTCGGTCCGCGGTCTCCGCTGTCTCATCTCGCAGATCGCCGGCCCGCTGATAGATCGCGCCGTGACCGTTCGGCGCAATCCACTCCCAGCGCCCCTCATTGTCCGTCACTATCGGCGCGTGAACGTTGGGACCTTCCACATATGTCTCAAGCTCCGAGTCCCACTGCAGATCGTTGTACTCCAGGCTGTCCCACAGCGTCACCGACCCGTCCTGAACACCTGTCAGTTTCAGCTCCAGCGACACGTTCTCACCGATCGCCGGAACACCGTCCTCGAGCAGCCTTCCCTTGAGCCTCCAGCCCATCGTGACATGCTCCGTCAGCGGGGCGCCAACGAAGCCGGCCGGCTCGATTCTCCGTCCCCACCAGGGGTCATCCACCATCACCGCGTAGCGTCCGGTCAGTTCATCCGCACCCTCCTCGGCGATCTCCTCCAGCAGATACACCCACGCGCCGTCCAGCGGCACGTCCGGCGCGCGTGCCCTGTACACGTAAGCTGTCACGGCCCCCTCGGGTGTGTCGAACGAGGCCACGCCACTGGATGTCCTCTGCCGCGCCACGGTCATCCCCTCGGCATCTCCCAGTTGCACGATCTCGCGGCGCCACTGGGTATCCTCGCTCGTCACCAGGTCAGACAGAATCCCCTCAAGCTCGCTGACTTCCGCCCAGGTCCGCACAGGTGGCGAATTCAAACGGCTCAACAGCGTGGCGATGAGGCCTGTCGTGATACGCTTGTAGTGATTCTCCCATGCCGTCCGCCCCGCGTCATCGTAGTCAAGGGCGTTCGTGCCATCCCCGCGGTCGAGCACTGATGCGATCGTCAGGATCGTGCGGCACAGCACGGCCTTGATGGCGGCGCCGCGCACACTGTCATCGCCTGCTGCATTCTCCAGCGCCTGGATGTCCGTCACACATTCCATCAGGGCCTCTCCGAGCCCCGGATTGACCAGTGCCACTGTCATCACTCCCTGGGCGTGTCGTTGGAGGACCGCTCGCCTGATCGGCCCGTCAATCGTTCATCTCATCGCGCACGTACCCCGTCTGCAGGCGCACGCTGCTGCGCCCATGATTCACTCGTTCACCGATACGCCTCTACCCGCGCTCGCTGCTGCTTGCGCGCATCGCCGAACTGCCTCGCCCCCCGTCCGCGCTCAACGCGTTCTCCGACCGCTCCGCCCACGCTTGCAGCACCACGGCTCATTCCCGTATCGGTGCCGTGAAACGACTCCGCTTCTCTGGACACGCGGCCATCAATGCCCGCTCTCGTCCCCGGGCCACTTACCGTGGGATGGCCCATCACCGGCCCGCCCGCGATCCTGCCCGCGCGCTTGCTTCCGACCGACGATGCCACCCCGACGCCAGTTGAACGCGCGAACGCTGTGCTTGCCCCCCCCGCTACCCGCCGCGCCCAC
>CAZAHB010000294.1:0-5689 GCA_964484945.1 uncultured Armatimonadia bacterium | reverse complement strand
TATTGACGAGAACCTCCTCCTACAACGCACGTGACACGATAACGTGAGTAGTTACGGTGTCTTCTACTCGGCGGCGCGGAAGACGTGCTCGGCAGCCAGTGAGATGACCGGCGGCAACTTCTCGTCACGCAAGACTGAAGCGTCCTCCAGCACACCAGTATCGGCCTCGGTCACCTGCACCGACCACACGCCGGGCGTCGCGTCCGCAGAGAGCGCGACCGAGGTCTCCTCGGGAGAGGTCTGCTTCGAGGCCACCGTCTCGCCCTCGGGGCCCCGCAGAATGCCGCGGGCGGTCTCCCGCCCCGAACCGCTGACGCCGAGGCTGAATGCCTCCATACCCTCCGGCACATGGAAGAACAGCCTCGTCACGCCATGGATTGTATGCAACCGTTCGGGCCACTGCACGCCCACCGGCGCGTTGGCGCTGACGACCCGCCACGCCCCACCCCACCGCCCGGCGGAGAGGCCGACCAGGTGCAACCCGTCCTGCGCGGGCGTGAAGCGGATCTGTGCGGTGCGGTCGTCTATGCTCCCCCCTGCGACGCGCGTTCCGTCGGGGTCGTGCACGACGTAGAAGAGCTTTGCCCACTGGCGCCCGAGCGCATTCAGTCTCAGAGTGAGGCTCACCTCTTCATCGACGCGCGCGTTCACCAGCAGGAGGTAATCCCCTCGGAAGAAGGTCGCCGGGAACTGCACCACCTCACCGGTCCACTCCGGCGGCACGGTCCCCGCCGATACGACCCGGGGGTCGAGGCTCCATGAGACCGGTGTCTCACGCTCTCGCAGGGCGAACTGCCAGTCCTCGGCCTCGATCGCCTCGTTTGCCCGCGCGAACCACCTGAAGTAATCGGGATGGTCCTCCTCGTACGTCGGGCCCTCGTAGAAGACCCAGTACCCGTCGCCCCGTTCGGCAAGGACCGCCGCGTTGCGGCCACAGAACTCGGGATCGGCGCCCTGCACGACCGGGTCGATGCCCCCAAGGTAGTGGAAGGGCACATCGAGGGCCTCAGCCTCCGCGACCAGATCGCTCAGGATGCCCCCATTCGCCTCGATTGTAGCAGGCTGCGGGGCGAACTTCGTGATGCGACCGTAGGTGCGGGGTGTCGCGAAGATCACGGGAGCGCGCTCAGTGGACCACTCGATGCCCGCCGCCTGCCCGGTGAACGGCTGCCCCGGCCCCGGATAGACCACGAAGCGGAAGTCCGGGTTGTGCGCGTCCACTGCCTCCCGCAACGCGCGGCAGCGCTCGCGCCAGTGGGCAAGCTGGAACTGCTTGAACTGCTCGTGCAGGCCCTGAGCATCGAGCCATGACGCGCGCTCATCCAGCGCAAGCTCCGGCAGGTCGATCTTCTGGGCCTCGGCGAACTTGCCGAGGATGATGTCATCGTAGGAGTATGGATAGAGGAAGCCGACGCCCTCGCCCGGCGCGTAGTTCTCGTAGTCGAGGATCACGCCGAGCAGATGCGGGCTCTCGCCACTGATCCGCGCGTATTCGATGATATGGCGGGTGGTCCAGTCCCAGAACTCGTCGGAGTTGGGGCTCCAGAGGCGCTCCTGATGTCCGTTTGCCCATACGCAGCGCTTACCCGCTGACTCTTCTCCCTCGGGTGCCAGCAGCGTGCCGCGCATCCAGACCATGTGGTAGATATCCGAGGCCGCGCACCAGTCGGTCACCTCGCGGACCATCTCGTGGTTTTTGTAGCCGAGGCGCGGCGAGTAGACATTGAAGCCTGCCTCCGCGGTCTCCTTGACGACCCACTCGGCGCTGGTAGCGTCCGCAGCCTTGTGCATCACCTTGTCCACGAGCAGGCGGAACTTGACCGTCTCGCCCAGGTCGCCCGGCTCAGGTGCCGCGAAGACGCAGGTGGCCAGAATGACCGCGAGACCTACTGACGCGGATCGGCGCATCGTAATCCCTCGCTCACAAGGATTGCTGCCATACATCAGGCAGGTTCATTGTATGCTGAGCAATGACCTGCCCGCTTACGCGAAAGCCGCCGCCTGAAAGTCGGCGGCGGCTGATGTCGTTAGCGGTCCGGAAGTCAGGGCTGTTCAGCCCCAACGCCGTTCAGAGCCCCCGCAGAAACTCCACCGCCTCGCGGATGTCGCCGACCGGATCATCGCCGACCTCGCGCTCAATGGCGTAGAAGCCCTCGTAGCCCGCTTCGTCCAGCAGCGCGGTCCAGCGCTCGAAGTCCACCCATCCGGTTCCGAGCGGGACCTCCTGGTACTCGCCACCATCGTGCACCATCGCATCCTTCGCGTGGCAGTGCACGACGAACTCGCCGAGGACCTCCGCACCTTCAACCGGATTATACTGCTCCAGCGCCCACTCTTTGTCGTACTGCTCATCGCGACGCTGCGCGAGCAGCGCAGGCCAGATGATGAGGTTCGCCGGGTCGTAGTTGACGCGGATGGCCTCGCTGCCGACCGTCTCGATGAGGCGGTGGACGATCCGTGGCGGCTCCGGGCCCATCTCGATGGCCACGCAGGCGCCGACGGACTCGCCGTGCTCGGCAAGCTGAGCCATCGCCCGGACCATCCGGTCCCAGCCGGGATCGGACGTCTCCCAGGGCATAATGCCCACGTGAGCGCCCCAGATGCCGCACTCGAGGTCAGCGGCAAGCTCCAGCAGGCGCTTGCCCTCCTCGATGTTCTCCTGCCAGTCCTCCTCCTCGGCCAGGTCCACGCCCCCGCCCCACTTCATGATCGCCGAAATCTCAAGCCCAAGGTCCTCTACGAACTTGATCAAATCCTTGCGGTCCTGCTTGCTGAGCTTCTCGGGTTCGAAGGGCCCGGAGGCGGTTATGTGAACGCCACCTATGCCCCACTCAGCGACGGTTTCGATGGCCTCATGGCGCTCAAGACCGAGGTTGTTCGTCTTCACTGCGATTCGTGAACTGTCCATCTGAATGTCCTCCGATCCTGCGTGTCGAGCAAATCATACGTCCCGAAGCTCTGCGGTTGCCTCCTCCAGCGAGCGGGATTCCATCCCGCCGGCAACCATCAGCATGGGCTTCGTCGTCTCAAGGGCAACATCCTCCGCGAGCGAGCCGAAAAACGCGCGCCGCAGTCCACGCCGACCGCTGGAGGCCATGACGATGATATCATGGTCCTCGGCGGCGTCCAGGATTACGTGTACACGGGATTCGGCCGCGACCGCGCTGCACGAGCACGTGCCCGGCATCTCGTCGCATTGCGGCCAGGGCTCGGTCTCCTCCTCCGCCTCGCGCAACTCCGGCGGTCGGCACTCCGCCGGCATCAGCCGCAGGAACGTGATCTGATGCTCCTCGACCGCGCCCAGCGCTGCCACCATGGGGCGAACAGTCACGTAGTCTTCGGGACAACTCAACGGCACCAGGATGCGCTCGGTATGCAGCGGGCCGGCAAATCGCACCACCACAACCGGGCACATCGCCTCATTCGCCAGATGATCGACCATCCGACCGAAACGCGCGACGCGCCTGGAAAGCGGGTGGCCGACGACGATGGCCTGAGCATCTGCGTCCTCGGCGATCCGAAGCAGCCCATGGGCCTCCTCGTCGGCGAACTCCACCTCCGTGTCGAGCGGATAACCGAGGCTGCGCGCCTCTGCGTCCGCCAGACGGAACAGCGCCACCGCCTCCTGATCGACGGTGCTGGTCCAGAAGTCTTCGGGGGTTTCTGCGGTGGCGACATGCACGGCCGTCGGATCTGCATCGTAATTGTGCGCCAGCAAAACGCCTATGCGGGTCAGCCCCGCCGCGGTGTCGGGATGGCTGAGGCCGATGACAACCGAGCCGCCCGTCACATTTGGCGCCTGAAGCTTGGGCCATGTCCACGGGACCACATCGACGCCCGCGAAGGCATCTGTGGGCTCGACCGGCTCCGGCGGTTCCGCGTCGCGTCCATCGGCCGTCTCCCCGGCCTTCACGAGCATGAACCGCGTAAGCGGTGCACCAATAAGCTCGTTGATCACCACGCTCGCGAGTATAAGGTTGATCACAAGTGTCCTGATCTCCGCCAGCGCCGGATCCTGACGCACCAGGTAGGCCAGGCCGATGGCCAGACCGGCCTGTGGCAGCAGCCCGAGGCCCAGCAGCGACGCCTGATCGGGATCAACCCCGGCCGAAAGGGCACCCAGACGGGAACCGAGATACTTACCCGCAAAGCGCAGCGCGACGAAGATCAACCCGAGCAGCCCTGCGGCCAGAAGCTCCTGCAGATGCAGTTGAGCGCCGGCGAGCGCGAAGAATATCCCATACAGCGGGGGCTCGAAGTCGTTCAGGGCACGAAAAGCCCGAACATCACGCCTGTCACGGTTCACGATGGCGAAGCCGGCCGCGACACCTGCCAGAAGTGGAGAGAGGCCGAGAAACTGGGCCAGGCCGCCACAGAAGAAGACGGCTGCGAGCGCGACAACCAGCACATCAGCGCGCCGGTGCAGGCGATGGACAACGAAGTCACAGAGCAGCCCAACCGCGAGCCCCAGTGCGAGGGCGCCGATCGTCAAGAGAACCGGCCGACCCGCCTGCAGGAGAATGGACTCCTGCGGGTTGCCGAGCAGAGCGTGCGCCACAGCCACCATCAGCCCGAACAGGGTGACCGCCATCGCATTGTTGACGACCAGGTCCGACAGTATCAGCCGGGAGAGCGGACCGCTTGCCTCCGTCTCCCGGATGACCGCGATGCTTGTTGCGGCCGCAGTTTCGACCGCGATGGCGGCGACGAGCAGCCCTGTCGCGATTGCATGACTGAGGGTAAGGTCGGCCAGAAAAAACGCGGCCACGCTCACCCCGATGCCCACCAGCACGAAGACGGAGCCAATCTCAAAGATGCTCACGCGCAGCAGGGTTTTAGCTACCGGGCGCAACTGCTGGAGGTCGAAGCGTTCTCCGATACCGAAGGCAACAAGCAACAGCGCGATGCTGGTGAAGACGTAGAGTCTGTCTTCAAGGATCTCGGCCGAAAGCAGGTTCAATCCGCTCGGGCCAAGTGCGATACCGGCAATGATGTAGCCCGTCACCGACGGCAGGTGAAACAACTTCATGACGCGGGCGAGTGCGAAACCCGTCGTCAGAAGGAGACTGAGCGCAAAGACGAGGTTGGTATCCGCTGCTCCGGCCATACTCCGGCCTCCGCGACGACTGTGGGTGTGGGTGAATTACGGCTCTTACCACGGGGGACCGACCATATTGAACACGGGATTGAGGATTGAGTCAAGCGCAACCGGGTGGCATCAAAAGAGGGGATCGAGCGCACGAACAAATACTGTCCGAAAGTTATCCCAAAACAGAGACCAGAAGACCTGTAACCATCACTGTTAACGTCACATTAACATCATACTATGCGCTTGCGAGAGCCTCCATGATTGTATTGAACCTCTCGTAGTCAATAACCCGCACGAACAGGCGTTCCCCGCCTCTTTTCCACATCCGCCCCCCTTCCGGAGGGGGTTATCCACCAGGTTATCCACACTTCTCCACATGCCGGTAGCCGCGCCTGAGGCCAGGCGCCCCAAAGACTCTCCCCATGATCACGTTATGATCGGATTAAGACAGAGACAAAAACACCCCGCGCTTTTCTGTACTCTATGACGGCAAACGAAGGGCCGAATCGACCTCCATGCCGAGGCCGGCGCGACCCCGTCGGACCGCCTCGAAATAGCCGGCCCCCGCCACCATCGCCGCAATGTCCGTGCACGGTCTCT
>CAZAHB010000293.1:0-5727 GCA_964484945.1 uncultured Armatimonadia bacterium | reverse complement strand
GAAAGGGGGCGATGCCGCTGCTGGACCTGCAGCCGACATCGGTGGCTGTGCTTGATCCGCCATGGGGCGTGCACGCGCCGCTTGGGATCAGTATGTTCGCGGGCCCGGGGGTGCAGGGCGGCGCGACGCCGGATGCGATCGATATCTCTTCGGTTATCCCGACGCTCCTGCATCTGATGGGGGAGCCGGTACCCGAGGACATGGACGGTATCGTCGCGACCGAGATGCTCGAGGGTGGCTTCCTGGACGAGCACCCCGTCTCGACGCGCGAGCCCTGGCCGACGCCGGATGATCTCGGGCGGCGCGGAGAGTACACGGACGAGGAGGAAGAGGACGTCGCGGCGCGCCTGCGGGCACTGGGCTACATTTAGTGCGGCGGCCACCACCCGAAGGCGGCAATCGAGACGCTTCATCGCTTGGGAGGTCGCGCGTGACCACAAGAGGGAGAGGCCGGCGCCTGGGAGTTGCCTGGCGCCGGTTTCGAGCACACTGCGTTACATGACATAATGTATGTTATGCGAACAGTCATGTTCGTGTGCGACTGCCGGCACCGGCGCGGAATGTCGTGGCGCCCCACCTTGCTCACACACAAATGAAGCGGCCCTCCGACGCAATTGCCGGAGGGCCGAAAGTGTCTCACTCGCGCCGTGGCCTCAGAAGCAACCCGCCACGCCTGCAGTGATCCAGTCGTCATCGTCGCCATCAACCCACGCGGTGCTGAGTTCGAAGTTGAGCCACTGATATCCGACACCGGCGCTGAAATCGCCGTCGTGATTCCCTGCGCGCACGATTACGTCGGACATCGGCATGTCCCACTCCGCCCCGACCGCGAACCTGGAGTCGCCTTCGTCGGTCAGATCGTAGGCGGTTGCTCCAATGTTGACGCCCATGGGAAGCTCGACGGCCGCACCGACGTTATAGAAGGGCCCACCGTACTCATCCGCCACGTCCTCGACCACGAGCCCGAAGCGCCATGTGTTCATCGGAAGCTCCTTGCGATACAACGCGCCGAGGTCGAATGACGTTGTGTCATCAAGATCCGTGTCCGGATCATCGTCATCCCTGCTTTGATACTGGACCGACGCTCCGGCCGTGAACCCGGATCGGATTTCCTGGCCGTAGCCGACGGACAGCGCGTCCGTGTCGGTCGCGTTGTCCATGTGCTGCAACGCGGCTCCCCAGCCACTGCTGTGGTCGGCAGCGCGGCCGGCGTAGAAACCTGAGTACCGGGAACTGTCATCAGGACCGTCAACCAGCGCGTTTATCGACGCGCGGGTCGGCCAGGGCGAGATTTCTGTGCCAAAAGTGTGTAGCTGCGGAAGTCCGGCAGGGTTGTTGGACGAGGCCGTCTCATCGATCGAAACGGCAGCGAAGCCACCACCGGTCGCATCCTGGCGCGGTGTCTGCGCAAACGCAGGCGCCGCGATCAGAGCTGCGATCGCAACGATCAGAACGCATGTTCGTATGTGCTTCATATTTAACGTCTCCTCCTTATTGCGTCGCTGTTGCAAGATGTGCGGGGTCCCCATGATCCCGCTGTACCCACTCCACCTGTCCAACGCTTAGACAGTGGCAAATGAGAATTGTTGCCCACGATCATAAAGACTACTCTGATTCTGGATGGAAAAGCCGGCTGTACTCCGATTGCAGATGATCCTGGCGTGTGCGGTACGCGGTCCAGGAGCCATCCTGCGCGAGTATATTCAGTTCTGACAGCTTCGGGCGTCCGGCGGGCGGTGCGATGCCCTCGCGGGGTGAGTAGCAGCCGCTTATCTCGACGATGGCCTCCTGCCCCTCCTCCGACAGCGCCCATTCCATGAAGAGGATCGCCGCGTGCGGGTGCGGCGCACGGCCGAGGACGGCGACAGGGCCAATCGTCATCGGGACACCATCTTCCGGCCAGATGGGCGCGACCGGCATGCCCTCCTCGGACGCACGGTAGACGCTGTATCCAAGTATTCCGCCTGCAAGGTCGATCTGTCCGGACGTGAGGGCTCTGAGAGTATCGGACGATGACCGGAACAACTGCGGACGCTGTGCGGCCATCTGGCGCCAGTAGTAGACACCGTAGAGTTCACGGAGCAGGTAGTACTGCGAGTAGGCGGAGCCGCCTGTCTGCGCATCTTTGAGGCCGATCCTGCCGCGCCACCTGGGCTTGAGCAGGTCGCGCCACGTGGATGGAGCCTCTTCACGTGTCATGCGTGTCTTTTTCCACGCGATACAGATGGTTACCGCACGCATGGCCGTCCACTGCCCGGACTCCTGGAACTCGGGTGGGAAGTGACGAGAGTGCTCAGGCTCATGTGCATAAAGCTCACCGCGACGGCGCAGATCGTCGAATACGGCGGGATCGAGCACGTGTACGCAATCGCAACGGACATCGCCCCGGGCGAGTTCGCGGTCGATCTTGCGCACAGTTTCGAACGTACTGCCACGGACGAGATGGGTTGTGATGAACGGGTATGCACGCTCGAAGCGCGTCAAAAACTCCCGGGCCTGCTCTTCGGGCAGGGACGTGTACCACCACACCTCGGCCTCGCGCCGGGCCAGCGCGATAAGCTCCTCGCGCGAAAGCTCGCGCGCGCTCTCCCCCGTGCTGCTGACGGTGACCTCGATATCGTTATCGGCCGGCGGCGGACACCCCATGAGCAGTGTACACGCGACCGCGACAATGGTGAGCGTTGCTATGATAAGGCGTCCGTCGCGATATGAGTGTTGCGAAGTCACCGTCTCTCCCGTCCTCAGCGGTCGTTCTAGTCCTCCGGCTCGCGCGCGACATCGACAATCTCAGGCGCCTCCGGGACGCCGATAAGCCGGGCGAAAGCCCCCTCGGCCTCCACCGGCTCAGTGACCACATGGTCGGCTGCCCGGTGCGCGGCGGCCGGTCCAATCATAATTGTGCCCGCTCGGTCTGTACGTTTCAGCGCGAAGCACGCAGCTTCCTGCCAACCCGAGGCATCCTCGCCGGCGCCTACCACTATGACGAAGCCGTCATGCGGCAGCGCGGACTCGAGGGCGTCGGATAGGCCCATGGCGCACAGCGATGCCCGCAGCGGGTCGTCCAGCTCCGTGCCCCACTGCGCGAGGACCGACGCCGAGCATACGTCCGTGACCAGGCCATCGTGGCGCGCTGCCTCGCGGGCCGTGGCCTCGATCGCCGTCGCGAGGGTATCGGTGTCCGCTGCGACCCGGTCGCTCCCGCCCGCATCATCGGGCCGCACCACAAGAGCCAGCCACGTGAGATCCGCCGGCGGTTCCACGGTTCTGTCAGCTCCCCCGACGGCCTCGCGGGCCAGGTTGCGGCTCAGCGCGGCTGTGGCGCTGCGTTCAAGTCCCATTGCGCGCCCCACCACGCTGAGGGCTCGCCGGATCTGCTCCACTTCGTCAGCATCGCTGGGTCGAGCGTTTTCGTCGGGCGGTCCGCGGGTGCTCCACAACCGGGCAGTCAGGCGCTCGATCGGTTTCACGATGCCTCCGACCCACACGCTGGCGATCGCTGCAGCCAGCAGAAGCACTGCCAGCGCCGCCACGGCGCTGCGCCCGACGATCTCCCCCACCATCCCCTCCGCAAGCTCCCGCCTGCAGCCCATCTGCAGGGAGCCGACAACTCTCCCGTTGTTCTTCAAAGTGGCCGTGGCGGTGATGAGGCCATGCTCGTCCGCCCGCGCCTGCATCTCGTCAAGCAGCCGCTGCATGGCAGCGCGATCGCGCACCTGCAGGCGACGGTTCTGCGCGTCCACGACTTTCAGGTCGGGAGATACCGCCCACGCGCCGATATTCCCGCGCGGATCGAGGGCAGCCGCGTAGACAATCTCCAGCGCGTAGAGGTCGCCCTCGACGCGGTGCCCGACCGTGCGCTGCAGATACTGTTCGTATGCCTGCCACGATGGACGCTCCTCCAGTCCGCCGAACTCAACGAGCATCGCGGAGATCTCCCCCACCGTGAGCGTGACCTGCCGGCGGATCAGTTGGACGCTGTGGCGCACCGACAGGTACCACACGACACCGACCGAGCAGACCACAAGCAGGATCACCAGCCCGACCAGTCGCGTACGCAGCCTCGCCCAGGGCCATCGCACCGGCTCGGCCTCGGTCCTTTGCTCGGCCTGCGGGTGGGCGGTGCGCATCACCAGCAGGTAGGCACCGGAGATGAGTACCGCGATGCCGGCCATGTGATACGGGGTCAGGGCTTCGCCGAGGACGATCCACGAGACAATGACGGTCACGATGGCGCCGAGCAGCTTCAGGCTCACCGCGACATGAGCCGGAATCTCCGACAGCCCGCGGTAGTAAAGGGCCATGTAAAGCGCGGTGCTGACACCGGCGAGCATCAGGAGGATCCCCCACCCTTCCATGCCCATCCCCAAAAGCGAGGTCCATCCGCCCGTGCTGACGGAGACGGTGCCGGCGACCAGCAGGCCAACCCCGAAGCGCCACATGGCGACCGTGGCGGGGCGGAACTGCCTCAGGGCGCTCTTGCCAAGGATCTCCGCGGCAGCGCGCGTGAGGCCGGCGCCGAGCGCCAGCAGGTCGCCGATCAGGCGGGCGGAGACGAGTTGGCCGCTGAATGTCAACTCCCCCGCCACGATCAGCACGTCTGCGGCCACCATCACCGCGACAAGCAGGAGGCGGAGATACGTGACGCGCTCGCGGAGCGTGAAATACGCGAAGAGAGCGACGAAGATCGGGGCGGTCTTGGAGATCGCGTTGACAACCCCGGCCGAAGCGAGATCGACCGCGGCGGTGAAGAGCAAAGCGCCCAGTCCGGAGCCGAATGCACCGACGAGAAACAGTGTGATCCAGGCGCGACGGCTTGGGGGCTTGCTCTGGCGGTCGGGCCTGGTATGCGGGACGCCGAACGGGACGAGAAAGACGACGGTCAGCAGATAGCGCGCGGCGACGATCGTGGGGCCCTCGACATCCTGCAGCAGCAGAAGCTTCGTGAAGACCGGTGAGAGGCCGCCGAGCATGACCCCGCCCAGCACGAATGCGTAAGGGCGCAGATTCTCGCGCAGTGACGATGACTGCATCTGAGGCCCCTCATGCGGCTCACTCGCCATCGTGGCCTATCCTTCAGGTGCGGCAGCACGCTCCGCAACAGGGCGGACGAACGCCAGATCCGATGTCGGCAGCCAGCCGTTCGCGCCTCCCTCAGCGTTCACATTGGCCCACCCGGCCTCCCGCCTGATCACGCGCAGCAGCCATCCCTCCTGGACGGACATGGCGACCTCGAAGCTCTCCCCCGGTCCGGTGCGAAGCTGCGTGGTCTCCGCCGAGACCACCGCGCTTTCCATCGCGTGTCGGCTCCACCAGCGGCCCACGCCAAAGGCCGCGATGATCACCAGCAGCACCCCAAGCACAATCGCGACGCGATTCGCGGTCCGGCGATTGGCGACAGCGAGAAACCGCAGGACCAGCGCCGCCAGCGCGCCCCACCAGCACACTGCCCCTGCAGTTGCGAATTCCGAGAGCGTGAAGTAGCCCACGATCTTCGCTGCCACCGCATGGAGCCATGAGGCGGGCGGTGCCGGACGGCCCGCCGGACGCTCGCTGAGCGCGCGGTCGAGGTTTGCCCGGATGTCCGGGTCTCGCGGCGCCATCACGCGAGCGGCCTGATAGTGCGCGATGGCCTCACCCGTCTCACCGCTGCGGTAGTGCGCGTTCGCGAGATTGAAGTGGGCCCGCGGACCGTCCCAGCCGCGCGCCATGGCATCGCGATCGGCGCCC
>CAZAHB010000292.1:0-5728 GCA_964484945.1 uncultured Armatimonadia bacterium | reverse complement strand
CAGGAGAAGCGTTAGCGGGTATGGTATGAGCGCGGGAAAACTCTCGAGGCGTCGCAGCACCGATCGCAGCCGGACCTGCACTCGCAGTAACTGTGGCACCTGTGCAAGGAGGCTGGGTGTCATGAAGCTCCTCGACTACCTCAGCAAGGCCGAGGTTGACTTCGAGGTGAAGCATCATGAGGAGTGCTTCACTGCCCAGGAAGAGGCGGCCGCCGGACACATCCCCGGTCACATGTTCGCCAAGACGGTGGTGGTGCGCGTTGAGAACAAGCACATCCTGCTGGTCCTGCCCGCCTCACACCGTGTCGATCTCGATCGCCTGCACAGCGAGTTAGGCGCCCGGCCGCAACTGATCTCCGAAGAGCAGATGGCGGAGCTTTTCCCTGACTGCGATGTCGGGGCGGAGACACCATTCGGCTCCCGGTACGGGCTCATGACGCTGGTGGACAGCCACCTCGCGAAACAGGATCGTATCGCGGTTCGCGCGGGCAATCACCGCGAGGTAGTGCTCCTCAGCTACGAAGACTACGCTCGGCTGGAGGAGCCGGAGGTCGCGTCGTTCGCGGTGCTGGAGGGCTGAGCGGAGGCCGTCGGTGAGAAGGCTGCGGAAACGCTCGCGATGCAGCGTGAAGCAACTGTTGACTGACACCCGCTGGCTGTGGGCTACTTCCAGTGGTGACTGACATGGGCAAGGCAGCAGACGACGTGAAGAATACAGACATGACCGATCTTGACTTCGTTACCGAGGTGCGGCCGGGCATCATTGAGGTAGATGTTGATCGGATGAAGGCGGCGCTCGCGGCCCGGGGCCTCGACGCTTCGGTGGGCGCACGCCTGAAGACTTGCGGCACCGTGGAAACGAGCTTCGATATGGACCAGTCAATGTACGAAGACGGACGTTACGAGTAGTATGCGGCGAAGGCAGGCGCTTCCGAAACGTGTCTACCTCGATACGCATCTGCGTGGCCTACCTGGCCGCAAACGATCCGGATCATGCGGCTGCCTACGAGCTGGCTGACGTGCTTGCTGACCTGTCCGAGTTCGGAGAGCACTGCTGCTACGTGTCGATTCTTACGCTTGAGGAGGTTATGTGGACCGTCTCCGGGATACTGTCTGATCAGAAACACGGTGTCGGTGAATGGCGCCAGATCACCGGTCGCAAGAAGCGCAGAGCGTTCGTTGAGATGACCGGCGAGCTTGCAGCCATCATCGAGGGCTTCCTCTCTGAGTCGTGGCTTTCTCCACTCCCGATCGACGAAAGCACCTACACCATGCTCCCAACCGTGATGCGCGGCCATGACCTGCGGCCGGTTGACATCTGTCACCTCGCGCTTGCACGGGCTGCGGGTTGCGGCATCGTCACAAACGATCGTGACTTCCACGGCCTCGAGGACGCGCCCGTTGAGATCGTCACGTACTGACCCTGCTCATTCGGTTGCGATCACCCGGCACGGCGCCGCGCAGCTCTCGACGACCTTCATCGGCAGCGCGGTCAGCTTCACCCGGTCTCCCTCGATCTCCCCGAGGTTCACCAGCGGCGCCAGCAGCAGCGTCCCCGCATCGAAGAATTCGTCCCAGAACTCCTGCGGGTCCTCCCACGAGTCGAAGCGCGGCATGTCCCCGCACATCATAAAGGGATCGTGCTCGAGGATCCAGCGCATCGCCTCGTAGCTGAACCACGGGCAATCCGTCACGAAATCGTCGGCGTTCCAGTGGCTGTCCCAGCCGGTCGCCACGATGACTGCATCGCCCGGGCGCACCTCCACGCCGCACGCTTCGAGGTCCTCGCGCTCGATTCGCTGGTCAGGCTCACATGGCACCCGCAGCACGGCCGCGTCGCGCATCACCAGCTCCTCCACCGGGACCTCGATCAGCTCAGGCCCGTCCCGGCGAACGTGCAGCGAGGTCTCCAGGTACGTCCCCGTCTGCGCGCCGAGCACGAAGCGCCACGAGTAGGTCTCGTGCTCGATGAAGTCCGGCTGCTCGATCTCCTCGATCACAACATCCGGATACGGTGGCCCGTAGGTCCACATTCCCGTCTCGATCGGCCCGGTCAGATCAACGATGCACATGCACGTTTCCTCCCTGCTTAGATCGGGACTTCGACACGCCGACCCTCTTCGGCCGAGACGTACGCCGCGTAGATCACCGCGACGACGTCCCGCGCGAGCATCCAGCCTGACAGCGGCTCGCGATCTTTGGCCACGCACTCGACGAAGTCCTGAATCTCCTGCGGATAGCCCGATGCCCAGTGCTCGTCGGGTGAGGCGAAGTTCCAACCGGCGCGAGTGGAGAGTTTCTCGGCGATGTACTCGTCCCCGAACGCATCCTCGTCGGGTCCGTAAATCATCACCTGGTCGTTCGGATTGAGATTGGCCTCAATTCGCCCGCGCGAGCAGAACACCTTCACGTAGTTGTAGATGCCGCCGAGCACCACATCCGAACTGGTTACTTCGGCCACGGAGCCATCCTCAAATGTGATCAGCACCGAGCCCCAGTCCTCACAATCCGCCAGGTCGCCCGTCAGCGCGCTCTCGCTCGCATCATAGGCGTCCATCTCCATCAGCCGACCAACATCCGCAACGACCGATTTGGGGCGGATCGGCGTTCCGTCCCGCGCGATGCCCTCGGCCTGTTTCAGATACAAAACGCCGCCCACCGGGTGCGAGCCGGTCCGAAGCAGCGAGCCGCCTCCCGCCATCGACCAGTGCTTCGCGTAGGAAGCGTGGGAGCCGGAATGCGATTCCTCGGCCATCATGCGCATGATCGGCCCGCCACCGCCCTCGACGAGCCGGCGCGCCTTCTGCACCGCGGGCGCGTATACCCAGTTCTCGGCGTACATGAGCCGGATCCCCGAATGTTCGATCTCCATTTCAACGTAGCGGCACTGATCCAGCACCCACTCCATCATCCGCGACTTCGGGACGGTGTCGCCGATAAGCTCGTCATCCTCCTGGCCGACCTCCCCGCAGTAGCCGGTCAGCGGCTTCTCCACGATGACATCGAGGCCGGCCTGCGCGGCCTGCACGATATACTCCGCGTGCACGTACGTAGGCACACACAGGTCCACCACGTCCAGGTCGTCCTCCTCGCCGAGCATCTCGCTCATGTCCTTATACACGTGAGCGATGTCATGTTTTGCGGCGAACTCAGTGCGGCTCTTCTCGCTTTGCGAGGTAACTGCGACCACCTCGGCGTTGACACCGGACACCTGCTGGAATGCAACCGTGTGGAAATCCGCCGCGAAACCGGCGCCCACCATCCCGATCCGAACTGTCTCCATCATTTATCTCCTCATACCGTCAGTCGCGCGCAGTTGTTGCAATGCGATACGTGTGGCAGGTTTCTGTGCGAAGAGTGTCCCGGCAGTCGAGCTTTCTTCCGGCCGTGACGTCCGTTACAGTGGCGCCGGCAGGCAGGGCGTAGTCGAACTGCCCGTACGCGAACAGCGCCCGCTCGGCTGCCTCCGGCTTCGTCCACTCGACGCCGACATCCTGCCACGGGTCATCCTCCGCACCGATCAGGCGTCTGCGGACCATCAAATCCTGCACCGCCGCCCAGTCCACGTTCGCCTGCCGCACCTGCTTCATCAGGCCGGGGAAAAGGTTGATCGCCCGGTATTCGTAGGTCCACAGCACGTACTTCACCGGCAGCATCGGGAACGACTTGTTCGCAATCGACCGGTAGTAATAGTTCATCTGCTCGGGCCGCGCGGTGTTCGCATATCGCGCGGACTTGTAGTCCAGTGGCTCGCCCTTGCGGTAGTAACCCAGCGTGAGCGCATCCTGTCCGGCAGGGCCCGCGCCCTCAAGCTGCACCGTTCGGATGCCTGCCTCCTGGGTGTCGGCCACCATCTCGAAGGCCTTCCGCGTCTGGAAGAAACGCGTCCCGTCCTCGCGCACCTGCACCCGCGTGGCGGCCAGCCCCCACGTGTCGAACCACGCGGCATCGATGCCGGTCTCCTCGTGAAGCTTGCGGTAGTGCTCGATCGCGTAGTCGTAGTACCCGCTGTGCAGGTCCGTGGAGCCGCCCAGGCGCGGCTTCTTCCCTTCAGGCAGCTTCAGGTGCCACTCCGGGTGCTCCTGGAAGACCGGCGATTCGGGCACGATCTTGTTGCCGGGCGCCCACGTGTAGATCGCGATCTCGCGATCCCTGGCCGCCTCCGCCAGGTCCGCAAGCGCCTCGGTACCCCCGAGCAGTTCCGCCGGAAGCAGGCTCCACACGCCTGCATTCGCCCGCGGGATGTTGCGCTTGACCGTATAGCGTGATTCGAAGGTGCACATCCACATCCCGCGGAAGCCCAGATCCTCCACGAGATCGAGGTCCTCCGGAATTCGGTCGCGGAAGCGCTCGCCGCGCCGCTGCGGGGCCTTGCAGACAGGCCGATAGACGGGGTCCTCGATGCCGAACTCATCCCGGACCCGGCGCTCCAGGTAGTCATGCGCGCGCGTATACGCGTCGATCCGCGCCACACCGTCGGGCACGGTCTTCGGGCAGAACATCACGCGGCGGAATGGTGTGCTCGCCTCGTGGCGAAGCTCCTGCTGCACATCGTCGAAGGTAAGCAGCCGCTTCTCTCGCGCCCGCCGCTCGACCCACGAGATGACCGGGCAGACGCTCTCCCACGTATCGTAGAGCATGCCCTCGTCGGCGCACTGGAATCGGAACCACGGCGTCGTGTTGAAGGCCCATCCGGGCGTCTGTCGCCACGGCATATCCAGCGGTCCGTCCGGCCCGGGCTGCACGAACGCGCCTTCGATGTCGCCGCCGACCTCCCATGAGCCCACATCGCGGATCAGATCGATGCGCGCATCCGGCGAGGTCACCTCATACCGCCACGCCAGCCCCACCCAGCGGTCCCCATCGATCGTCTCCTCGCGCGGCTCGATGCGCCACAGAAGCTCGTCCGGGCCGCCGTCCTCGCGCAGCAACTCGCAGTGCAACACCACTGCGTCGCCATCCTGGCGGGTCTCGCGCAATCTGCACTCTGTATGCGGGCCGGCATCCTGGAGCTTGATCACAGGGTGCGCCGGCAGCTCATCATCGCGCACGGGCACCCCGTCAATCCGCACGCTGCTGAGGCCGTAGAGTGCATGATGTCGAGAGGCGATTGTAGCCTCTACGCCATTGTCGAAGGCGATCTGTATGTCCTGATGTGTGATGGCGGAGACCTCGGTCTCAGCGGCGGCCGGAAGCGCGATTATCAGCATGAGCGCCGCCGCCAGCCCGGTCCTCGGTGCGCTCATCGATCGCGCCTCCTCTCGAAGTACGGATACGGCCTTACCTCGACCACCGACATGTCGTCACACCAGACACTCGCCGGCGCCCCCCACTCGCGCACCCAGAACTCGATGCGGCCTTTCTCCACGAACTCGCGCACCGGAACCAGCGCCTCCCACCTCTGCCAGTCCCATGATCCCGACGCGTGGGTGACCTCCTGCGGATTGTTCAGCAGCGGCTGGATCCATCGCTCCACCGGCTCATCCTCGCGACCGGGATAAACGAATGTCGCGATGAACTTGATGTGCAGCCGCAGGATGTCACGCGCCCGTACCCAGCACCGCACGCGGTAGAGGTGGTACTCGTTGACCGGGAAATCCTCGGTTCGCAGCGCCACCGACCAGTGGCCGGAGGTCGCTTCGCTCTGCGCCTCCCACTGACCGAAGTCCCACGGATTGTCGATGGATGGCGGCACCGCATGCGGTGTGGAGTACACGATCGCGTGCTC
>CAZAHB010000291.1:0-5819 GCA_964484945.1 uncultured Armatimonadia bacterium | reverse complement strand
CCGCTTCGACCGTCTCCCTCACAAGGCAGTCCACCACCGCCTCCTGGAAGGAACCCGCCAGATCCGCGACCGAGTGCTCGCTGCCCTCCACGCCTTCGGCCCCAAGCTCTCGAACCAGCGCGGTCTTCAGCCCCGCGAAGCTGAACTCGTAGCCCTCCGCGGTGTCAGGCCGGGGCAGGTCCACCGCCGAAGCATCGCCGTCAGCGGCCGCGTGCTCGATCGCCGGTCCGCCGGGATAGCCCAGTCCCAGCAGCCGCGCAGCCTTGTCCAGCGCCTCTCCCGCGGCATCATCTCGCGTGAAGCCGACCAGGCGGTAGTGACCGAGTTCATCGACCACCGCCAGATCTGAATGGCCTCCTGACGCCACGAGCGCCAGCGCGGGAAATGCCAGCGGCGCCGGCTCCTCCCCACCTGGCGCGAGCAGAAATGAGGAAGTGATATGCCCTGCGATGTGGTTCACGCCCACCATCGGCAGACCCGTTGCGAGCGCGTACCCCTTCGCGGCACTCACCCCGACCAGCAGCGAACCGACCAGGCCGGGGCCTCGCGTCACCGCCAGCAGATCAAGGTCCTGCCACGCCACTGCGGCCTCAGAAAGGGCCCTCTCGACGACGGCTGTCACAAGCTCGGCGTGGCGACGTGACGCCACCTCCGGCACGATTCCGCCGAAGTGAGCGTGCATCTGTTCCTGCGAGGCGACGACGTTACTGATGATTTCGCGACCGCCGCGCACGACCGCCGCCGCCGTCTCGTCACACGAGCTTTCGATCCCCAGCACGAGGCTGGCATCAGTCAACTGCAACCTGTAGGTTCCTCTCTTCCTTCCAGCGCTTCCACGCACCGTCGAGGCGCAGACGGCCCTCCCGGCCGCTCAGCCCATTGATGCGCGCAAGCACCGCGTCCTCTCCCGTGTCAGTATAGTAGTTCTTTCGAACCCCGACCCGTTTGAATCCCAGCTTCGCATAGAGCCGTGCTGCCGGATCGTTGCCGACCCGGTACTCCAGGTGCACCGCATCTGCACCGACGTCTACCGCCGCGTTCAACGCCGAAAGCACAAGCATCTCACCGATCCCGCAACCACGGTGGTCGGGGTCCACCGCGAGGGTGCAGATGTGCCCCTCGTCCATAACGTGCCAGAGGCCGACGAAGCCGGCAACCTCTCCGCCGCGCTCAGCCACAATATAGATGCTGCCCGGCTGGTCGAGTTCGCTGGCCAGAAGGTCGCGACTCCACGGGGTGGGGAAGCTCTGCTCCTCGATTGCAGCCACGCGCTCGAGATCAGCGGCCCTGGCGCGTCGGATCAGGACCTGTCTTTCGGCACTGACGTCCGCGGCTTCACACATTTGATCACCTCAGCCCAAGATCCACGCCAAACTGCCGCTCAGCCTGTGACAGCCGCACGTAGCGGGGAGTCAGCGCGAACTTTGTCTCTGACGTCAGTCGCTCAGGTTGCCGTTGTGCGAAGCGCGCGACGTCCACCGCCAGGGGCTCTGCACAGTCCGCATTCGCTATCTTCGCGCCGGGAAATATCGATGGAATCTGCTCAGCCATCTGCTCCACAGCATTCCCCGCAAACAACTGCGGCGGCCGTCCGAGCAGTTCTTCTGCGGTTCGAAGCGCACGTGGGAGGGTCAACACGCGGGTGGGCTCCGCCTCCTCGCCGATCCCGTCCGCCCCGACCGTAAGTGTAGTGGCGTACACCTCATCCGCCCGGGCCGTCTGGAGCACACAGACGCCCGCACCCGGCTCTGCATCCAGGCGTGCGACGATTGCCTCCGGTGCGGAGACGCCCGCGAGGGGCAGCTCGAGCGCGTGCGCGATGGCCTTCGCTACGGCAACGCCCATCCGCACGCCAGTGAAGGACCCCGGGCCTATGCCGACGGCGACCGCGTCAAGCTCACCGGCCAGCGGCGGCTCTCCGACAAGGCTCACAATCTCCGGGGCCAGGCGCTGGTTCAGGGTCATCCGCGCAGGAAATGCGCGCTCACCCGCGACCTCTCCGTCGCGCACGAGCGCGACGCTCGCCCGGTCTCCGGACGTCTCAATGCCAAGTATTCTCACAGTTGCACCTGTTCAACGACCTCTACCGAGCGGGGGCCCAGACCGCGTATTCGCAGTCGGCGCCCCTCCTCGGTGTATTCAATCCGTACTTCGATCCGATCCTCCGGCAACGCCCCCTGCACGGTGTCCGCCCACTCCAGCGCCACCACACAGTCCTCGAGCCAGTCCGCGAGGCCCAGGTCCGCCAGATCCCCCGCGCCCTCCAGCCTGTAGGCATCGGCATGAGCCAGAGACACGGGACCGTGGTGCAGACGCATCAACACAAACGTGGGGCTGGTCACCACGCCATCGGCCGCCATCCCATCGGCAAGCCCCTTCACGAACACGGTTTTCCCCGCTCCCAGGGGGCCAACAAGCGCCACGAAATCCCCGGGCGACACGAATTCCCCGAGGCGCCGCGCAATCGCTCGTGTCTCTTCGGCTGAGTTGGTTTCTGCGGATATTTCCGCGAAGTCAGGTCCGTTTGATACCACCATCATGGAGGGGTAGTTCGCGACACCGGGCGGCCGGCCCTCCCACAAAGCACGTCAAATGTGCCACGCGAGGCAGGAAGCGCGCGGTCATCAGATCTCACGCGGGATCCGCACCTTGACCGTCTTCCGCCTCACTGTCATACTTCCTGTCCCATGGTGACTATCGACGGTTCACACGGAGAGGGCGGCGGCCAGGTTCTTCGCACGAGCCTGGGCCTGGCAGCGTTGCTCGGGCGGGAGATGCGGGTGGTTGATATTCGCGCGGGGCGGTCCAACGCCGGCCTGGCCGCCCAGCATCTGACGAGTGTCCGCGCGGCCGCGGCTGTTTGCGGGGCGGAGGTCTCCGGCGATGAGATGGGCTCCACGGAGCTTCACTTTTCGCCGGGCGAGATCCAGAGCGGGCGGTGGAAGTTCGACGTCGGCACCGCCGGCGCCACCACGCTCGTGCTTCAGACAGTCATTCCCGCGCTGCTGTTCGCGCCGGGATCGTCGCACGTGCAGGTGCACGGCGGGACGAACGTCCGCTGGAGTCCGCCCCAGGAGTTCATCGCAGAGGTCTTCCTGCCAGCCATCGGCGAGATGGGCGCCGAAGCCGCCCTCGATTGCCTTGTGCCCGGCTTCTATCCGAAGGGTGGTGGATGCATCGAAGCACGGGTCCAGCCGCTGGAGCGCGCGCTCGAACCGATCGACTGGGCCCGGCGCGGGGCGCTTCGCTCGCTGACGGCCTATTCGGTGGCCGAGGCGAGGCTGGCGAAGCACATCACGAGCCGGCAGATCGAGGGAGCGCGCGAGGCGCTGGGCTCGGCGGGAATCAGCGGGATTGAGGCGCGGCCTGACTGTCTCTCGGCGGGCACGATGCTGACCATCGCGGCGGGGTTCGAGCGCGGTATTGCGGGCTTCTCCGCCATCGGCGAGCGAGGCAAGCCGGCCGAGGAGGTAGGACGCGAGGCAGGCGAGCGCGCGCGCAGACTTCTGGATGGCTCGGCATCGGTCGATCGCCACCTGGCAGACCAGTTGCTGTTGTACGCGGCGGTTGCCGCCGGGAGAACGAGGTATGTGACCGAGGGAATCACCGAGCACCTGCGAACGAACGCGTGGGTGATTGAGCAGTTTATCGACGCTGAGATCACGATCGATCGACGAACGGGTATTGTGACCGTGGACGGTGCAGGATTGCCGGCCACGGGCGGTTCCCGGAAACCGTGAGGTGAAGCAGATGGCTGACGAACGCACTGACGATCAACACCATCGGCAAGTATCCGGCGACAAGGACGCCGCGTCCGAGGAGGCGCGGGCAGAGGGGGCGACCGCGGAGGAAGCCGAACCCGATGTCGGCTCCGCAGAGGGAGCCGCGGGGGCCGGCTTCGGCCCACAGGCGCCGCCGGAAGACACGGATGTCTTCGACATGCTGCGCGCGGCGATCGGACTGTTCGCCCAGGAGGGCTGGATCGCGCTTGGCCTGCAGCCGCGCTACGGCTCGGATGAGACAGAGATGGACCTCGGGTGCGCCCGAGTTGCCATCGATACCACCGGGATGCTGGTTGAGCAGCTTGGCGACGAGGCGACTGATGAGGAGAAGCGCGAGTTCGAGCGCACGCTGACCGATCTGCGCGTGAATTTCATGCGCCGCAAGAAGAAAGCGGAGGAAGAAGCGGAAGAGTAAGTACGAAGCTCGCAGCTCACGGGCCCGCGCCACATTTGCCGGGTCGTTGATTGGCCCTTTCACGCACGTGGCGCGGGCCTCCGCTGTGGGCGGATGCCGTTGCGGTTGCCGTTGCCGTTCCCTTTCCCCACTGCCCGCTCCCCGCTCCCCCGTCCGTGTCTCCGGGAGGTGCGAGGCGGTCGTTCGTTCAAATCTACCTCGCTATAGAACCCGGAGGGAGCGGTGCAGCATGAAGCGAACACACATTGAGGTGGTCCCTCTCGCGACGGTCAGCCGCGACGACGTCGTGGAGAGCACTCACTACGGTCGCGTCGCCATCTGCCAGGCAGACGGGCGCCTGCTCGCGAGCGCAGGCAATCCCGAGGGCGTGCAGTTCTGGCGCTCGTCATCCAAGCCCATCCAGGCCCTGCCGATCGTAACCAGCGGAGCGGCCGATCAGTTCGACCTCACGCAGAAAGAACTCGCGGTCTGCTGCGCGTCACACTCAGGTTCGGCGGATCACGTGGCGACCGTGCACGGGCTCCTCGCAAAGCTCGACCTCGATCAAACCGATCTCAACTGCGGCGCGCACTGGCCCGGTGATACCGACGAGCGCAACCGACTGATCCGCGCCGGCGAGGAGCCCTCGCAACTTCACAACAACTGTTCGGGCAAGCACTCGGGGATGCTCGCAACTGCCCGGGCTATCGACGCACAGACTGACGGGTACCTCGATTTCGAGCACCCGGTTCAGCGACTGATAGCGCTCGATCTGTCCCTGCTTTCGAATGTCCCCGAAGAGGCCTTCACCGTCGGACGCGACGGCTGCGGCGCCCCCACGGTCGCGATGCCGCTGGCAGCAATGGCACGCGCATTCGCGCGGCTGGCTGCGGACGAGGACCTCCCCGATGCACTCGCACCCGCGTCGCGTCGGCTCTGCGATGCCATGGCCGCAAAGCCGGTGATGGTCAGCGCAAAGGGCTCGTTCAATACCGAACTTCTTCGCCTCGGCGGCGGAGACATCGTCGCGAAGGGCGGCGCCGAGGGGCTGTTCTGCATGGCCTCGCGTGACCGCGGCATCGGCATAGCAGTGAAGTCCTCCGACGGCTCCGGCCGCCCGCACGCCCCGGTGATCATCTCGCTCATGCGACAGGCGAGGATCGATGTGCCGGAGGACCTCGCGGAGCGGTTCGAGCGCGTCCCGGTGACGAATTGCCATGCAGAGACCGTGGGATACGTCGAGGCGGCCGAGATCGAGTTGGACATGTGGGCATAAGGGCCGGGAAACGGGAACCGTGAATGGGGAACCGGGGGAACGACAGCGTCCGCAGACTGGAACTCATATTCCAGAAATTGCGAGGGCATCAACGGAAGTCGTACGGAGGGGCTGCTTTTCGCGCCTGCGGCGGGAAAAGTGGCGCCCGAGTGTCCGCTGTCGTGACTCCCGCTTCGCGGGGTCCTGCGGCACGCGGGCGACAGCTTCCCTGCCAGCCCGTCGTTCGGCCTGCCACACATCCAACGGCAAACAGCGGGCGGGCAAGGAAGCTGATCCCGTGCGTGGCCGGGATCACCCTCACGCCTCAAACGACGAGGCGTGAGGGCCGCCCCTCCTGACGACAGCAACGCGCTCACTCATTGTCAAC